>JBLICT010000095.1:0-11295 GCA_047632415.1 Maribacter sp.
CCAAAAGTGGCATATCCAAACCAGTGTAAAATAGTAAATACAGAACCATTTGCCTTGGTAAAGTAATTGGCAATCCATTGGGGTAATAGGTGAAAGTTAGCAGATTTGTACCACGGTTCAAATGCAAATAAGGCAATTGTAGTACCAACCAGAATAGCAGGCAACAACCATTTTTTTAGATTACCAGATAAAATATAAATCCCAATAATGCCTAGTATGGATAGTCCAATACAGTGCAATACGTCCACTAGATAAAAAGAATCGTAGACTTCGGCCTTAAAAAGTCCAAAAAGATTCAAGCGAAGTAAATAACCAATAATCAATAATTCAAAACCGCGTCTAATTCCTTTTTTTACCCTTGGGTTATCCCAGCCTTTTTCGGGTGCTTTAATCAACAAATAAGTAAATATGAAACCCGAAACGGTAAAGAATACCGGTGCAGTAATACCTCTAAAATATTTCCAAATAGTAAAAAGTATGTTACTGTCGTCCCGGAACGCATTGTCCAAAAGTCCGTCTATAAAGTGACCTTGAAGCATCATAAGGATTGCCCATGCACGTATGGCATCAACAAAATATAACCTTGTATTTTTTGGGATTACTTTGGTCATTCTAAAGCTATATACTTCATTACGAGTCGGTTTGGACGTTTCGCGGAGCGAAATTAGATAAAATACTGGCAACTCAATGGTATTTGGGGTATTTTCGTTATTGGAAAAAATTATTTATATGTCATATATATTAGGATTTGCAGGTAGTAATTCATCAACTTCCATAAATTATAAATTGGTGCGTTATACTGCCTCTTTAATAACCCAACAGGAACTTCGGTTAATAAACCTTTCCAACTATCCTTTTCCTATGTATAGTGAGGATTATGAAAAGGAGCATGGCTTTTCTAACGAACTAGTTGCGTTTAAGGAAGACATACAAAAGGCTTCTGGCATTATCATCGCCGTTAACGAGCATAACAGTAATCCATCGGCTTATTTTAAAAATCTAGTCGATTGGTTGTCCAGAGTGGATAAGGATTTTATCAGGGATCAAAAAGTGTTTTTAATGGCTACATCAGGCGGAAAACGCGGAGCCCAGAGTTCCCTAGAAATAAGTGAGAAATTGCTTTCACGCTTTGGTGCATTGGTCACAGATACCTTTTCATTACCCAGTTTTTCGGATAATTTTGATATGGGAAAAGGCATTTTAAATGCGCAATTGGCTTCAGAACATTCAGAAAAGGTGCAAGCTTTCTTAGATGCAATCCGATAGTAGTTGAGAAAAACTGTTCGTTATACCGTTTCCGATATTCAAAATTTTAAGGATAATCTTTTAGAGTGGTCGCGCCAATACGATGAGGTTGCGTGGTTGGATAGTAATGGGCATACTGGAACGTATAGTTCTTTTGACGGACTCTTGGCCGTAGATGGATTAACAGGAATTTCTACCGATGCCCAGCACGGATTTTCCGAGTTAGCAGAATATCAATCGCAAGTAACCGATTGGATTTTTGGTTATCTGTCCTACGACCTTAAAAACGATACCGAGTTCTTGTCCTCCGAAAACTACGATGGTTTAGAATTCCCCGAGCTCTATTTTTTTCAACCCAAAAAAATAATACGGATACAAGGGAATGAAGTCGATTTTATCTATTTGAATATGGTAGCTGATGAAATTTTGACGGATTTTGAAGTGCTAATCAATGGAACCTTACAACAAGGTAATACCAAGGCCACCGATGGCAATGTCCATATTAAAATGCGAATTTTTAAGGATGAGTATTTTTCTAAGGTGAACCAAATGTTGGGCCATATTCATCAAGGCGATATTTATGAGGCTAATTTTTGTCAGGAATTTTATGCCGAAGATTTAAAGATTGATGCGGTAAAAACATACAAAAAGCTCAATGCCATTTCCAAACCGCCTTTTGCCACCTATCTAAAACTGTTCGATAAATATTTGATGTGTGCCAGTCCGGAGCGGTACCTGAAGAAAATAGGTTCAAAAATAATTTCTCAACCTATTAAAGGAACCGCGCCACGTTCTAAGGAAGAGGAAATCGATGCTCGTTTAATCCAAGCATTACAAACCGATGAAAAAGAGCGATCAGAAAATATTATGATTGTAGACTTGGTGCGCAACGACCTTTCTAAAAGTGCGCTAAAGGGCAGTGTAGTGGTAGAAGAATTATGTAAAATTTATTCTTTTGAGCAGGTGCATCAAATGATCTCCACGGTATCGGCAACAGTTGCAACCGATAAAAATGTTGTTTCATTGGTAAGGGAAACTTTCCCCATGGGCAGTATGACCGGAGCACCAAAAGTCTCTGCCATGAAAATTATAGAGGCATTGGAATCTTTTAAGCGCGGCCTGTATAGCGGGGCAGTAGGTTATTTTACCCCTAAGGGCGATTTTGATTTCAACGTGGTTATCCGTAGTATTCTTTACAATGAAACCAAGCAATATGTGTCCTATGCTGTAGGTAGTGCCATTACGGCCAAGTCTGTTCCCGAGAAGGAATATCAGGAGTGTTTATTAAAGGCGAAGGCCATGCGTCAGGTGTTGGAGGAGTAGGTTTAAATACTAAACCAAACATAAATTCAAGTCAAATAAATTACCATGTCGCAATAACCTTCGCTCATGGCTTAAATCGAAAGGTTCGCTCATCGTAAAGACGAACAACGGATTACTTTTTACTACCTACTAAACAAGTACATACTGTCTCTTGTATCAAATCTCAATGCTCACGGCTCAAATCTCATGTCTAACATCTTTTAAAAATCCTACCTTTGCCAAATGCGTACCGATTTTAAATCCCATATCGCCTCAAATTTTCCTTCGTTGTTGAAAGATAGGGTGTTAGTTGCTTGTAGCGGAGGATTGGATAGTGTGGTGTTAACTCATCTTTGTCACACTATTGGGATGGATATTGCCATTGCACATTGTAATTTTAGACTGCGTGGCTTGGAAAGTGATGCTGATGAGGTATATGTAGAACACGTGGCTAAGCAATTAGGTAAAGTATTTTTCAATACCCATTTTGATACGCTTGGCTATGTAAACCAACAAAAGGTTTCCGTACAAATGGCGGCGCGAGAATTGAGATACACATGGTTTCATGGGCTTATGAAAATACATGGTTTTACTAAAGTCCTTACGGCGCATCATTTGGATGATAATTTGGAAACGTTTTTAATCAATCTTTCTAGAGGTACGGGAATAGATGGACTCACAGGAATACCCGAACATACGGAGACCATTGCGCGTCCACTCTTAAAGTACTCTCGAGCAGAGCTTTTGGCCTATGCAAAATTAAATGACTTAGCATGGCGAGAGGATGCCAGTAATGCAGATGTAAAGTATTTAAGGAACAAAATCCGTTTAGAATTGGTACCCGTGCTTAAAGAACTTCATCCTAATTTTTTAGAAAATTTTAAAAAGAGCACAGCGTATTTGTATCAGTCGGCGGCTATCGCCAAAAATCAACTGGCAGAGCTTCAAAAAGCCTTGTTCGTGCAACAAAATGGATTATCGAAAATATCCATTTCGAAGTTGAAAAAATTGCATCCCTTAGAGGGTTATTTGTATGGACTCTTTCAGGAATTTGGCTTTACCGAATGGGAAAATCTCAGGGATTTGTTGGATGCCATGAGTGGTAAATGCATCGAATCCAAAACACATACCTTATTGAAGGATAGGGGTTTTCTATGGCTTTCTCCATTAGATAAAGAAAAAGACGAAGCTGACGCCTATACCATATTACAAGACGACAATAGTGTTATATTGCCTATTGGGTTGGAATTTTTAGACGTACCCGAAAGAAATGAAAACACATCAGCTATAATTTATGTTGATAAAAATGCGTTAAAGTATCCGTTACAGGTAAGGAAATGGAATAAAGGCGACTATTTTTACCCATTGGGTTTACAAGGGAAAAAGAAATTGGCAAAATTTTTTAAGGATGAAAAAGTTCCAGTAGCCCTAAAAGACAGGCAATGGCTCTTATGTTCTGGCGAGGATATTGTATGGATTATAGGAAAAAGGGCAGATGAGCGTTTTAAAGTGCAGCCCAATACAAAAGCTATTTTAAGAATTGAAGTGAAATTATGAGAATAGTACTACTATCTTTTTTGTTTTTTGTTTTACCGTTTTTTGGGATAGCCCAAGATGATGAAAACCCTGTAATTTGGGAAACCAATGTGCAGCAAATCTCCGATACGGAGTACGAATTGATTGTAAAAGGTCAAATTTTTGAAGGTTGGCATGTGTATTCCCAGTTTACTTCGGAAGGAGGTTCCCTGCCTAGTGAATTTGATTACAAAGAAGTAGGCAAGGATTACGAGCTTATTGGCGAATCTCAAGAAAGTAAAACTAGTACTGAATTCAGTGATATTTTTGAGGTAAATGAAACCTTTTTTAAGAAGGAAGCTATTTTTACGCAACGGATAAAACTCTTAAATCCCGATATTTCCCAAATAAAAGTCAATCTATTTTATCAGGTCTGTAAAGAGGTTTGTATTCCTGCCGATATTGATTTTGTTTTTTCTTTGAACGGAGAAGCGGTAGTCAATGAAACGGTAGCTATAGATGACCGTAGTAAGGCACTTTCTGCAGGTTTAAAATTAGACCTAAAGAACAAGGAGTTACTCACTCAGGGACAGGAAAACATTGGCGCAAGCACCAGTTTATGGGTCATTTTTGCATTGGGATTTTTAGGCGGACTCATTGCCCTTTTAACCCCGTGTGTCTTCCCCATGATTCCATTAACGGTATCGTTCTTTACCAAACAATCGCAGACAAAGTCCAAAGGTATCGGCAATGCCCTGTTATATGGATTTTTTATAGTGCTGATATACTTTTTGTTAAGTCTGCCCTTCCATTTGTTTGATTCCGTAGATTCACAAATTCTGAATACCATAGCCACCAATATATGGCTGAATCTGGCTTTCTTCGCCATATTCGTATTCTTTGCTTTTTCCTTTTTTGGATATTATGAATTGACCTTGCCCAGTTCATGGGCCAATAAGATGGATGCTGCCTCTTCAAAGGTAGGCGGCGCTTTAGGTATATTTTTTATGGCCGTAACGCTTGCTATCGTTTCCTTTTCCTGTACAGGGCCTATATTGGGAGGCCTGCTGGGCGGTACAACTTTGGCAGAAGGTGATGTGGCTATTAACCTTACCGCAGGTATGACAGGTTTTGGTGTTGCGCTGGCCTTGCCATTTGCCCTGTTCGCCTTGTTTCCGGCTTGGTTAAATTCCCTACCAAAATCTGGTGGTTGGATGACTACTGTAAAAGTAGTACTCGGATTTTTAGAGCTAGGACTTGCCCTAAAATTCCTTTCCAATGCTGATTTAGTTGGCCATTGGGGCATTCTAAAAAGAGAGGTATTCCTTGGTATTTGGATCGTATTAGGATTGCTTATGACTCTCTATTTATTTGGTGTTTTACGTTTCCCACATGATGGGCCAAAGGCGAAATTGAGCTTGGGTAGAAAAATTACAGGTCTCCTAAGTGCAGCTTTCAGCCTATATCTTATTCTTGGTGTGAGTAATGTGACCAACCTTAAATTGTTGAGTGGTTTTCCACCACCTGAATTCTATAGTATTTTCGAACAGGAAAGCGATTGCCCACTGGGTATAGATTGCTTTAAGGACTTTGAATCCGGCTTGGCATATGCCAAAGAAAATAACAAACCCATTTTATTGGATTTTACCGGATGGGCCTGCGTCAATTGCAGAAAAATGGAGGAAAACGTCTGGAGCGAACCGGAAATTTTTCCAATCTTAAAAAACGACTATGTGCTGATTTCGCTGTATGTGGATGACCGAAAAGAACTTCCGGAAGCAGAGCAGTTCGATTTTCAATATGATTCCGGTCGTGTAAAGCGCATAGAGAATATTGCACAGAAATGGGGAACCTTTCAGGATATTAATTTCAATGCGGTCTCCCAACCCTTTTATGTGCTACTTTCCCCGGATTTAGAAGTGCTTAACACGTCTATTCAAAATAGCGATGCGGATACCTATAGATTATGGCTTTTGGAAGGTCTAGATAATTTTAATAAGTAGCCTCAGGAATAAGGTGACAGCAATTATTCGTTGATAAATTAAAGAGCTACAGGGTTTTTTTTAATAAAAATAATCATATCTTGAGGTCGAAATCCCCCAAGAACAGATATGAAAATTTTAAAGAAAATCGGACTCCTTTTACTGGTGTTAGTAGTGATACTAGCTATTACCGGGATCATCTTCGTGCAAACCCTTAAACCAGATTATTCCGGTACTAAAACACTGGTAGAACTAGAGAATGAGGTACAAGTGTATTACGATACCTATGGTATTCCCCATATTTACGGCACTACAGAGAAAGATGCTTTTAGAGCATTAGGGTACGTGCATGCCCAAGACCGACTTTGGCAAATGGAGCTGCTGCGCAGGATTGGCAGTGGTGGACTCTCAGAAGTATTTGGAACCGATTTGTTGGGGACAGATAAATTTTTTCTTGCGCTAGGAATTGATGACGCTTCTATGGTAACCGTTTCAAAATTGGACCTAAATAAAGAAGCGGTACAGGTAGCACAAGCCTATTTGGATGGTGTTAATCAATTTATAGCCGAAGGGCCAACACCTGTTGAATTTTACCTGACAGGTATTGATAAATCTGACTTTACATTAAAGGACATGTACAATACCATGGGCTATATGGCCTTTAGTTTTGCTATGGCACATAAAACGGATCCTTTTCTTACCAATATCAAGGACAAGTTAGGTAAGGAATATCTAGTAGATTTGGGAATAGACTCAAGTCCGGATTCCGAGTGGATTAAGAATTATCCGCCCACAGCTCCCGATTCTGTTCAAAATACAGTCACCGCTTTGGTTTCCAAAGCGCTTGGTAAACTAAACCTTCCACTCTTAGAAGGGAGTAATAGCTGGGTTTTGGCACCTGAAAAAACTAAAAACGGAAAAGTAATTTTCACGAACGATCCTCATATTGGGTTTGCGCAACCCTCAGTTTGGTATGAAGCGCATATAGAGACACCTACCTATTCTAAATATGGATACCATATGGCGGGAATTCCTTTTCCTGTTTTGGGGCACGACCGAAATTTGGCCTATGGGATGACGATGTTCGAGAATGACGATGTAGATTTTTATTTTGAAGAGAATAATCCTACCAACGAAAATGAATACAAAACGGCAACAGGTTGGACATCCTATGAAATCATTAATAAGACCATAATAGTAAAGGATGCTGATAACGTAGCTTTTTCGTTTAAAAAATCGGTTCACGGGCCTATACTAAACGGTATTGCAGATCAAGTTACAGGAGAGCGTCCGATTGCCATGTCTTGGGTGTACACCCAAATGGAAAACGAGGTTATCGATGCCTTTTACGGTATCAGTCAAGCTACTAACCTAAAAGAGTTTTATACTGCTTTACCGAAAATTCATGCCCCCGGACTAAATATTATGTACGGCGATGCTGAAGGGAATGTAGGTTGGTTTGCGAGTGCACAGCTTTATGAAATACCGGATAGCATCAATACAAAATTGGTTTTTGAACCGAACACAGGTTTACCGATAAACAAAAAACTATTAGACTTTTCTCAAAATCCGCAGGCTGTGAATCCACCATGGAACTATGTGTATTCCGCTAATAACCAACCCGATTCTATCGCCGGAATGTTATACCCAGGTTATTATTTGCCAGAAAATAGGGGGAAACGTATTGTGAACTTAGTAGCACCAAAGAATGACTGGGATATAGACAGTGTGAGTGAAATGATGTTAGATATTACTTCTTCTGTAAATCCTTCCATAGTAAGTGATTTAGTCAAGCAGATAGATGCATCGCTTTTAACGCAGGAACAGCTTAAAGTATTGGACGAGATCAATACCTGGGCTGGTGACTATCCTTTGGAAAGTATCGCCGCCACGGTGTATACGAGATGGGAATATTATTTTTTACAAAATACCTTTAAGGACGAACTTGGAGATACTTTATTTGAGCAGTTTTTAAGTACACACCTGCACAAACGCCTGATTGCGCCCATGGCAAGCAATACGAATTCCGTTTGGTTTGATAATGTACATACGCCTGAAACTATAGAAACAGCGAATCTGATCATACAAGATGCATTTTTAAAGGCCGTTACCTCTTTGGAGAACGATTTTGGTAGCGATAGTTCCAAATGGACATGGGATAAGGTACACACCTTAGAACATCCACACCCCATCGGACAAGTAGCTGCTTTAAAATCTTTTTTTAATGTAGGACCATTTCCAATAGATGGAACAAGAGAGGTCATAAACAACATGTATTTTAATTACGACGGAACGGGAAGTTATAAAGTAAGCTCCGGCCCATCTACGCGAAGGGTTATTGATTTCTCTGATGTGGAAAACAGCGTAAGCATCCTACCAACCGGACAATCTGGGAATCCTTTCAGTACGCATTATAAAGATCAGGCTCAACTGTTTATCGATGGTAAATTCCGTAAAATGATGATGAACAAAGAAGAAATCCAAAACTCCTCAGAAATCCTTATTTTTAGTCCAAAGGAATAAAAATGCTTACGAAGATCTATGGGAGTGCCGTATTTGGAGTGGAGGCGACTACGATAACAGTAGAGGTAAATATAGATAAAGGCATAGGTTATCATCTTGTAGGATTACCGGACAATGCAATTAAAGAGAGTAACTATAGGATTGCTGCAGCGCTTCAGAATAACGGTTATAAAATCCCAGGTAAAAAAATTACAATAAATATGGCCCCAGCGGACCTCCGTAAAGAGGGTTCTGCGTATGACCTTACCTTGGCATTGGGTATTTTGGCAGCATCCAGTCAGATACAATCGAAGGAAATAGCGAAATACATCATCATGGGAGAATTATCCCTGGACGGTAGTTTACAACCGATTAAAGGTGCCTTACCCATAGCCATAAAAGCACAAGAAGAAGGTTTTGTTGGTTTTATTCTCCCTAGTCAAAATGCAAAGGAAGCAGCCATTGTAGGCGATTTAAAGGTGTACGGTGTAGATAACATCAAACAGGTGTTAGCGTTTTTTGACCAAGGAACACCTTTGGAAGAGACAATCATAGATACACGCGCGGAATTTTATAAAAGCTTAGATTTTCCAGAATTTGATTTTTCCGATGTTAGGGGCCAAGAAAGTATTAAACGCTGCATGGAAATTGCGGCGGCTGGTGGTCATAATGTTATTCTTATTGGGCCTCCAGGTGCTGGTAAAACCATGTTGGCGAAACGACTCCCATCAATCCTACCCCCAATGACCCTACATGAGGCTCTGGAAACAACAAAAATTCATAGTGTTGTTGGTAAAATTAAAAATATGGGATTGATGAATCAGCGACCTTTTCGTAGTCCACATCACACAATTTCAGATGTTGCCTTGGTCGGCGGCGGTTCCTATCCGCAGCCGGGAGAAATTTCCCTTTCCCATAATGGTGTTTTATTTTTAGATGAATTGCCAGAGTTTAAAAGAGGGGTTTTGGAGGTGTTGCGCCAACCGTTGGAAGATCGCGACGTCACGATTTCCAGGGCACGATTCACCGTCACCTATCCCAGTAGTTTTATGTTAGTGGCTAGTATGAATCCGAGTCCTGGCGGTTATTTTAATGATCCGGATGCTCCCGTAACCTCTTCGCCGGCAGAAATGCAACGCTATTTAAGCAAGATTTCAGGTCCGTTGTTAGACCGCATCGATATTCATATCGAAGTAACACCTGTGCCTTTTGAAAAACTTTCTGAAGACCGAAAAGGGGAAAGTAGTGTAGACATACGAAAGCGTGTTACGGCTGGTAGAGAAATTCAGACGCAACGCTTCGAAGGACTTGAAAACGTGCACTATAATGCCCAGATGAACACGAAACAAATCCGTGAATATTGCCGATTAGATGAAGCCTCAAAAGTCTTGTTAAAAACTGCTATGGAGCGGTTGAATCTTTCTGCTCGTGCTTACGATCGTATTTTAAAAGTAGCACGCACCATTGCAGATCTAGCCAATGAAGAAAAGTTGGATGGGAATCATATTGGGGAAGCAATCCAGTACAGGAGCCTAGATAGAGAAGGGTGGTTGGGGTAGAGTTAAATTTCAATTACAACCAACACAATCTCCCCAATGGCATACAATAGGTATTTGCTAAGCTTGTTTTCAGTTAGGAATTTTTTACTAATTTTACATTAGAAAGAGATTATCTAAGGATTTTTGATATTTAGTTCTGTAGTCACAAGTGCTTTTGTTTTTCTGGTATCTTTAAGAGCATTTGATATAACATTATGAAAATAATTTCTTTGGAGTTGATGAGTTTGCATTAAGGAATTGAAATAATTATCTGAAATCACGAAATCATAAACGTAAGGAGAATATAGTATTCCGCCTTCAGATGGAGACGGGTTAAAGTTTGTAAGCAAATAGTCGCTAATATTACCGTCTATTTTTCATTTGAACGAATTACTCATTAACACATATGCGTCTTCAAATAAATGAAGAATGCTATTCTTGAGTTCCTTATTTAGGACAATATCGACTCCCCGATTTTTAAGAGTCTCATATCCCACTTTTTTTATTTGAATCTGACCATCAGCATGCATAAAGGCTTTATGTAGAGTTCTTTCAAGTATCCATGGTTTATTGACTTTAGTCTCTATCAGAGTAAGAACACTATCGGTATACATATTGAGAAAAATGATTCTTTCAAGCGATTCGGTAAGATCTGATTCTATTTCGGTAATATTTTCCAAAATCTCTACCAAAGTTTCTCTTTCCAATACTCTCACCTTTTGCTCTTCATTCCAAGTATTAATCTGTAAAGCAATCAGAATGCCAATCACGACCAGCACAATCTCACCAATGGCATAAAGCAGATATTTACTGAATTTGTTTTCAGTCAGTAATCGTTGGCGGATTTTGCGAAAGAATTTGATCATAGGTTTATTGATAGGTTGTCCTTCTCTAAGGTAATGAATAATTACACATCGCTAGAAAGACCTTTGCGTCCACCGTACTACTTTATAATGATGTCCCTATGGAGATAGTTAGTGAACTGTTAGGACATACCAGCATACAAATAACGCAGGAATATTATGGGAAGGTAGTTCAGAAAAGGGTGAGTGAGGAAATGAAGAGGATTTTTAGGAAACTTGGATAGCGTCTCGGCTAGGGGTAGTTGCGAAGATTTTCAGAAGTATATGAGAACCAGCAATTACTTATAGCCATCCTAAGTTTGTCTTTGATTAATTTATATTAGTTATAACGAAAGAACAAAAGAGCAG
>JBLICT010000096.1:0-11264 GCA_047632415.1 Maribacter sp.
AATATGGGAAAAGCCTTTGCAAAAAAGCTTAAAGGCTTTGATGTAGAAATTATTTGTTATGATATTAAAGGCGGTATTGAAGATGAAAACGCTCGCCAAGTGGGCATTCTAGAACTATTTCAAAAAGCAGAGATACTAAGCCTACATGTTCCTCAAACAAAGGAAACTATAGGAATGATTGATTCGGAGTTTATTGGAAAATTCCACCATCCGTTCTGGATATTAAATACTGCTAGGGGAAAATGTATTCGAACGGAAGACCTAGTAGCCTCCTTAAATAGCGGCAAAATTCTTGGTGCAGGCTTGGATGTTCTAGAGTATGAAAAAGCATCCTTTGAAGATATGTTCAAAACTGACCATGGCAAGGATAATATGCCTATCGCCCTTGAAGAACTTTTAAAAATGGATAATGTACTCCTATCCCCGCATGTGGCCGGCTGGACTATTGAAAGCAAAGAGAAGTTGGCACAGACCATTGTAGATAAAATTTGGGAAGCATTTTGTTAGCTTACCTCTTTTCTTCATAAACCATAAGTGAAAAATAAAAGAAGACACATACGCGTGCGTAAATAACGAAGTTCCCGATACTATGTATTTATGGTTACTATTTAGAACATTCTAATTAAATCTACAATCGCGTTTCAATCATCCACTGCGGCAAAGACCATTTGTCTAAATTTCCATCCTGTCTCATCATTCAATGGGCCTTGTGTTTGTTTCATTAGTATGCCAATGATATTTTCGGATGGGTCTGTAAAATATTGGGTATTAAAATAGCGCCCCCAAGCAAACGTACCTTCGCTACCTAAGCCACCCATAGCAGCTCCTTTTTCATTGATTAATTCAAATGCAAGTCCATAGTGCTTTTCACCGTCCCAAATGGCGCCTATTTGATTACTCATAATGCTACTTATAGTGGTTCGGCTAAGGAGTCGCACTCCGTTGAGTTCTCCTTGGTTGAGATATAACTGTAAAAAGGTCGCATAATCTTTAGCAGTACTGGATAATCCGGCTCCGCCAGAAAAGAAGGTTTTAGCTCCTTTTATTGGGTAGTCGGTATCATAAAAAGTAACAAAGATAGAAGTGCTTCTATTTTTTGCATTATAATTTTTATTGGTTGATGTTTAAAAGTAGGGATAGTTTTTGCTTTTTCCAGTATAGATTGGATATTGATGTTTACTATGAGGTATTCTTTAGCGGCGAGAACAGTCAATATTTAAATGAAAACTGGTCTGCTTCTTTTGTATGTGTTATATTAGTGCATCAAATTATTTAATTGAAACAGTATTAAATAACTTTCGATTTTAAAGAAATAAAAGCCAATAACCAAACAACCAATATTTTATGGATTTTCTTGCAGTCTTTTCTTTTATAGGGTTCACCTCCTTAGTGGCTATTATTGCTTGGTACGCTACGCGATCAACTAACGAAAAATCATCGGATGGTTATTTTCTAGGAGGAAGAAGTCTAACGGCTGGCGTAATAGCAGGCTCGCTCTTATTAACAAATCTTTCCACAGAACAAATCGTAGGACTAAACGGTAGTGCTTATAAGGATGGTTTGTCCGTAATGGCATGGGAAACACTAGCTGCTATTGCGATGGTGGTTACGGCAGTACTTTTATTGCCTAGGTATTTAAAAGGAGGGCTTACAACAGTGCCGCAATTTCTTGCAGATAGATTTGATGTAACTACAAAAACCCTAACCTCTGGACTGTTTCTAACTGGCTATGTGGTCGTATTGTTACCCGTAATTTTGTATTCCGGATCAGTAGCTATTAGCGGTATGTTTGATATACCTGGCATGTTTGATATTTCTGAGAAGACCGCATTGGTTTGCTGTATTTGGGGTATTGGTCTTATAGGTTCTGTTTATGCTGTTTTTGGAGGATTAAAGGCCGTAGTCGTTTCCGATAGTATAAACGCTATAGGTTTAATGATCGGCGGTATATTAATTCCTGTTTTTGGATTAATGGCAATCGGGAACGGAAGTGTATTTGAAGGATTGGATTTGCTTATGACAACGAATCCAGAACGTTTTGATTCTACCGGTGAACATGGCCAAGAAGTACCTTTTTTAACCATTTTTACCGGAATGATGTTAGTACAACTTTTTTATTGGGGTACAAATCAGCAAATTATACAAAGAGCTTTAGGGGCCAAAAACTTAGCCGAAGGACAAAAAGGATTATTGTTAGCTGCTTTCTTTAAAATATTAGGCCCTTTAATATTGGTGTTACCAGGAATGATAGCCTATCATTATTTTGAAGGTGGCTTGGCTTCTAGTGACCTTGCTTATCCAGAATTAGTCAGGGCAGTATTACCAAAACCAATGATTGGTTTTTTTGCCGCGGTATTGTTTGGAGCTATTCTAAGCTCTTTTAATAGCGTACTAAACAGTTCTGTTACCTTATTCGGAATAGACATATATAAACAACATATTAATAAAGATGCAAACGAAGTAACCGTTGTAAAATATGGTAAAATCTTTGGTGTTTGTTTGGCACTTGCCGCTATGTTTATTGCACCGCTCATTGCCAATGCGGGCAGTTTGTTCAACTATCTTCAGGAAATAAATGGTATTTATAGTATTCCAATATTCACCATAATTGTAGTGGGTTATCTCACAAAACGAGTTCCTGCAATAGCTGCTAAAGTTGGTATAGTCACCGGGTCTCTTTTATATTGTTTAAGCCAATTTATTCTACAACCAAATTTTGTCGATGCTGCAATTGAACAGGCAAAGCAAGCGGGCGTAACCGATGCCGCGGAACTAGCTATGGTAGAAGCGGATGCCTATCCTCACTTTTTGCATGTAATGGCGATTTTATTTGTTTCAAATATCGTCATCATGCTCATTATAGGATACTTTAAGCCTAGAAAAGAAGCTTTTGAGCTTCAATATACGAAGCAAGTGAGTATTGAACCTTACAAGTACGTAAAACAAGTGGGCTTAACAATTGTGGTCATTGTAGTTGGTATCTATATTTATTTTGCAAAATAAGAAGGGGTAATTAGCTCTAAAAAAATAACTAAAAATAGATGTCTTGCGCCACTCTAAACGTGTTGGCATGTGCATCTACAATGGTCTTGATGTCCGGTGAGTAGCCGCCTCCCATACTACATTGCACTGGAATTTGAAGTTGATAACAGGCCTCAAGCACAAAGGCATCTCGTTGTTTGCAACCGTTAACTGTGAGTCCCAAAGTGCCTAATTTATCCGTAGAAATAACATCCACCCCGCAAAGGTAAAAAATGAAGTCTGGCTGTTCTTGCTCTATCAGTTTTGGGAGGGTTTTTTTTAGGATGGATAAATACTCGGAATCGTTCGTGCCTTTTGCTAATGGAATATCTAAATCTGATTTTTCCTTCTTGAAAGGATAATTTGCTGCACCGTGCATGGAAAAAGTAAATACGGAAGTATCATCCTGAAAAATCTCTGCGGTTCCATTTCCCTGATGTACATCCAAATCTACAATTAGTATTTTTTTAGCTAAATTTTTAGCCTGTAAGTAACGAGCACCAATGGCTTGGTCGTTTAGCATACAAAACGCCTCTCCCCTATCGGTAAACGCATGGTGTGTGCCTCCAGCAATATTCATGGCAACTCCATATTCTAAAGCAAATTCGCACCCTTTCATAGTGCCATCCGCTATAATACGCTCTCGCGCTACCAAATCTTCGGTTAACGGGAATCCTATTTTTCGAGCTTGCTTGTGAGGAATCTTTATGTTCAACAAGTCATAGAAATACTCAGAATCATGTACCGCAACGATATATTTATCATTTGGGATTTCCGGTTCAAAGAAATTTGCTTGCTCACAAGTACCTTCGTGTAACAATTGCTTGGGCAATAAATCATACTTCAACATGGGAAAGCGATGTCCTTCAGGCAGTGGGTGCTGGTAAATGGGGTGGTAAGCAATTTTGAGCATGGCCTACAAAGATAAACCTAATCAACTCTATTGGCAGGGGCAACGAAGTAGTCTTTTAGTCGCGCTGACAATATTTCAAAATCCTACACTACCTTTGCAGTCATGCAGAATGCTATTACCACAGATATCGCTTTTTGCCAACAGTTGTTGAAAGACAATAAATTGGTCGCCATACCTACCGAAACGGTATATGGACTAGCAGCGAATGCTTTTAATAAAGAAGCGGTGCAGCGAATTTTTGAAATGAAAGGCAGGCCACTTTTTAATCCCTTGATCGTACATATTCATGATATCGCACAATTGCAATATTTGGCAAACGACATTCCGGATAAAGCCATGCAACTGGCAAAGGTATTTTGGCCGGGAGCTTTGACCTTAATCTTATCAAAAAATGATTCAGTACCGGATATTATTACAGCTGGCAAATCTACTGTTGGTGTGCGTATGCCCAACCATCTAGTAACCCTTGAATTATTGAAAGGTTTGGACTTTCCTTTGGCGGCACCTAGCGCTAATCCGTTTACAAGGGTAAGCCCTACTTCTGCCCAACACGTAGCGCATTATTTTGGTGACCGTATTCCTGCCATTTTAGATGGCGGCTCCTGTAATGTAGGCTTAGAATCAACTATTGTAGGTTTTAATGGAGAACATCCCGTTGTATACCGTAAAGGCGGTATTTCCATTGAGGCTATTGAAGCTGTTGTAGGAAAAGTAACTTTGCTAACAGAAAATGAAACCGCTCCTCAGGCACCCGGGATGCTTTTAAAACACTATTCTCCAAGTACACCTCTAATGATTAGTGATGATATTCAAAAAAGTCTTGATATTCATACTGATAAACGTATTGGAATACTTTCCTTTTATGCAGATGATTTTTCAGGAGCACAAATCATCAAAGTTTTGTCGCCAACCAGAAATATGGAAGAATCCGCAAAAGCATTGTTTGCCACCTTGCATGAACTTGATGAATTGAATCTTGATTTGATTATCGCCGAGCGTTTCCCCGAGGAGGGACTGGGTAGCAGTATTAATGATCGTTTGTTTCGAGCCCAGAATTGAGTGTAATTCGTATTCTGAATGCAACCTTCATTACTTTGAGGCACTACGGTGTTAGTTTGAAGTCAACATATTTTTAAGCAATAGATTGCTTCGTCGCTCGAAAATATAAGGTGTAAAGAATCTTTTTTTAATAAACACATAGACGCTTGCATTTATTTGATTTTGTATTTTGCATTGCCAAAGACTACTTCTTATGCATCGCCAATTGAATCCGTTTTCGGGGAATATCCACGGTCAATACTTTAACTATAATTTGCTGATGTAGGTTGACATGGGCGCTAATATCCTTTACAAAACCATCGGATAGATTGGAGACATGGATAAGCCCGCTTTCTTTGATACCAATATCAACAAAACAGCCGAAATTGGTAATGTTATTGACGATTCCTGGTAATAATTGTCCTTCTCTTAGGTCTTCTATAGAACGGATATTTTGGTCAAAAGTAAAGACCTTAGCCTTTTCGCGCCTGTCTAATCCTGGCTTCTCCAACTCGGCCAAAATATCTTCTAAAGTAGGTATCCCTAACTCCTCTGCACGATACTTTTGGAGGTCTATTTCCTTTAAGAGTGATTTGTTACCAACGATTTGTACTACATCCGCTTTTTGGTCTTTTGCCATTTGTTTTACCACGGCATAACGTTCTGGATGGACAGAAGAATCGTCCAAGGGATTTTCTCCATCTTTAATACGTAAAAATCCAGCGCCCTGCTCAAAGGCCTTGCCGCCTAGGCGAGTAACTTTTTTAATTTCGTTTCGTGACGTAAAAGCACCATTATCCTTTCTGTATGCCACAATATTTTCTGCCAGTTTTGGACCTATACCACTAACATAACTAAGCAATGGAACACTGGCCGTATTGATGTTAACGCCTACGGAGTTCACACAACTTTCCACTACCCTATCCAAGGAAGTTTTTAACTTGGTTTGGTCTACATCATGCTGGTATTGTCCAACACCAATAGATTTTGCATCTATCTTAACCAATTCTGCCAAAGGGTCGGCCAATCTTCTACCTATAGATACGGCACCTCGCACGGTAACATCATAATTTGGAAATTCGTCTCTAGCAATTTTTGATACAGAATAGATAGATGCTCCAGCTTCACTAACGACAAATACTTCAATTGGATTTTTAAAAATCACCTTTTTAACTAAGCGTTCCGTTTCGCGCGATGCAGTCCCATTACCTATGGCTATTGCTTCTATTTTATAAGCATTGGCCAAGGAACTTAGTTTTTTTATGGCACCTGACACATCGTTTTGAGGTGCATGTGGATAGATGGTCTCGTTGTGCACTAAATTACCTTGGGCATCTAAGCAAACCAGCTTACAGCCCGAGCGGAACCCAGGATCTAAAGCTAAAATACGCTTCTCACCCAAAGGCGCGCCCAACAACAGCTGCCTTAGGTTTTTGGCAAAAACCCCAATAGCATCTTCATCTGCTTTTTCTTTTGCGCTCTTTAGTAATTCGTTACTCAAGGAAGGAAAAAGAAGCCTTTTATAGGCATCGGAAATCGCCAGTTCTAATTGCGCTGCAGAAGGAGAATTATCGTTTTTGATGATACGTTGCTGCATTCGGTTTAGTGTACCTTCTTCATCGATTTCAATTTTTATTCGGATGTATTTTTCGGATTCTGCTCGTGCAATCGCTAAAAACCGATGTGATGGGCAACGATTCAAGGCTTCGCTCCAGTCAAAATAATCGCGGTATTTCTGTGCTTTTTCGTCGTCCTTTTTGGTGCCCACTACGTTTGTAGTAATCAGGGCGAAACGTTCTAATTGAGTTCTTAGCTGGTTACGGATATCGGTACGTTCATTGATCCATTCCGAAATAATATGACGCGCACCTTCCAAGGCCTCATCTTCATTTTGCACTTGGTTGTTTAGATACTGGCTGGCGAGGTATTCAATATCCTCCGAACGTTGGGCCATTATAATTTTCGCCAAAGGTTCCAATCCGTTTTTCCGCGCCACCTCCGCCTTGGTCTTTTTGCTTTTCTTGAAGGGAAGGTAAAGATCCTCTAACTGAATCAAATCTGCTGCCGAGGCAAACTTAGTTTTAAGCTCTTGGGTAAGCGCGCCTTGTTCATCAACTGCCTTAATAATCGCTTTTTTTCGCTTTTCTAAGGCCTCAAATTGCTCTTTAAACTGTACAATTGCTCCAATCTGCACCTCGTCTAGGTTACCTGTTCGTTCTTTTCTATAACGGGATATAAAAGGTACCGTACAATCTTCGTTTAAAAGGGCAACCGTATTCTGGATGCTTTTTTCTGGGAGTTGTGTGTGCTTTAGGATATAGGCGATGAGGTTCATGAAAATTGGATTAATTGATACTAAGGATTTTACAAGTAAACTATAGCCTAAATCCTATCGTGTTTCTAGGTTCTCTCCCCGTGCTTAAGGAGCGCTTGAATTGACATTCGGGATAAAATAAAAATCAGTTTATCCCTTCCCCATTCGCAACACCATCCATATCAGGATTAACAAAAACCAATTTCCCATCTGCATTTTCAGTCATTAAAATCATGCCTTCGCTTTCCACTCCTCTTAGGGCTCGTGGTGCCAAATTGACCAATACGGTTACTTGCTTGCCTACAATTTCTTCTGGAGTAAAGCTCTCTGCTATACCAGAAACAATAGTACGAACATCAATACCTGTATCTACTTTTAACACCAATAATTTCTTTGCTTTTGCCATCTTTTCAGCTTCGATAATGGTGCCTACACGCATATCCAATTTGCTATAATCATCAAACGTAATCGTGTCTTTTTGAGGTTCAACCGCTTTGTTCATTTGCTCATTTGCTTTTTTTGTAGCTTCTAATTTTGCTAATTGGGCTTCAATTTCTTGGTCTTCTACTTTGCGGAATAAAAGTTCAGCTTTGTTTATGTTGTGGCCAGCTTGGAGTAAGGTTTGCTTTGTAGAAACATCGTTCCATTTTAGCCCTTCGACTGCGCTCAGGTTAACATTAAGAATAGCCTTAAGCTTGTTAGAAGTAAATGGTAAAAATGGTTCGCTTAAGACAGCTAGGGCAGTTGCTATTTGTAAGGCAACGAACATAATTGTTTTTACCCGTTCTTCATCCTGCTTGATAACCTTCCAAGGTTCTTCATCTGCTAGGTATTTATTACCTAGACGAGCTAGATTCATAAGCTCCTGACCTGCTTCTCTAAAACGGTAGCGTTCTATAGAGCTAGAAATGGTTTCAGGAAATTGTTTTAATGCGGCTAAGGTCTCTTCATCTACTTCTGAAAAACGTCCTGCCTTTGGCACTTCACCTTCGTAATACTTATTCGTTAAAACGACTACCCGGTTAATGAAATTACCAAAGATAGCCACCAACTCATTGTTATTTCTGGCTTGAAAATCTTTCCAGGTGAAATCGTTATCCTTGCTTTCAGGTGCATTAGCCGTTAAAGTGTACCTAAGCACATCTTGCATATCCGGAAAATCCTGTAAATACTCATGCAACCAAACCGCCCAGTTTTTAGAAGTGGACAACTTATTTCCCTCCAAGTTCAAGAACTCATTCGCTGGCACATTTTCTGGCAATATAAAATCCCCATGTGCCTTAAGTATTGCAGGAAATATGATACAGTGGAAAACAATATTATCTTTTCCAATAAAATGCACCAATTTAGTGTCGTCAGATTTCCAGTAAGGTTCCCAGTCTTTTCCTTCGCGTTCTGCCCATTCCTTGGTAGATGATATATAGCCAATAGGGGCGTCGAACCAAACGTAGAGTACTTTTCCTTCGCCACCTTTTACTGGCACAGGAATACCCCAATCTAAATCGCGCGTTACGGCTCTAGGCTCTAAACCACCATCAATCCACGATTTACATTGTCCGTAAACGTTAGGTTTCCAATCGTTCTTATGTCCCTCTAAAATCCATTTCCGTAAAAAATTCTCGTAACGGTCTAAGGGTAAAAACCAATGTGTAGTTTCCTTGGTTGTAGGAACGGAACCGGTTATGGTAGACTTAGGGTTAATTAAATCCGTAGCATTTAGCGTAGATCCGCAATTCTCACATTGATCTCCGTAAGCTTCCTCGTTACCGCATTTGGGGCAGATCCCTGTGACAAAGCGATCGGCTAAAAATTGCTTTGCTTCATCATCGTATAGTTGGGCCGTAGTCTCTTCAATAAAATCACCTTGATTATATAGTTTCTTAAAAAAATCGGAGGCGGTTTTATGATGTATGGGTGCTGATGTCCTAGAATAATTATCAAATGTAATCCCAAAATCAGCAAAGGATTGCTTGATTATGGCGTGATATTTATCGACAACTTCTTGAGGTGTAATCCCTTCTTTTTTGGCCTTCATGGATATAGCTACTCCATGCTCATCACTACCACAAATAAAGGCTACATTTTTGTCGATGCCCCGTAAATATCGCGCATAAATATCTGCCGGAACATATACACCTGCTAAATGTCCTATATGAATAGGTCCGTTCGTGTACGGGAGTGCTGCTGTAATCGTATATCTTTTGGGCGAATCTAGTGTGGACATCTAATTTTATTAAGCCACAAAAATAAAGATTTTTATACCGGTGCGACAGCTGTTACTCAAAAAAGAAAAAACCTTCGACATATCCAGAGGATACGACCGAAGGTCAAGTTACATAGTGGGGAAACAGTTTACGCTACCATAACGGATTTACTCATTTTTTGATTTTGTACACTTATACGATAAATGTACTTTCCGGTAGATAGGTGCTTGGGCAGGCGTTCTCTTATATTTATTTCGGTAGAACCTTCCATCATCATCTCATTAAAAACGGTTCCTACGTTTTGTCCTAAAATATTATACAGTTGAATATCTACATGGGCCGTAAAAGGCATTTCCAGATAAATATGCGGTGTGCTGTCCGTTGGATAATATGGTTTATGGACAACAGCATTCAATAGATTTGGATCAAAAGGGTTCTCGGAAGGATCACTACCGTCTGGATCTATTGGTGTTGGCGGTGTAACATCCCCATCGCTATAAGCAATATCAGGAAAATCGGTTCCACTACAATTAAAGCCTAGATTTACCGGTGCATAAGGATGATCTAGTAAATGTTGTTCTACCAAAGGAATATCAACGCAAAGCCATTCTGCCAACACGGTGGCATAGAGATCTCTAAAGTCCATAGTGTACTCTAAGTTTCCTCTGCCATCTGGATCTTCCAAAGTTGGGTGGTCCCCTACAAAGGCACTACCATTAAGTCCAGAACCAAAGAAAAGGGTAGGTGCTGCCTTACCATGATCGGTTCCATTGGAACCGTTTTCAAATATTCGGCGACCAAACTCGGAAAAAGTCATACTTAATACTTTATCGTCTTGCTGCGTGAAAGCGATATCTTCATAAAATGTATTGATAGCAACAGATAAGTTGGTCATCAAACGTTCATGAGCTAAAGGTTGGTTACCGTGGGTGTCAAAACCACCCATGGAAATCATATATACTTTTGTACCTAGGTTTCCTTTAATCAATTTTGCCAATAATTTCATCTGACGTGCAAAACCATTATCTTGATATTCTACTTGATTCTGTCCTCTTTCATAAGCTTCGTGAATAAGACCTGAATATTCATAGGTTGTATTGGCAACGCCTCTTAAAAATTTTAATTGATCACCATACATACAGTCGTTAAAAAGCTCGTCTCCAAGACCGTAAACAACACCGGACTCCGCAATCTCCTCTAGTTGATCGATATTAGAGGTGGTAAACGCATAATTTGTTTCTTCACCTTGGAATACCAAACTACCAAATTGTCCAATTTGAATGGCCGCTGGTGCCGCTGGTGGATTTATAAGATAATCAGGATAGATGTTCTCGAAATGTCTTCCCATCCAACCAGTATTCAAACCACTGAATCCATTGGTATCCAAATCGGTGTTTGCAAAAATATCGGACCCTGTAAAGTGAGAAAGACTTTGTCCTTCGTATCCTACACCATGTACCGCTTTAAATTGGCCTTCACCCCACATAGGTTCCAAAGAACTCATATAAGAAGGTACGCCAAACTCATCAGTAAGTTTCAGGACTTTACTTTCTGGAATATAAATGTTAGGTCTTGCGTTTGCATAGGCATCGTATTGCTCTATGGGTATAACGGTACTTAACCCGTCATTACCGCCCGAAAGCCTAATAAGGATAAGAATATTATCGGTTTCTGCAGCGGCAATTCCTGCCGATAATGGCGATGGTGCGTTTGCAGTAAGCATGTTAGAACCAAGCATCATGGAGCCGGAACCGGCTATTCCCAATGCTTGTAA
>JBLICT010000097.1:0-11167 GCA_047632415.1 Maribacter sp.
TCGGTCTTTCGGTCGCATACGGTTTGGATGATAACCTAAAAATTGGATTGTCCTATACCCGTATGGGAACTGAATTGAGAATTAGGGATAGAATTGTAAGTCCGTCTGAAAATCGACTTTCTGATTTGAATTTCGACTGGTTTCAATTGGGTGCGACACGGTACTTTCAGACAGGTAAAGTAAGACCCTTTGGAGGTGGTGGCCTCGGGTTTGTGGTGATAAGCCCACAAGATGTAAATAGATTAATTGCACCTAGGGGACTAGATTCAACAACCCGCTTCGCGGTTAGTTTTAAAGGAGGTGTCAACATCATGTTCAGCGACCATGTTGGCCTCAACCTTCAAGGTAATTTATTTCTCCCAGTGGAATGGGGTGGCGTTTATGTCTCAGGAGGATCCGGCGGCGTTTCAACAGGCGTAAGTGCGGGCACAACTACGATAATGGGTGGTTTTAGTGCCGGTTTGGTGTTTATGTTAGGAGATTAGTAGCCATTAGTTATTAACATAACGGAATAAATAATAATTTTATTCAAGTGTTCTTAAGACAATAAGTACGTAAACCATGAGCCTAAAACGAACAGTACATACCGTATTGCTTTGCGTATTCTTTGCTCACTTTATAAGGTGTAAAGAAAAAGCCAAGGAAGTTACAGAAATAGAAAATCATGAAACGCAAGACTGTAGCTCAGTTTCTAGAGCGAGTCTTCTAGGGGCCGATACAAGTGCTACCCTAAAAACCAATGTAGATTCACTTCCCGCTGCCAACGGTGCCTTGGACAACTATTCCGGAATGGTAAAAATTCCAGGTGGTGTCTTTGAAATGGGAGGCGATATTCCCCCTGGATTTGAAAATATGCCCAAGACAGCCCTACCACAGGGAGATGAACTTCCAAAGCATGCCGTTCAAATCAACGATTTTTGGATAGATGAACACGAAGTTACCAACGCACAATTCAAGGCTTTTGTAGCGGCTACCGGCTATGTAACCACAGCAGAAAAACCTATTGACTGGGAGGAACTTAAAAAACAACTTCCCCCAGGAACCCCAAAGCCTAATGCCGAAAATTTATTACCGGCCTCCTTGGTCTTCAATTATGCTCCAGCCAATGCGTCACGAGACAATTTAGGGAATTGGTGGACTTTTATGAAGCAGGCCAATTGGCGACAGCCAAAAGGACCTGGAAGTTCTATAGAAGGTAAGGAAGAGTATCCTGTAGTTCATGTAAGTTGGTACGATACACAAGCCTATGCGCAATGGGCAGGAAAACGCTTACCAACGGAAGCCGAATGGGAATATGCCATGCGGGGTGGCAAGCAGAATATGATGTATCCTTGGGGAAATGACAGAACGGAACAGGGAACCAGTTATGCCAACCACTTGCAAGGTAATTTTCCGTATACCAATACTATCGAAGATGGGTTTGAAGGTGCGGCACCGATACAATCATTTCCCCCCAATGCCTATGGCCTTTATGACATGGCGGGCAATGTCTGGGAATGGACCAGTGACTGGTACAGTGCCAAGTATTATTATGAATTGGCCGAAAAAGGGGGTATTGCCAACAATCCTCAAGGCCCGGAAGAAGGGTTTGAAGTATATGGTAATTTAGATAAAAAGAAGTCGATAAGAGGCGGGTCTTTTTTGTGTAACGACGATTGGTGTTCTGGTTATCGAAATGCAAGGCGCATGCGTAATACGCCAGACACCTCCATGGAGCACATTGGTTTTAGATGTGTTCGTGATATTAGCAAATAAAAGTTAATTTCAATTTTAAGTTATGAGTAACAAAACCATGCTTTTCCTTTTCTGTTGTTTCCTATTCGGTTTCACTAGCTATTCCCAGGAAAACGAAGAGGAAGAGGAACTAGAAGGAAAGATTCATAAAATAGCTCTTGTTTTTGGGTATACGCACATTCCAGCAGCTTTTGAAGCGGGGGAGGCAACAAGCTCTGTATTTGTGCCAACCATTGGCGTAGATTACTTCATGCAATTCGCCAAAGGATGGAAAATAGGGGCAGTTTTTGATTTGGAATTAAACAACTACTTGGTTGATTTTAACAGGGAAGAATTGGAACGTGAAAAAGCATTAGTTACAGGTGTTTTGGTAGGATATGAGTTTGCCAATCGCTGGAGCCTTTTACTAGGGCCTGGAATAGAATTTGAGAAGAATAAAAATTTATTCGTTTTAAGAGCAAGCGCAGAATACGAATTTGAACTGGGCGAAAATTGGGGTATTTTTCCTTCAATTAATTACGACTTTAAAGAAGAATACAGCTCATGGTCAATAAATATTGGAATCAGTAAGCGCTTATAATTTGTTTTAAAAAATATCATTGCACAAGCTTACTTACAAAATTCCATAAAGAATTTCTAATGGGTCTGTATGCACTTAGTTAGGTGCTTTAACAAACATAGCTAAGGTAAACCAAACACCTTAAGCACTATTCAAAACCAATCAAATATGATGATAGCTAATAAACAAAAAGCTATAATTAAGATGGTTCTTTTCTGCGTAATGTTGTGCTTGGCTACTTTTTGTTTTGGCCAGGATATCGAACCTAGACGCTGGAGTCCCCTACCATCAAAAACCAACGTTTTGGCTGTGGGGTATGCACATACGTCTGGAGATATTATTTTTGACCCATTATTACAGGCTGAAGACGTGTCTGTAAAAGTAAATTCTGCAGTGGTCTCTTATATTCGCCCTTTTAAACTAGCTAATAAATTAGCACGATTCGATGTGGTTCTGCCCTACGTCAATGCCACTTGGAAAGGATTACTTAATGGTGTACCTGCACGTGTGGATCGTGATGGCTTTTCAGATCCTCGTGTAAGACTCTCCATAAATCTTACTGGTGCACCTGCAGGCACAGGAAAAGAATTACAAGAGTATATGGCAACACATCCCGTTAATACCACCATAGGAGTGTCACTAGCTGTGATTGTACCTCTTGGGCAATATTTTGAAGAGAAGCTTATTAATCTAGGCCAAAACCAATTCGTATTTACTCCTCAAGTAGGTTTCGTTCATAACTGGAAAAAATGGTCCTATGAATTGACTGGATCTGTTTCTTTTTTCAGCAAAAACCCTAATTTTTCAAGCGGACAAGATAAAAGACTAGACCCTGTATTTGCCGTACAAACACATTTAATTAAAACGTTTAAACCTCGATATTGGACTTCTGTAAGTTTGGGGTACGGATTGGGCGGTAAATCAGTCGTTAATCGCCAGTCTAATAATGATGAACGTGGTGATGTTCAGTATGGTCTGGCGTTTGGGTTTCCTTTACTAAAAAAACAAGGGATGAAAGTTTTTTATATTCACTCTGAAACGGTAAAGGATGTTGGTTCAAATTTAAACGTCATTGGATTAGGATGGTCCATCCTTTTTTGATTAAAATAACATGGCATCAAAAGTAGTTATGCCATAATAATAATACAGTAGTTTAAATTAATTAATGGCCTATTTTAAGTAAATTTAAGCGCTAACCCGTGAAAAAAAATAAAAAAAATAGTAAGGATTTAGCAGTTATAGCGCTAATTATTTTGAGTAGTTGTACAGGAAAATAAATATTGGCGTCTGGAGTTGAAAAAACAGAAAAAAAACGGAACAGCAACTATGGCTCTAAGCAAATACTAAAAAACAATCATATGATGATAAACAAAATAATGTTGAAGACATTTATGTTTCTTTTTTTTATGAATATCAGTCTAAACGCTCAAACACAAGCAGATGAAACGCAAGCAACTTCAGCTGAAGATTTAGCAAAACAATTGGCGAACCCAGTAGCCTCTTTAATTAGTATTCCGTTTCAAAATAATTTTGATTTTAATGTTGGCCCTCTTAAAGGATTTAGATATGTATTAAATATACAACCGGTTATTCCTATATCTTTAAATGAGAACTGGAATATGATTAGCAGAACTATTATTCCTATTATTTCACAAAGCGACGTTACTGCATTTGACAGTAATGACACTGGACTTGGTGATATCGCTCAAAGTATTTTCTTTTCTCCAAAAGCAGTGAAAAATGGTCTTGTTTGGGGCGTTGGACCTGTATTATTACTACCTACCGCCACGAATGATGTCTTAGGAGTGAATAAATGGGGCGTTGGACCAAACGGTTTAGTTTTAAAATTACAAGGCCAATGGACGTATGGTGCTTTAGTAAATCATATCTGGTCCTATGCAGGAAGTGGACTCAATGATGTAGATGCGTCATTCTTTCAGCCTTTTGCAACGTATGCTACAAAAACAGGCGCTTCTTATACAGTAGCCTCTGAAAATACACAAGATTGGAATAATAATCTCTTCGGTGGCTTTACAGGTATCTATTATGCTAAAGTTACCAAATTCGGGAAGCAAATGGTACAATTAAGTGCTGGTCCAAAAGTGTATTATGGAAATAATCCATTTAATCCAGATTGGGGACTTCGTGCAAACATAATTTTGTTGTTTCCGAAGTAAATAAAAGTATTACCAGGCACACGACACTAGTGGTTTTAGCATACCCTAAAAAATTAGTGCTAAGCTAAATTTACAATAGTAAACGTATGATCTTAAAAATTATATTGATAGGAGCTATTATTATAGCCTTTAATTTATGGATACAAGGGTTGGGTAATGTGTTTTGGCTTCGCAGAGTTGCAAGCGTAACCAAAAATGAAAATAACATTACTAATAATAAAATTCTTAAAATTTTATTATTTTCATTTTTGCTTTTCACATTAATTCACACCTTCCATTCACTTGTTTGGGCATTTAGTTACTATATAATTCCTGAAACTGCGAGTCAATTTTCTAGCTTATCTGAAGCTGTATATTTTTCTATGGTAACGTTTACAACCTTGGGGTATGGTGATATTTCATTGAGTACAGAGTGGCGATTGCTGTCTGGATTGGAGGCCATTAACGGTATTATGCTCATTGGGTGGTCTACAGCAATGATGTTTTCTTTAATTCAAAATATCTACAAAAAAATAAATGATAATTAATGACTAAGTCAAAAAGCAAGAAAAAAAGTTCTGTAAAGAAGTTGAGTTTTATAACGCTGATTCTTACATTTTTAATTTTCATATGGTATATCGCTTCTGATAGAATTACCCCTAACACAGATCAAGCACGGGTAAAAGGCCTAGTGCTCTCTGTGGCTCCAATGGTTAATGGCTATATTACAAAGGTAAATGTAGGGTTGCATTCCGAAGTAAAAAAAGGAGACACCCTATTTATGATCGACAGAAAACCGTATGAGATTGCTGTGGCGATTGCTGAAACTAATCTCGAAAAAGTGTCACAGTCTATTAGTGCAGGAATATCATCCATAAAAGCAGCTACTGCGAGAGTAAGCAAGGCTAAAGTGAATTTAGATAGAGCTACTAAAAATTGGGAACGCACACAACGAGTTATTTCTCAAAACGAAGGTGCACTTTCAGAAGCGGATAAAGACCGTTCTGAAGCGTCATACTTAAATGCTATTGAGCAACTAACTTCTACAGAAGCCGGTGTAGAAAAACAACTGGCAGCTTTAGGCCCTACAGATGCTAACAACCCAAATACGAAAGCAGCTGTAAGCCAATTAGAAAAAGCAGCATGGGACTTGGCACATACTGCTATTGTGGCCCCATCAGACGGTGTTATTGAAAGTTTTAATGTTGAAGTTGGTTATTTTGCTGGATCTGGAAGGGCTATGGTCACTTTGGTTTCTAACAATACGATCTGGATTCAGGCCAATTTAAAAGAAAATAACATATCCAATATAGAAATCGACAACGAAGTTGATGTGATTTTTGATATCGATCCAGGAGAAATATATAAAGGTAAAATTAAAAGTATCTCCTATGGTGTAAGCACAGACAGAACCAATTCTGGAGGCCTGCCTAGAATTAGTACCTCACAAGGATGGCTTAGAGATCCACAGCGTTTTCCTGTTATTATTGAAATAGAAGATCCAGAGATTAAGGAAAAACTACGTCAAGGAAGTCAAGCGGAAATAGTCGTTTATACAGGAGATAATTGGTTGCTTAATTCTCTGGCAAGTACGCGCATATATATCATCTCCAAGCTATCTTATGTTAGATAAAGCAACCAAATTTTATTGGGGATTAAAAGAAGATACACCTATATTACGCTGTGTGTTTGGAGTAACATTGGCACTTATTGTTTCCACATCATTAGGCTATTTAGTGCCGCATATAACCGCCATTTTTGCACTGATGTTTTTAGAACCCAATAAAAAACCATTAGGATTAAAAACTGAAATTGGTATTGTACTAGGGCTTTCTTTTTTAGGGTATTTTGGAGTCATCGTTGGTCAATATCTAATTGACTACCCGTTAGTATTACTCCCTATTTTGGCATTGGTTATTTATTGGTCATTCCGATTCATAAAAATACCTGAACCGGTACGATTACTGTTTTTAATACTAGCTGTATTAATCCCTTTTATAAGCCTGAAAGCTAATATGCTAGGGAGTTTGGTATTAACAGCACTCCTTCTTAATTTGATTATTGCATTGGTGGTGATTCGCGTTGCATTTTTTATATTCCCCTTAACAATCGAAGAGGATATCATTATAGAAAAGAAAAAGCCAACAGCCTATAAAAACATGAACATGGATAAACTAGCGTTTAATGGTTTATTGGTGGTATTTCCTATTGTTTTTATATTCTACCTATTCAATTCTAGTATCGCCTTGCTAACTTTAGTATTCGCGGTACTATTAAGTTTCGACCCTTTTATGTACCAATCTAAAAAAGGGAGTGCACTACTTTTTGCAAATATTCTTGGAGGCTCCATAGGAGTTTTAGCCTACAATATTTTAGTCATTGCGCCGAGTTATCTGTTATATATATGCTTAGTTATAAGTATTGCTTTTTATTTTGTGATGAATTTATATTCAGGCAAAAAAATAGCTCCCATTTTCAAACTTAGCTTTAATACCTTTTTTGTGGTGATGGGCACGATAGCTACCTCTACAGATGAAGCAGGGAATACGATCTGGGAACGTTTAATTCAAATAGGGCTTGCTATTATATATGTTATTATAGCTTTTAAAATTGCTAATACATTTAATAATCCAAAACTATTGAATGGATAAAAAATATTTAAAATACGGTTTGATTATCATTTTTTTTATAGGGCTTTCCTCCTGTCAAATTCAAAAAGACTTTGTAGCGCCACAAATAGAGGAAGTCTCAAATTACAAAAATAATAGTAGCAGTGATAGTACAAATTTTGGGCATCTATCTTGGTGGAAAATTTTTAATGATACGACCTTAGTTGCTTTGGTCGAAGAAGGACTCAATAACAATCTTACACTAAAAAATACGGTCAGCTTAATAAAACAATCGCAGCTTCAATTAGAAATCGCAAGAGCACAATTATACCCTAGTGTAAATTATAGCGTGGGAGGAGACATTAGCCAAAACTCGCTAGCACTTACAAATACTCAAAATATTACTGCAGCCGCAAATGTTTCCTATACCTTAGATGTATGGGGACGGATTAAAAATCAAAACGAAGCCGCATTGCAAGGGTATTTGGCAACAGAAATGGCACGCAACCAGGTTCAAGCTACGTTGGTTACACAAATAGCCACCATTTATTTTACCTTGAGAGATGTAGATAACAAGGTGATCATTGCCGAAAATACAATCAAATCGTTAACCGAATTTAAAGATATCATTGAAGCGAGATATAATGGCGGTTTCATATCTAAAGTAGACGTCAATCAAGTAACGATTAGCCTAAAAGATGCTGAAGTTACCTTACAAGCACTATTCCGTTCAAGAAGACAACTAGAGAACGCATTAAGTACCGTTCTAGGATCAACACCAAAATCAATTTCAAGAGGATTAACTTTGCAAGAGCAACTATTTACTTCGGAATTACCAACTGGTGTTCCTGTTAGTTTATTACAACGAAGACCTTCGATATTAATTTCAGAAAGAAAGCTAAAAGCCCAATTAGCCGTTATTGGAGCTACCGAAGCACTACTTTATCCAAATTTTACATTGTCGCTAGACGTGGGATCTCAAATTACAGATCCTAGCCTGTTTTTTAGTAGATTGGCAGCCAATCTCGTAGGGCCTATTTTTAATAATAGGCGTATTAAGAATTCAATTCAAGTAGAAGAAGAACGGTTTAATCAACTTGTTTTTGAATATAAACAAGCCTATTTATTAGCCTTTCAAGAAGTAGAAGATGCTTTGATTGCAATAGATACCTATCAAAAAGAATTCACAATTAGAGAAGAACAATTAGAACTCTCTCAAGAGGCTTTAAATTTATCTTGGGTGCGTTATAATGAAGGTGTAACTTCTTTTTTAGAATTTATTAACTTACAAACCTCATTATTTAGTGCACAGTTAAATGCATCTGAAAGTTATAAATTACGCCTACAATCAATCGTTAAACTATATTTAGCCTTAGGAGGCGGATGGGAAAATCAAAACTAACCATAAAAATCAAAACCAATGAAAAGTACAATCACAATCACATCATTTATTAGACTTGTTGTCATAGTAGGACTAATTTTATGGGCATCATTTATAGTTAAACCATTTATAGGCGCATTAGCTTGGGGAATTATTTTAGCTGTTGCCATCTATCCGTTTTATGAAAAATTAATAACGAAAGCAGGTGCGAAACGAAAAAAAATGGTTACGATAATTTTTACCTTAATTACTGTTTCATTGTTAGCCTTTCCAACCTACTCTATTTTTAGTTCTGTATTAGAGAGTACAACAACAACCTTACAACAATTAAAAGAAGGCACCTTGCAGATTGCTGCTCCTACAGACAACGTAAAGGATTGGCCAATGGGTGATAAAATATATTCAAATTGGGAAAATGCTTCTAAAGATGTAAAACAGTATGCACTTACGAACAAAGAATTTATTTTAGAAAAAGGAAAAGGAATCTTTAGTAGTTTTTTAGGGCTTATGGGTTCATTGGTAGGCTTTATCTTCTCTTTAATTATAGCCATAGTCTTTATGTATAATGCAGATGGAGGTCATAATACTTCTGTGAAATTTGCGAATAAACTCGTGGGAGAAGAGGGAGAAGACATCGTTATTATGTCTCGAAATACCATTAGAAGTGTCGTAAAAGGAATTTTACTAGTAGCCATTATCCAGGCTTTATTAAGTTTTATAGGTTTTAAACTAATTGGCATACCAGCTGCAGGACTTTTTACAATGCTCGTTCTTGTTGCTGCTATCGTTCAATTACCGGTGACCCTAGTAGTAATTCCTGCTATTGCTTTGGTATTTTCAACGACAGATAATACAACACATGCCATCATATTTGCAGTGTATATTTTAATAGTATCCCTATTGGATAATTTCTTAAAACCCATATTATTGTCTAAAGGATTACAAACACCTACCATAATTATCTTTATAGGAGCCATTGGAGGGGTATTACTCCACGGAATTATTGGGTTATTTGTGGGTACTGTCGTTTTGGCACTGGCACACAGATTCTATTTACGTTGGATAAATTCATCGGAAGATTAAATAATGATTTCGTTGTAGGTGTTGCAAGTACCTATTAGCCTAGAGAAATGGTATTTAAATAGGTAAAAGGCTATTGTATTGTTACAATTATTTTATTAATTTAGCGTAGAGTCTTCCCCAAAATATTTTAACCATTACTTAAATAACAGCTTAAAACATGAAAAAGTTCTTTTTTACCTTATTATTAATTTCTGTGTTTGGAATTACCCAAGCTCAAAAAGAAAAAAAACCAAATATTCTAGTTATTTGGGGAGATGATATTGGACAATCCAATATAAGTGCGTATACCATGGGATTGGTGGGTTATAGAACACCTAATATTGATCGTGTAGCCAAGGAAGGGATGATTTTTACGGATTACTATTCCGAACAAAGTTGTACGGCTGGGCGTTCTTCTTTTATAACAGGACAAAGTGTGTTGCGAACAGGCTTAAGTAAAGTGGGGATGCCAGGAGCTTCCGTAGGAATTTCTGAAAAAGACCCTACGATAGCTGAAATGCTAAAACCATTAGGATATGCAACCGGGCAATTTGGAAAGAACCACTTAGGCGATCAGGATGACATGTTACCTACTAATCATGGCTTTGATGAGTTTTTCGGTAATCTATATCACTTAAATGCGGAAGAAGAACCAGAATTACCTGATTATCCAGACCCAGCTGAATATCCAGATTTTGCAAAAAAGTTTGGTCCACGTGGTGTCATTCATTCGTATGCTGATGGTAAAGTGGAGGATACCGGTCCATTAACAAAAAAGCGCATGGAAACGGTGGATGATGAAACCATTGCCGCTGCAAAAAAATTCATCAGAAACACGGTAGCATCAGGTAAACCATTTTTTGTATGGTGGAACGGTACACGTATGCACTTTAGAACGCACGTTAAAGATTCAAACCGCGGTATTTCAGGTCAAAACGAATATGGTGATGGAATGGTAGAGCACGATATGCATGTTGGTAAACTATTAGATTTATTGGATGAGTTAGGTGTTACAGACAATACAATTGTACAATATGGTACGGATAACGGTCCACATAAAAACACGTGGCCAGATGCGGGTGTTAACCCGTTTAGAGGTGAAAAAAATACCAACTGGGAAGGTGGTTGGAGAACTCCGTCCATGGTGCGTTGGCCAGGTAAAATTAAAGCGGGATCCGTATCCAATGAAATCATGTCTGGTATGGATTGGTTTCCTACCTATTTAGCTGCGGCTGGAAATCCAAACATTAAAGAAAATTTATTAAAAGGTGTTACTGAAAATGGGCGTTCTTATAAAGTGCACTTAGATGGGTATAACCAGCTACCCTATTTAACTGGAAAAGAAAAAAAGGGTGCACGTAAAGAGCTGTTCTATTTTTCTGATGATGGTGAATTAATGGCGTTGCGTTATAATGACTGGAAGGTGACTTTTATGCACCAATCTGCGCAAGGAACGCTAGACACGTGGTCTAAACCAATGGTGACAACAAGAATACCATGGCTTTATAATTTAAGGAGGGATCCTTACGAATTTTCTACGACAACATCTAATACGTATTGGGATTGGTATTTGGATCACGTATACCTATTATTACCAGCTGCTGAATATGTAGGGCAGTTTATTTCGACATTTCAAGAATACCCTCCAAGAATGAAAGCGGCAAGT
>JBLICT010000098.1:0-11140 GCA_047632415.1 Maribacter sp.
TAGAAATATCCTTGTTGTTTTCTTTTTTCCATAGCTGCTTCTGAACGCTTGTCATCTATACGTGCGCCTCTTTCAGAAATAGTTGAATCTCGTATTTCCTGCACAACGGCATCAATATTTGTTGCTTCTGAATATACCGCAGCTGTGCAGCTCATATCACCTACCGTTCTAAAACGCACCATTTTCTCTAACACTTCCTCATCCTCTTCCTGATACACATAATCTGAATGAGACCATATTAATCCGTCTCGCAAGAATATCTTTCTTTTATGTGCAAAATAGATAGAAGGAATTTCCATCTCTTCTTCCTTTATATAGGACCAAACATCTAATTCTGTCCAATTGGAAATAGGAAATACTCTTACGTTCTGCCCTAATTCTATCTGTCCGTTCAGCATATCAAACAATTCCGGACGCTGATTACGTTCATCCCACTGGCCAAAATCATCCCGTACAGAAAAAATACGTTCTTTAGCTCTTGCTTTTTCTTCATCTCTCCGCGCACCACCAATACAGGCATCGAATTTAAATTCTTCTATCGCATCTAATAGTGTTGTGGTTTGTAAAGAATTTCGGCTAGAATATCTGCCAGACTCCTCTTTTACCTTTCCTTGATCTATAGAGTCCTGAACGTTTCTAACAATTAATTCCAATCCTAGTTCAGAGACCAACTTATCGCGAAATGCTATAGTCTCTGGAAAATTATGCCCTGTATCAATATGCATCAAAGGAAATGGTATTTTCGATGGCCAAAATGCCTTTTGAGCCAACCGTACCAGGGTAATCGAATCTTTACCTCCAGAAAATAACAACACTGGCTTTTCAAACTGCGCTGCCACTTCACGGAAAATATAAATAGCTTCATTTTCAAGCGTATTAATTTGCGAAGTGTCATTTAAAAGTGCTACCTCAGGTTCCTGTGACAACTCTAATTCTATACTACTAATTCCCATATCTAATGTCTAATATCTTAAGTCTAACTTCTATAATCTTTTTATGTATGCAAACCACATTCCCTATTCTCTAAGACCTTTGTTGGATCAAAATACTTATGTTCGTTTGGTAAATTCCGTTCTTTCAAATAGGCATCCAAATGGGTGTCGTTCCAATGATAAAATGGACTTACTTTTAGTACCCCATCGTTACTTAAACTCAGAATATTCAAACTGTCTCTGTGAGAAGTCTGCCCTTTTCTTAGGTTCGTAAACCAAACATCTGGTTGATGAGTAGTCATTGCCCTTCTAAAAGGCTCCAATTTTACTTGTTCTGTAAACAAGGTGTGCCTATCATCATCAATTTGAGGTATTCCCATAACCGCATCTCTATGCGCAGTTGTTTGTTTGGGAACATATAAATCTATATTCAAGTCTAACCGTTCAATAAGTGCCGCAGCATGTTTATACGTATTAGGTGTATTATACCCTGTATCACACCAAACCACAGGTATATCACTTTTTACCTGAGATACTGCATGTAGAATAGCAACTTCATAAGGTCGGAAGTTAGTTGTCACCAATGCTTTTATGGAATACTCCACCGCCCAAGAAATAATTTCTACTGGGGGTATCCCTTTAAATTGAACATTTAACCGATTGATTTCCTCTTGTGTAAATCTCATAATACACTGTTATTTACCCCAGTTAATTTTGTTCCACAAACGCTCGTGAAAAAAATATAAAAACATTTTAGTTACGAAATCTATAGAAGCAATGGAAGCCGCTAAAGCAACTTTCCTAGTTAATAAATACGAGATTAACAACGTATCTAAAGTCCCAATCACTCGCCAGCTTATAGCTTTGGCAACACTCCTAATAGGACGCTCAGATTTTTTATCAGCATCATACTTACTTTCTGAGGATTTCTTATCAAGAATAAACTGATTTACAATCATATATTAAACAATTATTAATACCCTACTTGTTTAGTAGGATAACAAAAGTAGAATTTATATTGAATTTACAGGTATATAAATAGTATTATTTTATAATTACCCCATAGATTTAGTAGATTAATAATATATCGTAGTAAATTTTGACAATTATGAATTCTAAAACTTTGGAAACTACTTGGTTCTAGGGTATTTAAAAATTGAAATTCTACTTTATGATATCGGCTAATGTAGTATTGCGATAGACAGATAAATTGGCATCGCGCACCATCAGCATCAATTTATGGACAGAGCAAGCTGCCTCGTCCGGACAATCATCGCATTTTTCATAAAAATTCAGACTTACGCAAGGCACCATAGAAATAGGACCTTCCAGTACCCGCATGACATCGGTCATTAAGATTTCCTTTGGAGTTTTAATCAGATAGTACCCCCCACCCTTTCCTTTTTTTGAACCTAAAAAACCGGATTTCCTTAGGGAGAGTAAGATGCTTTCCAGAAATTTCTGGGAGATGTTCTCCTGCTCTGCTATTTCTGCTATTTGTATCGGCTTTTTATCATTCTGTGCACCAAGATAAGCCAATGCCTTAAGACCGTATTTTGTTTTTTTGGAGAGCATGAGGCTAAGATAGGAAAAAGGGGTAGAACATTTTGTGAAACCAGAAACCCAGCTTCACTTCATTAGGATGCCGTGAAATATAAAATCAATCAATTGTTTCTCTAGAATCAAGGGATTACTCTGAGCTTTATTACTTAGAAATTTCTGATAAGACCATCGTAATGTAGCTAGAATCATTTTGGCGGCTAATTCTGAACCCATATCCCTTAACTGCCCCATTTCAATCCCTTGCTCTATTATAGTTTCCAATTGCCTTTCGTATTCTCTTCGGCGTTTCACAAATTCCTCTAATTTAGGTGTTTTTAGATTTCGCCATTCGTTCACGAGCAGCGCTTGTTCGTAAGGTCTTTCAGATGTAATTTGGATGTATGAACCTATAACAAGCTCCAATTTTTTTCTGGTATCATATTCTGAACGCTCAATAGTATCCATAGCCAAAAGGAATTCCTGTTGTATTCCAAAAAGTGATTCCTCCAAGAACAACTGTTTTGACGCTATATAATTGTAAACGTTGGCCACTTCAAATTGCAAGTTTTGAGCTATATCGCGCATGGTGGTAGCTTTAAATCCCTTCTCGTGAATGAGTACTAAGGTCATATTAAAAAATCGATCTCTCTTGGTATTATTTGTCATAGGTTTAAATATAATCTTTGCACAACAAATGTATATATTTACATGAACGCTTGTTCATGTAAACTTTTAATCAGATGAGAAAAAAGCACAAAATATTTCCTAAAAAACTCTTTAGTTGTTGGCATCCAGTAGGCTACAGCTATGAAATTAAGGCAGATAAACCCTACGGTACTTTTTTACTAGATGAGCCAGTGGTAGTCTGGAGAACCGCTGATGGCAACGTACATGCCATGCGGGATGTTTGCATACACCGAGGAACCGCTCTTTCCCTTGGCTGGATAAAAGACGATTGTCTAGTTTGTCCTTACCACGCTTGGCAATTTGACAAAAAAGGGGATTGTGTGCTTATTCCGCAAGCCCCGGAAGCTGAGATTCCTAGCAAAGCCAAAACACCTACCTACCACTGTCAAGAAAAATTTGGCTTAGTTTGGGTTGCCTTAGAAGATCCAGTCTATGACCTTCCGACTGTTCCCGAGTATGAAAACACCGCCTGGAAATTAGTAAAAACAGGACCTTTTGATTGGAAGAGCGATAGCTCTAGACAAGTAGAAAACTTTACGGATTTCGGTCATTTTCCCTGGGTGCATCCGGGGCTATTAGGCGATCCGGAAAGACCCAAAGTACCAGAGTGTAGAGTCATTGTAAAAGACTCCGTATTGCATTATTCCGTAGTACGGCCCGAGGCGGCAAATACTGATGATTTTCCTATTTTCGCGAATGATGATGTAGTGAAACCGGATCGCCAAAGTCGCTATGAACTTCATCTCCCCTATAGTATAGTACTGCGATTGGGATGGGGCGGAGAGAAAGGCATGGTCTATTTTTTCGTTTCTCAGCCTATATCACATAATAAATGTCGCGGCTATTGTATCATTGGCCGTAATTATGATTTAGAAGAACCAGACTCCATTTTACAGGATTTTGAAAGGGTCATCTTTAATCAGGATAAACGCATTGTGGAGTCGCAAATACCGGAACAGGTTCCATTTGACTTTACCGAAGAGCTGCATCTTAAGTTTGATGCCGTGGCCATGAATTACCGTAGGGCAATGAAAAAACAGCAGTTAGATTACTAGGGTATTACTAGGGTATTACTAGTAAAAAACTAAATTAAAAACCAGCGTAACTTTCTAGTTAATGCCCTAACTTCTTAGGGCATTTTTTATTTCACTAATCGACACATAGTAACTAGGACGTTAACAATACATTGAAAATCATTTTTCAAGGAGTTAAATATGCTAGGATACATTAAGCCCGTTTACCCTTTCGTGAGTACACCGATTTCGGCAAAAGATGCCCGTGGGTCTTCATCGGCAGTTTTTACAGCTTTTAGCTTGATATATCTTGCTTTAGTCTCTGCAAATCTAACTTCCTGTTCCAACCTACTATTGACTACATTTGAAAACTCCCCCTCGGCTACCAAATTCCACTGTATTCCGTTACTACTTACGTAAAAGGAATAATCGGTCACAATACCATAAGGGTAGCGTTCTTGATTTGGCCAATAGGTAAATCCGTTCACAGAATACACCGCTCCAAGATCTATACTAATTTCCTGTGGGCCTGGCGTCTTATTGTCCGTCGCCCAAACCGTATTCGGATCTTCGTCCATTACATTCTGTATAGCCTCCATAGTTCCCGAACTGACCGATACTACCTTCCAAGCAGCCTTTGGAATATCAAAACGCTGGCTTACCGTTTCGCTTGTCGTATCACTTTCAGGATCATAAGCAATTGCCTTTAAGTTCGTTGGTGCCTGCACGATAAACGGTGCTTGATATTTTTGAGAATATTTGGTCGGTAAACTTCCATCCAAGGTATAATATACAGCAACGGCCGTTTCTGGAACAGTAATTTGCACCATACCATCCCTATTTCGCTGAATGGTAGGCTGTACCAATAAATTTGGCGCACGGTATAATTCCAAGTTCGCTATAAGCGGTGGTCCTTTAGCCTTTTCAATATCCAAACGAAAGGCCGTTGCCTTTATCGTATTAAAGCGAAGTATGCGTTTGTACCCGATAGTGGTTTGAGTATCTATAGGAACCCACTCTTGCCCTACTTTAGCCGCTATAGAAAATTGTTTGACCCGCTGTCCTAAGGGAATATATTCCTGTAAGACAACGCGGTTAATTTCTGTAGGCTGAGCAAATTTCATTGTAACCGCTGCAGTAGTAACATCGTCATCCGTAGTCCAATAGGTGTCGCTATTTCCATCTATAGTGTTTTGCGCTACATAGGTAGCACTATTCCCACGTACATTACTTGCAGAAACCTCGGAACTACTAGCCAGTTCTTTGGCAAAGTCGGCATCGATTTGTTCTTTCAAACGCATTAATTGCCTTTCATCATTTTCATGGACTAAACCTCTAGCATCTACCGGAAGGTTCAATAAAAAATTACCATTCCTACCTACCGATTCATAATAGGTATCCACTAACCGAGTTAGCGATTTTACTTGATGGTCCTCCCCAGGATGATAATACCACCCAGGCCGTATCGAAGTATTTACCTCAGCGGGTAGCCAATGCGTACCATCTTCGTGCCCAGAACGAAGTTCTACGTACCTGGGCCATCCAGGGTAAATTTCATCGCGTCGCATAATGCTCCAGTTCGTCTCATTGGCAAATCCTTCTTCCGTTCCTACCCAGCGAATATCTGGTCCTCCATCACTAAAAATAACGGCATTGGGTTGTAATTCACGAACTATTTCCGTGACCTTGTCCCATTCGTAGTAGGTTTTACTATCTATTTTTCGAGTTTCATTGGCACCACCATAATAGCCCGATCCGCCATTGGCGCCATCGAACCAGACTTCAAATACTTCTCCGTAATCCGTCAATAGTTCGCGGAGCTGCTCGTGAAAATCGGCCACATATTCCGGTGTTCCATAATTAGCGGCATTTCTATCCCAAGGAGACAAGTAAAGCCCGAATTTCAATCCAAACTCCGCACAGGCTTCCGATAAATCCTTGAGTACGTCCCCAGACCCGTTTTTCCATGGGGAGTTTTTGACAGAGTGCTCCGTGGTTTTGGTAGGCCATAGACAAAATCCGTCGTGATGTTTGGCCGTAATAATCACACCTTTCATTCCTGCATCCTTAATTACTTTTGCCCATTGGCGAACATCCATTTCCGTAGGATTAAATTGATTGGGACGTTCCCCTCCGGTGCCCCATTCCATATTCGTAAAGGTATTCATGTTGTAATGAATGAAGGCATAATAGCCCAATTCTTGCCAAGCCAATTGTCTGTTTGAAGGTACTGGCCCAATCGGTTCCAGTGGAGCAATCTGAGAACAAGAAATAGATAAAACCAACCCGACAAAAAGGAAAAAATATTTAAATGAATATCTCATAAAAGCATTAACGATTTTAATTTTTAAAATAGAACTATTCTTTCATAAAAGCATCGATTTGATGCCATTCGGTTCCATTCAAATGGAAAGGCGCGTTTTGTTGTGGCAACCCTGGCGTACTTCTCCCTTTTTCAATGTAAGACACCATCATCTGAGATAGTTCTTCCACAATATTAGGATACTCCAAGACCAAGTTTTTATGTTCCGAAGGGTCTACTTCTAAATCGTATAATTGAAATTCAGGTAAATCACTTACATCGTCCTTACCTGGAATCGGATGACTCCACCCACCGGACCCTGGAGCAAAAATAAGCTTGTAATTGGCTCTTCTGATGGCGAAACTGCCGTTGATAGAATGATGCACCGTCGCCTCTCTAAGATATGACGAACTGGGGTCATCGGTCAGCAAGGGCAACAACGAGTAACTATCCTCTCCCTCATTATCCATTAAAGGAATATCTACTAAATTAGCACAGGTAGCCATAAAATCTGTCAATGAAATAGTCCTATGGACAACGGTATTCCACTTAATTTGTGCTGGCCACTTTACAATAAATGGAACCCGATGGCCGCCTTCATAAATATCTGCTTTATGCCCTCTATATCCTCCGTTGGGGTCATGACCATGCTCTGCCAATAGTTCAAAATCGGCCTGTGGAGAGCACCCGTTGTCACTTGTAAAAACAATGATCGTATTATCTGCAATTCCTTGATTTTCTACTGTTTGAACCAATTGCCCAACATACTCATCTATTTGCATCATAAAATCCGCATACGGATTTATACCACTTTTCCCTAACCATTCTTCTGTTGGTAAGATAGGCGTGTGAGGAGATGGCAATGCCAAATACAAAAAGAAGGGTGCATCCTCCTTTGACTTCTCCTCTATATACCTCATAGATTTTCTAAAAAAATTGGGGGTAACATCGTCATGAACAAAATCAGAAGCTGTTGGACCTTTTCTCCACCACGTGTATTTACCTTTATCCTCGGTCACTTGATTCACATTTGTAGTAGCACTCCCATTTTCAACATATACATAAGGTGCCATATCCAAAGAACCAGAATGACCGTAGGCGTATTCGAAGCCCAAATCATTGGGCGAATGCGTTATCGCTTTAGTAAAATCAAGATTATCAAAATCTTCATAATTCCATCCTTCGCCTCCGAAATTGGAGGTATCCTTCTCCGCCCAGTTCCAACCTAAATGCCATTTTCCCACAAATGCGGTATGATATCCTGCCTTTTTTAACAGCGAAGCAACGGTAGTCCTACTTTCTGGAATCAGAGCCTTCGATTTTCCGGTAAGCACGCCACTTTTTAAAGGACTACGCCAACTGTAGCGTCCTGTAAGAATCCCGTATCGTGTAGGCGTACATACCGCAGACGGACTATGAGCATCCGTAAACCGCATCCCCTGAGCGGCCAGTTGATCAATATTAGGCGTTTTTATTTTTCCCGATGGATTGTAGCTGGATATATCGCCATAGCCCAGATCATCGGCCAGGATGTAAATGATGTTGGGTGGTTTCTCCTGCAACACCGCAGCGACTTTTTTCTTCCTACAAGAAGTTAATGTACAAAGGAAAAGAATGAGTATAAATAGAAAATGAGAATGTTTTGGCATAATGAAATGGATTACATAGTCATTAGCTAAAATAAGCAATTAGGTCCATTCAATCCTTTGGACTATAACATTCAAAAAGTGTTTGTACTAAATTCTACAAATAGTATCCCAAAGTCCGCTGCCTACACTGGATGCTATTGTCAATATATTCAAAATAAAAACTAATTATCAATAAAACATATTAATAGTAATACTATTATATAACAATACTTTAACTATTGTTTATGAGTAGCAATAGTTTCATACTAAGAATTAGAAGCTATTTTTGTCCGGAAGTTAAAATTAAGTGCGATGAGAAAAAACATTATGACAGTAGTAGGATTGATTCTGTTTTCAACTACTATTAATTCACAACAATCAAAAGAAGGATCCATTGAAATTGAGAAGAGTAGAATCCTAATTGAATCCGTATTATCAGCTGAAGAACAAGAGGCTTTGACGCCACTTGATGTGTACAACACCCTGGCTGCAGGAAATGAAAGATTCGTGAGTAACGATATTACCGCTAGGGACCATTCTATGCAAATAAGGGAAAGTGCAGCATCTCAATATCCAAAAGCAATAGTTCTTTCGTGCATAGACAGTAGAGTGCCTGTAGAGGATGTTTTTGATAAAGGCATTGGTGACATTTTTGTAGCTCGTGTTGCTGGTAACTTCATAAATGATGATATTCTAGGAAGTATGGAATTTGCAACAAAAGTTGCTGGGGCTAAACTTATATTGGTATTAGGTCATGAAAATTGCGGAGCCATTCATGCAGCTATAGATGGTGCTAAGCTTGGACATATTACCAAAATGCTAAAAAACATACAACCTGCGGTAAAAATGTCAACACTATCCGAAGGACCAAGAACTTCAAAAAATAGATTATTGGTTCATGAAGTGAGTGAGAACAACGTACGATTAGCCATAGAGAAAATCACCAAAGACAGTCCTATTTTAAAAACTATGCTTCAAAATGGCGAAATAAACATAAAAGGTGCTGTTTATGATATGGATACAGGCGTAGTTAATTTTTTATGATATTAGGACAATTAAGTAGCTAACCCTTTCGGTATACTATTGGAAGGGTTATTTTAGTATTAGTAGTTTTTAAACAAAAAAACAATCAAACCATGTATTTTATTTTAAAGCCTGCCCAACATCGTCAATAATATCATCTATATGCTCCAAGCCTACGGAAACACGTACCATGCCATCCGTAATACCCGTTTCTGCCCGTTCTTGTGTAGATAATTTACTATGAGTAGTAGATGCAGGATGCGTTACAATACTTCTACTATCGCCAAGATTTGCAGAAAGCGATAGCAATTTTATAGAGTCAAAGAATTCTTGTCCTGCTTTTAGCCCTCCTTTAACTTCAAAAGCTACGACGCAACCACCGGCTTTCATCTGCTTTTTAGCTACTTCGTGTTTAGGATGTGATTTAAGGAAAGGATATTTGACCCAATTTACGTTTTCGTGATTTTCTAGAAACTCTGCCAACTTTAGGGCATTTTCACAATGCCGATCCACACGAATCGCCAAAGTCTCCAAACTTTTCGAAAGTACCCAAGCATTGAAGGGCGATAATGCCGGACCGGTAATGCGAGAAAATCGATATATTTTATCAATCAATTCTGCGGCACCTACCGTAATTCCAGCCAGCACTCTACCCTGCCCATCCATTAATTTTGTTCCAGAATGAATAACTAAATCGGCTCCAAATTTTATGGGTTGCTGCAAATAAGGAGATGCAAAGCAATTATCAATAACCAAAATGAGTTTGTGTTTTTTGGCGATTTTCCCCAAGGCCTCCAAATCGAGCACATCTACACCAGGATTCGTAGGCGTTTCTGCATAAATGAGTTTTGTCTTCGGCGTAATCAATGTTTCTATGGTATCTAAATCATCAATTTTAAAACAGCTATGGTTAATGTTCCACTTGGGGAAAAAATTATTTAAAAGTGAGTGTGTCGACCCAAAAATATTACGGGCAGAAATCATGTGATCACCACTATCTAACAAGGACGCCAAGGTAGAAAAAACAGCTGCCATACCACTTGCAAAAGCGAAACCAGCATCGGCACCCTCCATTTGACAGACCTTTTCTATAAATTCGGACGAATTGGGATTGGAGTAGCGTGAGTAAATATTCCGCTCCTTTTCCTCTGCAAAAGAAGCCCGCATATCCTCTGCATCCTCAAATACAAAGCTTGAAGTAAGATACAGAGGCACAGAATGTTCCAAGTGTTCTGTTCGTTTTATCTGGGTGCGTATGGCGTTGGTTTCGAATTCCATAATTATGTTTTAGGTCATTCCCGCACAGGCGGCAATCTCTCTTAATGTTTTGTTGCTTTTTGTTAGGTTCCACGTTTTTACACCTCCCTTAATCCCTCCTAATCAGGAGGGAAATATCATCCGAACCTATCTAAAATTTATCCAGAAAATAAACTTAATTAAGGAGGGACTATTACTTTTACAACTGCTTACTTCTTTGCTATACTTCTGACTGTACACTTTTCTCTAATTTTTATTTACTACTGTCTAACAATTACCCACTATTTATTTCAAACTACATTTTCTCCGCAATCCTCAAAATATCTCCAAAAACACCTCTTGCCGTAACCGCGGCACCAGCACCCGCACCTTGAATTACAAGGGGATTTTCGCCGTAGGATTCTGTATATATTTCTATGATGGAATCGGAACCTTTTACTTGGCCAAGGGCGCTTGTCTTTGGCACGGACACAAGTTTTACGTCCAGTACTCCTTTTTCTTTTTGTAAATTTCCGTGTAAATCACCCACATAACGCAGTACATGGTCCGGTTTCTGATTATTTTTGATTTGTTTGAATTTCTCATCCAAAACAACCAAGTTATCCATAAAGAAATTGGTTTTCACCGTTTGTAAACTTTCTGGTATCAAATTATCGATGTTGATATCGGAAAATTCATTACTTAAATCGAGTTCACGGGCTAAAATCAATAGTTTGCGACCTACATCGTTTCCCGATAAATCTTCCCTTGGGTCGG
>JBLICT010000099.1:0-11117 GCA_047632415.1 Maribacter sp.
ATTCCATTCCACTGGTGATACCAAAGAATATAGATGCAGTCAACAGTGCTAAAAATGGATGAACATTTAATTTAGCGGTAAGCAGTACGATGATTAAAACACTTATGATCAATAGAACTAAAAGCATAATCTAAATTTTTGGTGTGTATCTAAATCTTGTTAGTTTAACCCATCAAATCCTATGGATGGAATATGTTTGTCATTTACTTTTCCGCCTAAAAGTCCAATAGCTTCCTTTACCGTTTTTACAGGTAGTTTACAGGTATTGTCCCTACAGACATAGATATATGTCCCGTCTTCCGCATACCTTCCTTCAAAAAGAGCTAGCTCGCTTTCGGCCGTACTTCCTACCAATAAAATATTGGGAACGTATTGGTTACCCATTACTGACACAAGATTTTTTGCCTTGTCACCTACAATCGCTACTTCATAAAAAGGATAGGTGGTTTGCAATAGAAGGCTATTCCATTTGGCATAGGAATACGGAGTTTCCGAAGTAAATTTTATCATAGAAGTCAACATTGTTTTCGCCTTTTTTTGAGCGGTTTTATCATATTTTATATGACCTAATAACAGCAAATTTTGAGCCATAATAGCATTAGGGGAGGGGATTACGCCGTCATCGGTCTTTATGATTTTAGCTATAAGCTCATTTCCTTGATTGTAGGTGTACATTCCAGAGGCCGGGTCATCGAATTTTTCTTGCGCAGTTTCAGTAAGCACTTCCGCTAATTTCAGAAATTCTGTATCAAGCGATGCGCTGTACAGGTTCAACGCTGCATTGGCTAAAAGACTGTAATCTTCTAGGAATCCGGGTATATGTTTACTGTCTTTTTTATAGGAATGGCCAAGTTCGCCATTGGTGTATCCTTGTGAACGTAGCGTATGGAGTATGTCTATTGCAGCATCTAAATAGGCCGGTGTTCCCAATGCTGTGTAAGCATCAACATACCCATCGATTAAGAGTGCATTCCAAGATATCAGTATCTTATCATCGGTACGCGGTCGTACTCTTTTAGTTCTTACCGTAAGTAATTTTTCGTGCCATTTAGATTTCAGGGTATGGAGTTGGGAAAGCGGAATCGAGTGTTCAGCTGAAAAGGTATCGTCATCCAAAGATTTGCTGAGTACATAGCTGTCGTCCTCCCATACATTTTCTTTTTGAATCCCATAGTATGCGGAAAATAGTGTAAGGTCCTCTTGTAGAATTTCTTTCAATTCCGTTTCCGTCCATACATAAAACTTACCTTCCTTTCCCTCGCTTTGGGCGTCTAGCGCTGCATAATAGGCGCCTTCTGGATTTTTCATTTCCCGTTCCAAAAATGAAATCGTACCTAGGATTATATTTTTGTATTCCGGCTTATGGAATACCTTGTAGGCTTTGGCATAGAGACTTATAGCCTGCGCGTTGTCGTAGAGCATTTTTTCAAAATGAGGGACTTTCCATTCGGCATCGGTACTGTATCGATAGAAACCGCCTGCCACGTGATCATAAATACCACCCATGGCCATTTTGTCCAATGTTAGTTCCACTTGTTTTAAGGTTTCTGAATCATCGGCTAACAGGGCATAATCCATTAAAAAATCCAGATTTACGGGCAACATAAATTTTTCCTCTCGTTTATCTCCTCCCCAAACCGTATCCCAATTTGGTTTCCATTGTTGCAAACTTTCGGTAAGCAATTCTTTATTTAATAGTTCAAAATCGGTTGAAGGAGATATGAGGTTCATTTCCTGTACTCCTTCCGCTACCATATCTGAGTATTCTTCGGCTTTTTTAGGATCTTCTTTATACAGTTTACTGATTTCTGTTAGTACTTGTTGCCATTGGTCTTTGGTGTGGTAGGTTCCGCCATACAAGGGTTTGCCATTGGGTAGGGTAATGACATTTAAGGGCCAACCCCCATTGCCTTGCATTAATTGCACGGCCGTCATATAAATTTGGTCTATATCTGGTCGTTCTTCACGATCTACTTTTATATTGACGAAATTTTCATTCATAAGTTGGGCAATAGAGTCGTTTTCAAAAGTTTCTTCCTCCATTACATGGCACCAATGACAGGAAGAGTAGCCAATACTTACTAATACGAGTTTGTTCTTCTCTTTTGCTTCATCTAATGCGGCCTGACTCCAAGGACGCCAGTCTACCGGATTATGAGCATGTTGGAGTAAATACGGACTTGTTTCGTTTATTAATGCATTTGTATATTGATGTTGCTCGGCAGTATTTTGGGAGGATTCCTTGCATGAGCTTACTATGAGTAGGACAAAAACCAGAAGGCCTACTATTTTAATCAAGTTCTTTTTAAGCGCAACATTCATAGTAAAAGGTATTCTTTTTCAGATTGATAACTCTAAGCCAATTGGCGAAGCGCATTTAGTACAGATAAAAATCAGAAAACTAAAGTACACATTTTAGAAAATAGGACGACAGGTTTTCTTGATAATTGGTATCTTTTCCACGTAAACTTCCGCATTATGAATCCGTTAAAATATCTCCTTATAATAACGACTTTAATTTCTTTTGTTTCCTGCGGGGAAAAAGAAGCTAAAGTAGTGGATACCGAACACGTAAAACCCAATATTATTTACATTCTTGCAGATGACCTTGGGTACGGAGAGTTGGGGGTTTTTGGTCAAGAGAAGATTGAAACACCACATATAGATGCTTTGGCCAATGAGGGAATGTTATTTACGCAGCATTACACTAGTGCCCCCGTATGTGCCCCAGCTCGGTATATGTTTTTGACCGGTAGGCATTCTGGTAACGCGTATATTCGAGGAAATCATGAATGGCGAGAACGCGGTAATGTTTGGGATTATCGAGAGATGGCAAAAGATTCTACTTTAGAGGGGCAGCATCCAATGCCCAAAGAAACCATAACCCTAGGGCATCGGTTACAGAATGCAGGTTATACTACAGGTCTGGTTGGAAAATGGGGCTTGGGAGCGCCACATACACATTCGATTCCCAATACTATGGGTTTCGATTTTTTCTATGGCTATAATTGCCAACGACAGGCACATACCTATTACCCCTTGCACTTGTATAAAAATAGCAACCGCGTACACTTAAAGAACGATACCATTGCTCCGCACACCTCTTTTTCTATGGAATTGGATTCCTTGGATCTCGCTAGTTATGCAAAATTTACACAGCCAGATTATGCGCCAGACCTCATGTTCAAAGAAATAAGCACTTTTGTAGCAGCTCAGCAAAAAAACCCATTCTTTCTATATTGGGCCACACCAATTCCGCACGTAGCCATTCAGGCACCTCAAAGATGGGTAGATTATTATATCGAAAAATTTGGGAATGAAGCGCCCTACTTGGCGAATAAAGGCAACGGATATTTTCCACATAGGAACCCTAGGGCTGGGTATGCCGCTATGATTTCCTACTTAGATGAAAATATAGGAAAACTAGTGCAACAGCTTAAAAACCAGGGGATTTATGACAACACATTAATAGTTTTTACCTCGGATAACGGTCCTACTTTTGCGGGTGGTGTACAGCCAGAGTGGTTTAATAGTGCGGGTCCGTTTCAAGAAAATTTTGGAAAGGGTAAGGGGTTTGTTTACGAAGGCGGTATCCGGGTCCCCACATTTTTTACATGGCCTTCTAAAATTAAATCAGGTACAAAAAGCGACCTCCCATCTGCACATTATGATATGTTGGCCACGTTTGGAGCCATTGCAGGGTATGACGCTCCAGAAGATACTGATGGTATAAGTCTTTTACCCACGTTATTGGGTGAAACCAATCAAAAACAACATGAGTTTCTGTATTGGGAATTTCCCGAATATGGTGGGCAAATAGCTATCAGAATGGGTGATTGGAAAGTAGTTCGTCAACATTTAAAGGATACCCAAATCCCTACTTTAGAATTATACAATTTAGTCAAAGACCCTACAGAAAGCAATAATGTAGCTAGCGAACACCCAGACATTTTTAAAAAAGCAGCATCGATTTTTGAACAAGAACACACAAAATCGGAATTTGAACGGTTTCAGATTCCCCTATTGGAACAGGGTTTATTAAGTGAAACAAAGTAAATTTGAGTTTTAAATAGCAGTTCAATGAAATTAGATTTAATTAAAAAAATAATGTTCGCTGCCACCTTTCTGTTGATGCTGGTTTCCTGTAAGGAAGAGGCAAAAACAGTGGAGAAGGTAATCGAAAAACCGAAGGTGTTAGCAGAGAAGCTTGCACCAGTAGTAGTTAATCAACCGGAAAATACCACAGCTCCTGAAGGGATGGTTTGGATATCTGGGGCTACCTTTTTGCAAGGTGCCGTGCCACAGGACCAAATGGCCATGGACCACGAAAAACCAGCAATTGAAGTCGCCGTTGATGGCTTTTTTATGGATGTTACAGAGGTAACCAATGCCCAATTCGCAAAGTTTGTAAAAGAAACGGGTTACATGACTACATCCGAAAGAAAAATCGATTGGGAGGAAATGAAAAAGCAGGTTCCAGAAGGTACACCAAAACCCCATGATTCTATTTTACAACCTGGATCATTGACCTTTAAAAAGACCAAAAGCTCGGTTGCTAATCTGTATGATTTTTCCCAATGGTGGAAATGGACCATTGGTGCAAGTTGGCAACATCCAAACGGACCCGAAAGCAGTATCAAAGGAAAAGATACGTATCCTGTGGTTCAGGTATCTTTTGAGGATGCAATGGCCTATTGCGAGTGGGTGGGAAAACGTTTGCCCACCGAAGCCGAATGGGAATTGGCAGCACGAGCAGGTAATTACAGAACGATCTATTTTTGGGGAGATGATGCTAACCTACTTAAGGAACAAGCGAACACATGGGAAGGCGAGTTTCCTGTAGCAAATACTAAAGTAGATGGTTTTGAACTAAGAGCACCCGTAAAAACCTATGCGGCCAATGCCTATGGGTTATACGATATGGCCGGAAATGTTTGGGAATGGACTAGCGATTGGTATAATACCAATTACTATAAAGATGCAGCTGGCCAGAATCAGGTGAGACAGAATCCGAAAGGAGCAGGAACACCTTACACAGAAAATAATCCCTATGCGAAGGAAAAAATAATTAAAGGAGGTTCTTTTTTGTGCAGTGCTTCCTACTGTGCCAGTTATCGGGTTTCTGCCAAGATGGGTTCCAGTACAGATTCGTCTCTGGAACATACCGGATTTAGGACAGTTACCTCCGTTGATATACTTAAGTAACCATATGAACTATCGGTTTTAATGAAATAGCTAAAAACTTTTAATAACTTGACTGTAAGGTTTTGCTTCAAAATCCTACTTTTGTACTATATAATTTGATTGAAATTCAACACTATGTCTGATACGATAGAACGATTAAAAACATTAATAATAGGTTCAGGACCTGCGGGATATACCGCTGCCATTTACGCTGCAAGAGCAGATTTAAAACCTGTAATGTATACAGGAATGGAGCCTGGAGGACAACTTACTACGACTACCGAGGTGGATAACTTTCCAGGGTATCCTGATGGGATAGATGGGCCAACCATGATGGTGCAGTTACAGCAGCAAGCTGAGCGTTTTGGAACCGAAGTACGTATAGGTATGGTTACTGCCTGTGAATTGAGCACAGAAGTAGGTGGCATACATAAAGTAACCGTAGACAATGGTAACGTAATAGAAGCGGAAACGGTAATTATTTCCACGGGGGCAACTGCTAAGTACTTAGGGATTCCTAGTGAGCAAAAGCTCCGTGGCGGAGGTGTTTCCGCCTGTGCAGTTTGCGACGGTTTTTTCTATAAAAACCAAGATGTGGCTATTGTTGGAGCAGGGGATACTGCTGCCGAGGAAGCTTCCTATCTTGCCAATATTTGTAACAAGGTAACGATGCTGGTTAGAAAAGACCATATGAGAGCTTCAAAAGCAATGCAACATCGTGTGCATAGTCTTAAAAACATAGAGGTGCGTTATAATACGGAAGTAGATGAGGTACTCGGGGAACAAGTTGTAGAAGGTTTACGTATGCTAAACAACCAGACTGGAAAAAAAGAGGATATTGAAATTACGGGACTGTTTATTGCCATAGGCCATAAACCGAATACGGATATCTTCAAAGGTCAGTTAGATATGGATGAAACGGGTTACTTGATAACCAAAGGAAAATCTACCAAAACCAACCTTCCGGGGGTTTTTGCCTCCGGTGATGCTCAGGATAAAGAGTACCGTCAAGCGGTTACAGCGGCAGGAACCGGTTGTATGGCAGCATTGGATGCAGAGCGCTATTTAGCGTCCATAGGTTCTGTTGAAGAAGCAATTGCAGATAATTATAATCTATAATCCAGTTATTTTAAACAAAAAAAACGGCGCTTAGCCGTTTTTTTTGTTTAAAATAACTGTTTAGTTAATTCGAACATAATTTTCCGAAAAAGTGCGATTACCTTCTTCGTCCCAGCTAATTTGGCTGTATGTATCGTCCGACAGCATAAGTTCAAATGAAAATACCCGCATGGTATCTAAGGCTCTCATCATCTGATAATCTCCATATTCTATAGTTTCTTTTAATTGGTTACCTTCTAATTTATAAGAACCGTACCCAAAGCGTCCAATAGTATCTTGTAGAGAATATCTTGACCACATAATTTTTCCACCGTTGTATATTTTTACTTGTCGGTAGTTGGTTTGTGGTAGCACCGTATCTGTAATTGCTACTCCATCATAATTATAAAAGCTTTGAAGCTCCCATGTGCCTTCTATGGAATGCATTGTGTCTGTTTTGGTAATAGAAAATTCTGTTGCCGAAACCAAAATCAACATTAAAAAGAGTAGTCCTAGTAATTTTTTCATGGCGTTCTATTTTATAGTGTTTATTAATACCATAAAAATTACAAAAATATAATGGGATATTCTTAAAAATTTACTATTTATTTTACTTAATACGTAAAATAAAATATAATTATTTTAAATATTCTCATTTAAAACTTTTATCAGCTTTAGAATATCTTTTTTGGTGTGTGCCGCCGATAATACGATCCTACTCATAATATTGGCATTTTGGTTTGGATAGTTGAAATGGGTAACGATAATCTTATGTTGGAATAAGGTATCGGTTAGTTTCTGGTTTTGATAGGAAAATGTAGGGTGTCCCTCCATGTAGGTAAAAACCTCTAATTGTTTGGTTTCCTGCAAGAATAGTCTAAGATTTATATCTAACAGGGTTTTTCGTTTTTGATAAATTCCCTGCGCATCTATTAAAGTTGCAACGGCTGCTGGACTAGCGGGACTGGCACCTCCAAAGAACATGGAATTTTCCATAGCGGTGATGTATTGTTTAGTCCCGAAAACCGCACCTGCTTGTATACCAAATCCTTTCCCCAAAGAACAGCACATAAATAGTTGTTTCGCACCTAATTTTTGAAGGTTCTTATAAACCCCGTTTCCATTTTCTCCCACGACACCTATACCATGGGAATCATCTACAACCAGAATAATTTCGGATAAGGGTAAGCTTTTGAGTAACGTAAACTGGGGATAATTTATACCTGAAAAATCGATACTGTCTAGAAATAGGACCGGAATTGAAGAATTCTTGGATGCTAAATGTTCGGTAATGCCCACATAAAGATTTGCATAGCGGTCATAGTTTTTTGCCTTCTTAGTAAATAGGGCGGAATGCGTGTTGGGCGCATAGAATAGTTTGTGTTTGTTATGTGCTAGGAACTGAGCCAAAAATTGACCTGCCAGATAGCCAGAGGACATAGTTAGACAAGCTTCGCTTCCTACCAAATTTGCTAAAAGCTGTTCTGCTTCTTCGAAAACGGTAAAGCGAACATTAGATTTTCGAGAAGCCCCATAGTTGGTGCCGTAGCGCCTGAGGTTTTCGATGAAAATATCCTGAAAGGGTTTGAAATCTTGCAAACCTAAATAGGCGGTGCCTCCAAAATAGGTATATGTTGTGCTATCTATTTCAACGGTGCGGCCGGGAAAGGAGTCTATAAAATGAGTCATTGAAAAAGTGATACTCCGGTTCCGGGAAGTTCAGGAAATTCTACGGTGCCATCTTTAAGAATGCGTACACCGGTTGCAATATCTTCTTTGAGAAGCATGGCTCCATCCATATCTACATAATCCAATTGTGGAAGTAATTGTGCAATGGCAGAGATGCCCACGGTTGATTCTGTCATACAGCCCATCATCACTTTAAGACCCAGTTCCTTTCCTTTTTTAATCATGCGTAGGGCAGGGGTGAGTCCGCCACATTTGGTCAGTTTTATATTAATACCGTTAAAATGGAGTGCACATTTTTCGACATCGGTTTCTACAATACAACTTTCATCGGCTATTACAGGCAAGACACTCTGGTGCAACACTATTTCCATACCTTCCCAATCGTCAGCCTTTAAAGGTTGTTCCAAAAATTCCACACCTAATTCCTTTAACAAAGGTGCATTTTTGATAGTTTCGGCCGCCGTCCATGCACAGTTGGCATCGATACGAAATACGGCATCGGTATGTTTTCTAAGTTCTCGTACGATAGCCACGTCATCATCCGTTCCCAGTTTTACTTTATAAATAGGCCATGGTGTTTCTTGTATTTTTTCTACCATTTTTTCTATTGGGGCAATGCCTATAGTGTAGTTTGTGGTGGGGTAGTGGAGCGTGTTGGTGCCCCAAATTTCATATAAGGGTTTGTTCTTTAGTTTTCCGTAGAGATCGTGTGCTGCAAGGTCTAGGGCGCAAATAGCAAAATTATTTAGTCCTTTAGAAACCAAAAATGCATGAAACAGTTCGGGTGTGTTGAAATTATAATTCTCTATTATGGATAAATTAGTTTCGATTTCGGCCATCATACTTTCCACGGTAATCTTATAATAAGGATTGGCGGTTGCCTCTCCATAACCGGTCTGTCCGTTAAGCGAAAGACCAATAATCAGACTATTTTGAAAATCATGGGACTCCCTGCTGATGCTAAAAGTATGCTTTAAGGGGAGAACGTATTTTTTTAGGCTTATTTTCATACCTTAAATATAAATATTAGCCAGATACTTTAAAACCAAAACCCAACGAATTTTTCGTTGGGTTTTGGTTTTGTTGTTAATCGATGAATAAACAGGCCTAATACTTGTTAACATTGCCAGAAACCGATTTTTCCTTGGTTACTTCGGCATCGCCTGAGTAGGAAATATTTCCTCCACTGCTGGCATCTGCAGTCAATGACTTGGACACATTAATATTAATGTTTGCTCCACTACTGGCCTCTGCTCGGCACTCAGTAGTCATCAAGTTTTTGGCTCTAACGTTAGCTCCACTACTCCCATCAACATACACGTCCATAGCCCTGCCAGAAATGTCAATATTAGCACCGCTACTAGCATCTATTTCTAATTTATCGGCGTTAGTCTCTGCATTTAGATGGGCACCACTGCTAGCATCTATAATAAGGGTAGTTGCAGTGATTTTGTTTTGTGCGGTTAAGTGTGCGCCACTAGAGCTCAATAAACCAGTAACCTCAGGTAAGGAAACAAATACTTTTTTGGTGGCGCGCCCAATGTTCTCTATGGCATGTATCTTTAATTTACCATTTTTTATTTCTGTTCCTATAAGGTCAATAATATTTTCATCGGCTTCTACGGAAATACTGAAGTCGGCCGCTTGGGTTACATACACCTCAAGGCCTTCTGATGCATGTACCTCAGTAAAGTCTGCTGTGATTTCACGGTTTTCCTCTACGACTGTTCCGTTTCCTTTCTTCCCTGACCCAAAATCACCTATGTTGATATCAAACCCGCAGGAGGATAAAAATAGGGCTAAGGCCAATGCGATGCTAATTCTTACTAGTGTTGTCATGATTGTTGTTTTTTTACCCTGTCCCGAAGTTTCCGGGTTTTCAGGGTCTGATTATTGATTAGTTAAATTCTTTTAAGGTATTTTACTTTGTTTCGATACCGTAAAACTCCCCATTTTTGAACGATACGACCATTTAAACTTACCCAACCGTTTAATTAAGGTCATGAGTTGTTAGAATCCTCATTATCATCCGCCTTTATCTTGATTCCGTTTTCATCCACCTTCATTTTAAACGATTCCCCATTATCCTTTACATCGATATCAATACCATCTTCATTGATAATTATTTTGCCTTTTTCTCCATTGTCGTTGATATTAATATCAATGCCGTTTTCGTTGATTTGGATACGGTTTTCGTCTGAATCTTCATCTTCCATATCCTCAGGGCAATCCAAACAAACAAGGGTTCCATCCGATGTCATTTTCCAAGTATGGTCATTTAGTTGGTCCGAGGAACGATCAGTATCGGCACGCATAACCCAACTTCGGCCTGCTCCATGATCATATTTTAAAATGGTACCTACCGGAACTAACACGTTTATCCGTATTTCTTGGTCATTAAACTTACTGTCTCCACTTGCGGTTAAGTAGTTTTTAAGGTTCATATTGTTTCCTTCTATAGCGTAATCATATGCAATAGCTTCTGCCGTTGCCTTTGCTTTTTTAAAGGAACCTCCGTTTGCCTCTTTGCGGACTTCCATACGAAAAATAGAATCCTTTGATTTTGATAATCGAAAGCGAACATCTTCGGAAACCAAAAGCTTTTCTCCGTTATCATCATGCGTGATAATCATATTCCCCATGTACATGACATTGTCTCTGTCGTAATCTGCGGTAATAAGATTAATCTGTAAGGTGTCCTTTGGATTTTCAATATACAATTCACTTTCACTGGTAGTGCTGCCAGAATAGGCATGTGATGCCGCCTCACGGACTCCAAAAACGATGAGCATGATAACCGAGAGAAGCCACAACCCTAATAGACTGAACTTTGCGATACTACCAATGGATTTTAAATTACCTACTAGTATCTTAAGTCCTAAATAGAGTAAGAAGAAAAACGGTATTCCAATAGCAAAAAAGGCCAAAAGTGATACTACCCAGATAGGAAGATTACTAGAGTTTACCAAATGATAGAAATCTATGCCAGGAACCTGGAACATATCCAATATACCAACGGATAGTAGTCCAATGAATAAACCTATTAAGGTAGATGCACCAATGATAATAAGTAGGATACCAATAAACTTTCCAAATATCTTGAAGAAAAATAGAATGATATCTCCAAGTGTATCAAAAAAAGTTTT
>JBLICT010000100.1:0-11052 GCA_047632415.1 Maribacter sp.
CGATTCCCCTACGGACTACTTAAAGTAATGGATATTAAAATCCATAAAAACATAATTTAGTTAGAAAATGGCAAATCACAAGTCGGCATTAAAGAGAATTAGAAGAAACGAAGCGGTACGTTTACGTAACAGATATCAGCACAAGACAACACGTAATGCAATCAAAAAATTACGTGGCGAGGAAAGCAAGAAAGACGCTGAGGCCTTATTGCCAAGTGTTATTAGTATGGTAGATCGTTTAGCTAAACGTAATATTATTCATGCTAATAAGGCTGCCAATATTAAAGGTAAGTTGGCAAAATATGTAGCTGCACTTTAAATAGCTTTATTTCTTACAATTTATGAGAGTCTTCTAATCTAATTAGAAGGCTTTTTTTGTTTCCATATGTGAAGTTGTTTTACTTAATCGTAAGAAGCCAATTATAAAACAACTATATAAGACTACAATTAAGAATAAAAGTAATTTTCGCAAGTGCAGGGTATTGTACAAATCTTCATTTAACTGGCCAACACTTATAATAGCAGGGTAAAACGTATAAAAGCATACTAATCCAATACTTATCCAACGTAATAATTTATGGTAATTGGAAAATGCCGCAGGTATGTTCCTGTGCTCTTTCAAATATAAGTAGGCAAACAATACTAGTGCTCCTGACCCGGTAATGATTACCAGAAGCTGTGGCCTTAAAATAAAAGGTTCAAAAAACGGATTAACTATACTAGCCGTACAGAAAAGGAAGGTGCCCCATTTTATGTATTTCTTTAGCTTAGGATTAGTCGTGCTTTTCCAATAGATGTAGAAGAAATATAGAAAAAAGACAATATCAAGAATATTAAAGATCAGATGATTATGGTTTTGATATGTATTCTCGAACACAATTTATATTTCGTTGATATCACGTATTAGCACTCCAAAGATTTCTGTTAAAAAAATATATGCAAGTAAAATCGGAAAGGCTTTTAAGCTAGTTTCGTAGTAGTATTGATATTTTATGAGCGAGAGCGTGAATACAACCGCATATGCAAGCATAAATGCATTTTCCTGTAGCAATTCTAGTAGTTCTTTCGTCATTTAGTACCTGCTAGGATTAGTTAATATAGCGGTCTTTGCGCCAATTGTTGTATCATCTTACTGTATGTAGGGTTCTGTGCTATAATAACCTTTTCAAATTGATTAGGGAATCCGTTTACTGCCTATCCAAAACTTCTTTTTCTAGCTTTGATAAAACCGATGATAAATAATAAGTTCATCAAAATAATTACTAAGTGGTGAAAAGTCTGGAGGTTTAAATTGTGCCAATTGTCAGGATCATAATAGCCAATTATTAATAATGTTGGCGAAAAGATGTGGAGAATAAACAGACCTAAACTTACCCAAAAGACTAAATTATAGGGTTGTAAAATCTTCTTGTTTTGGTTGTGTTGGTCTATAAAATATAATGCAATGCAAAAAATTAAAATAAATGAGGCTATAGCATAAGCATAGTAAAGTCCATAATTGATTGGGTTTTGAAAATAGGAATTTAGTATATAGGAAAAAATAACTAGCGCGGCTCCTCTGGCGATTAGTTTTTTATGCCTAATATTCGATACCAAACCCCAGTAGATAAAATAGAAAAACGGAAAATATATAAGGTCATATATATTATATATTATATGATTGGTTTACGAATATTCAAAATCTAAAAAAACACGGAAGCTAGGATAATACAATAAGAAATATCCTAAAAGCTCATTAATGAGAGTATACGCTAGTATGATAGGTAAGTATTTTAATACCGTATCAAAATATTTAGAATAGCTACTCAAAGATATAATCAACGCTACAGCGCTAAAAATAACAAAGTTGCTTTGATTTATAAATTCTAGAAACACGGAGCTTAGATTTAGAATTCGGTTTTAGGCGGAGGGCCATTATTACCTCTATTTAGAATCAAACTCTGATAACTATATATGGCATTGTTAGTAAAAAAGTTGGAGACTATACTAGCCTCTTGGGTTTGTTGTTTTGTGCGAATTAATCCCACTTCTTTTTGTATTTCAGCTTTCCAATCAATAATTAATTCGGGTTTTCCATCGTTACCAATATAAAAGCTATAATTCCCACCATTTTTTTCTAATGTAGGTGTAATAAAAATAGAATTTTGTCTCGGGTGAACAACCTCTTTCCCATCTTTAAATTTCTTTTCATTGGGGTAATTTGCGAAGTACATACGTAATTTTGTTACCTTTTTCACGCCTGCTTTTTTGGCTTCTTGATCTACATAGGCGATGTAATCCTTTATCATTTCATAATCAAAATCTACAAAACGCGCTGGTTCAAATTTTTCTTGCGGAACTCGTTTTTGGGTTTCATAGGACGCAATAAGGTTTATTCTATGTTTTGTATAGTTGTCATACGTGCTATTTGCATCTTCAAGGGAAATAATATTGGAAGGGGCTGAAACCTCTATGGGGGCTTTGATTTCAATTGATTTTTCCTTTTTTTTTGGTATTACAGCTTAACATACTGAATAGCATAAAAGTGCATGGTACGAATGCTCCCAGATTGAATCGGTTTTTCATTTGTAGTGTTTTTATAAGTTGTTATAAGAAAATACGTTCGAAGACTAGGGGAAGATTCTTTAATATCCTAAAGATATTCATTTTGATTGACTATCAGGTTTGTAGTTCTTTTTTTCTATAGAGCACAAAAAAATCCCGATTTAAAATTAAAATCGGGATTTAGATTTATGTAAATCAATAGGTTAATTGTTCATTGTCATCAAGAACTCTTCGTTGTTTTTTGTCTGTTTAAAGCGTTGCTCTATAAATTCCATAGCTTCAACCGGGTTCATATCTGCAAGATATTTGCGCATGATCCACATACGTTGCAAGGTACTTTCGTCAAGTAAAATGTCATCTCTACGTGTGCTAGAAGAAGTAAGGTCAATCGCAGGGAATATTCTTCTATTGGCAATCTTTCGATCCAATTGTAATTCCATGTTACCGGTTCCTTTAAATTCTTCAAAGATAACTTCATCCATTTTGGACCCTGTTTCTGTTAAGGCGGTAGCAATGATAGTTAACGACCCACCACCTTCAATATTACGGGCAGCACCAAAGAAACGTTTTGGTTTGTGCAGTGCATTGGCATCAACACCACCACTTAGGACTTTTCCAGATGCTGGTTGTACTGTATTATAAGCCCTTGCAAGCCTAGTGATAGAATCCAATAGAATAACTACGTCATGGCCGCATTCTACGAGTCGTTTCGCTTTTTCTAAAACGATGTTTGCAACCCTTACATGTTCTGTTGGTTCCTTATCAAAGGTAGAGGCTACCACTTCACCTCTTACATTACGCTGCATATCGGTTACTTCCTCAGGTCGTTCGTCTATTAAAAGGATAATTTGATACACTTCTGGGTGATTGGCCGCAATACCATTGGCTATATCTTTTAACAACATGGTCTTACCAGACTTAGGTTGTGATACAATCATGCCTCTTTGTCCTTTCCCTATAGGGGAGAACAAATCTATAATACGTGTTGATATTGTACTCTGTCTTTCTGCTAGATTGAATTTTTCTTGCGGGAAAAGCGGTGTAAGGTGCTCAAAAGAAACCCTATCTCTTACAATCTGTGGGTCTATACCGTTGATTTTGTTCACTTTGATTAAAGGGAAATATTTCTCCCCTTCTTTTGGCGGTCTCACTTGTCCTAAAACTGTATCTCCCGTTTTAAGCCCGAATAAACGAATCTGTGATTGTGATACATAAATGTCATCCGGAGAGGATAGATAATTATAGTCGGAGGATCTTAGGAAACCATATCCGTCTTGCATAATATCCAAAACCCCTTCGCTAGCGATAATGCTGTCGAATTCAAATTCCGGCTCCTTATATCTATTCTTTAGATCCTTGTCAAAATTACTTTTGTCATGGTTGCTTCTAAGGTTCGGTTTTTTGTTTTGGTTGCTTTTTTGATTTTTATTATGCGGGTTATTTTTTTGATTTTCGTTTTTGTTATCCGCTGCAGCAGGTCTAGGCCTGGGTCTGGGCTTTCTAGTTTCTGTAACTTCTTTTAGGGCTGGTTCTTTGGGTGTTGCAACTTCTTTGGATGCTTCCTTGTCTGGACTAGCTATCGCTGCTGGTGCTGTTGTCGTTTCTGATGGCTCTTTTTTGATAGCTTTTTTAGCTTCTCTTGCCCTTGGTCTAGGTTTTGGTTTTGGAGCGTCTTCCGTTTTTTGAGGAACAATTGCCGCAGCAGCTTTAGGATTAGCTGCTTGGAGGTCTAGAATTTGATAGACCAAATCCAATTTTTTTAGTGTCTTGAATTTTGGGACATTAAGTCCTTTCGCTATTTCCTGAAGCTCAGGTAGCTTTTTTGTTTTTAAATCTGAAATCTCAAACATTAATTGTAGAATAAATTATACGTGATTTGTATTGTAAGAAGTGTTTTAGCTTTTGGATATGCTTGTGGAAATGATATTCCTTTGGTAAGTGTTAGAGTAAATAACGCAGCAATAATACAAATTATTTTCATGAATAGACCGATATTTTTTAAAAAGACCTGTATTTTTGTAACTCAAAAGGAATAGTTATAAAATGATTCAAAGAATACAGACCCTTTATTTGGTTTTGGTTGCGCTAGTAGCAGGGATACTCCCATTCTTTGTTAACTTGTGGTCAGACGCCAAAGGGTTGGAGATTTATGCCCAAAATGAAATTGTCATTTCCATAGCTTTTTATGTTTCAGGAGCTTTGGCTTTGTGGGTAGTTTTCCTATTCAAAAATAGAAAGAACCAGTTTGTGGTAAACAGACTGAATATGATATTAAATCTTTTTTTACTAGGATTTTTCGTTTACCGATCGCTAAATCTATCCGGAGGGACCTTGGTCTCTGAGAAGGGTATTGGGATGCTGATTCCTGTATTTTCTATCGTTTTTTTGGTCCTTGCAAACAGGGCTATAAAAAAGGATGAAGATCTTGTAAAATCTGTTGATCGTTTACGTTAAACCTAACATCTTAGTAGTATTAGTGCGTTAAACCCGGGGTAGTTCCCGGGTTTTTTAATGTAGCGCTGTTCTTCGCATCCTCTTAGGCCCGTACCATAACCAAAAACCGGTAACAGTGAAAAGTAGCAAGGCAATACTCATTACGGTGGTATAAATCAGTTTTATATATCCGCCAGTATTCAAATAATTGTCTAGAACGGAAGCATCATGTATATTTTCAATAAAATCTGCACGTCTGCGGTCTAAATGAAGCAGCGCTCCCGTAGCACCATCTATTTGAATACCATAGTAATCATCAAAAATGAATTTTGCAACTCCTTTGTCTTGTCGAATATCAATACGGTATAGGGGTACTGTAGATGTCGTAGAAATGATATTTTTTAAATAGACTTCTGCCTTTGATTGTAGTACGGGTAATGGTAGCCACTCTTTTAGTTCAGTAGTTGTGCCTTTATATGTTTTTGAGCCTAAAAGGTCTCCTGAATTCTTTTTCCAACCAAGTAAGAATCCAGTACTTGCTATTAAAAAGAAAAAGATAAATAGTGTTGCGCCTGTAATACGATGAACTTTTCTAAAAATACGAATCGTTTTTGCTTGTTTCTTTCTACTAAGTTTTTTATCCATCAAAAAATATGAAATATTATAAGTTTGTTTCTTAGGCTCATTTTTAAGGAGGTAAAGCGCTCAAAATCGGAAAAATAAATGAAATTATAAGTCTTTTTAAGCTTGTCTTAACACATAAGTAAGCTTATGTGTTTACCGTTTTCCTAGTTCTATGACTTCTAGGTTTTTTATTTCAGTTCCATCTATTTGAAAACGGAGCATGGTGCGTACTTGATGAAAACCATGTTTGCCACAAGCTCCAGGATTCATGTGTAGTACGCCTAGTTTTTTATCCATCATTACTTTTAAGATATGGGAATGCCCACAAATAAAAAGCTTTGGGGGATTATTTTGTATTTCTGGCCTAGTTCTGGAGTTGTATTTAGGAGGGTAGCCCCCAATATGGGTTATCAATATATCCACACCTTCGCACATAAATCTATTGTTTAATGGAAATTCTGTTTGAATTACATGGTTGTCAATATTTCCAAATACGGCCCGTACCGGTTTTAGTTTGGATAGCTTATCGGTGACCGAAATGTCACCAATGTCACCAGCATGCCATATTTCATCTGCTTGGATAGCATATTTTAAGATTACATCATCTATATGGGAATGGGTATCTGAAAGGAGTAGAATCTTGGTCATTTTAATTTTAGGCTAAATTCATCTTAGGTTACCAATGGGCTAGCTTCTTTGATTTATCGTTCTGTTTTTCGCACTAGTGTTATTGCGAGTTTTCGTGATTCTCATATAAAAAAAAGCGTTGATCTCAAAATTCAGGAGCCAGACCAAAACTTGGAAAGCATTCCTAATACACAGGAACTATGCATATCTTTACACTTTGCAAAACTAAGCATCCTTTTGAGATATTTCATTCAATTTTCATACTTTGGTAAAGCCTATCACGGTTGGCAAAAACAGCCCAATGCCATTACGGTACAGGAAGTTTTAGAGCATTCGCTTTCTGTTTTGATGCGGAAAGAAATACATGTTGTTGGTGCAGGAAGAACAGATGCAGGTGTACACGCTCGGGAAATGTATGCCCATTTTGATTTTACCCAGATTAAGGATACTACAGATTTGGTATATAGGCTGAATGCTTTTTTACCTGATGATATTGCCGTGCAGGATATTTACTTAATGCAAGATAATGCCCACGCTCGGTTTGATGCTATGGAACGGTCCTATGAGTATTTGCTTTGTGATGATAAGAATCCTTTTTTGACGGAGGCTTCCCATTATGTAAAACACCCTTTAGATATTTTGCTCATGAACAACGCGGCGGAATTACTTTTGGGTAAGCAAGATTTTGAGTGTTTTTCCAAATCAAAGACTGAGGTAAACAATCATTTTTGTAAGATTAAAAGTGCCCAATGGAGTGTGGAAAGCGAGTATATAGTTTTTAAGATTACAGCGGATAGGTTTCTGAGGAATATGGTTAGGGCCATTGTTGGAACTCTACTGGATGTAGGGACCGGGAAATCTACTTTGGACACTGTTAAGAACATCATAAAAAGCAAAGATCGTACAACGGCTGGGGTTTCAGTCCCTGCAAAAGGATTATATTTATCGGCTGTTAGCTATCCCAATACTATTTTTAAAAAATGAGCAAAGATTCAGGAAAAGCTTTTGATACGCGACTTTTTAAGCGTTTGATAGCCCATACTAGACCTTACAGAATTACCTTCTACGGAGTTGCTTTTGCCGCAATATTGTTATCGGTATTTGCAGTGCTTACACCCATCATTCTAAAGCAGATTATAGATGATGCCGTTAAAGGTGCAGATGCACAGCGGTTGCTCTACCTTACCATAGCCATGCTGTTGGTATTATTAGGTCAAGTGTTGAGCCAATTGAGCTTTAACTACTATGCCAACTGGTTGGGAGAATCCGTGATTCGAGACGTTCGCATCAATTTATTTCAAAAAATGTTAGGGTTCAAAATGAAGTATTTTGACAATTCATCCCTCGGTGTATTGGTAACCCGTGCGGTGGCCGATATGCAACGTATTGGAGAAATATTTAGTCAGGGCTTTTTTGTTATCGTAGCCGATTTGTTGAAGATGTTGGTAGCTGCGGGGGTTATGATATATATAAATTGGCGGTTGGCATTAATCGTTTTTGCTGTATTACCATTGATTTTATACGCCACGCGCTTGTTTCAAAAAGCAATGAAGGTTGCTTTTACAGAGGTTAGGGCAGAGGTGTCGAATCTTAATTCCTTTGTCCAGGAAAGACTTACGGGTATGCGGATTGTGCAGCTGTTTACTAGGGAAAAGATAGAGAGTGAAAATTTCAGAAAAATAAATGAAAAACATAAAAATGCTTGGTTAAAAACGGTTTGGTATAACTCGATTTTCTTTCCCATCGCCGAAATAGTATCCTCCATTACGCTAGGGCTGATTGTGTGGTACGGTGGTTTGCAAAATGTAGCCAATATTACTGATGATGTTGCAGGTACCGTTTTTGCCTTTATCATGTTGATAGATCTTCTTTTTAGACCGTTACGACAGATTGCGGATAAATTCAATACCCTACAGATGGGCATGGTAGCGGCTAATAGGGTTTTTAAGATTTTGGATACCGACAGTTCAATCAACGATATGGGCCAAATTGAAAAATCCAGTATTAAAGGAGATATTACATTCACCGATGTGCGTTTTGGTTATTTGGAAGATGAAGAAGTGCTTCACGGTATTTCTTTTGAGGTAAAAGCAGGCCAAACTATTGCTATCGTAGGTGCTACGGGTGCTGGAAAATCGACGATTATAAATCTACTGAATCGATTTTATGAAATAAACTCTGGGGTTATTAGTGTGGATGGTACGGATGTAAAGAATTACAAACTAACCTCTCTTCGTTCCCATATCGCTGTTGTATTGCAAGATGTTTTTCTGTTTGCCGATACTATTGCCAACAATATTTCTATGAAAAACCCCGATATTAGCATTGCTGATATAGAAGCAGCTGCAACCGCTATTGGAGTAGATGAATTTATTTCCAGTCTTCCTGGTGGTTATGAATATAATGTAAAAGAACGTGGTACCATGCTCTCTAGTGGTCAACGGCAACTGATTGCTTTTCTACGTGCCTACGTCAGTAATCCTAGTATTTTGGTTTTAGACGAGGCTACCTCATCTGTCGATACCTATTCTGAACAGCTCATACAAAAAGCAACAGATAAAATTACCGAGGGTCGAACTTCCATAGTCATAGCACACCGTTTGGGTACTATCAAAAAAGCGGACAAGATTATTGTTATGGACGCCGGAAAAATCGTAGAAACGGGAACCCATAAAGAACTACTCAAAAAAGGTGGCTACTACAGTAATTTGTATGAAGCGCAATTTTTAGCGGATGAGGTGGCGTAATCTATTTCGAGCTTTTGTAAACTCCTTCCTTCTAAAAAGAAAGATTAAGCGTCTTTATTCTCAGGTCCGGTAATTTTCTATGAAGCAATTACGTTATTGTGAAGCCTACACTTTTAATCATTTCATTTACATGAGATTTGTTCAACTTTGTCACATCGAGGGCAGTCGAAATTCCATGTGCGATAATGTAAAGCCGGATCTACCTACTATTTTTATCCTACACTAAATCTTGTTTAAGCATAGTGCCTAATTGGGAAATAGAATCGTATATCACGAATTCTCCGTTTTTTATATAGGAGATTAATCCGGTTTCCTCACTTACAACAATGCTCAGTGCATCTGTTTTTTCGGTTATCCCAACAGCAGCTCTATGTCTCAATCCAAAGCGTAAAGGAATATTACGTTCGTTGGATACGGGTAAAATGACCCTTGTGGCTACTATGTAATTATCAACGATTACAGCGGCGCCATCGTGTAAGGGACTGTTTTTGTAAAAAATACTTTCGATGATGGGCTGGGTTATTTCTATATTCATGCGATCCCCAGAACTTTTTATAAAATCCAAGGAGTTGTTCCGTTCCAATACTAAAATAGCCCCTGTTTTGGAGCTAGACATTTTCTCACAGGCGTTTAAGATGGCATCTACGTCAACAGTAGTAGTAATTCCCTCCTGTCTCAAAAATTTAAAATGTTTAATGAAGTTACGTTTGTTGGCGAAGTTGGTAGAGCCAATCATTAAAAGGAACTTTCGTATTTCCTGTTGAAAAACGATAATCAATGCAATAAGGCCTACCTGCATAAAGGCACCTACGATGCTGCTGATCATTTCCATTCCTAAAAGCTCTGTCAACTTCCAGAAAGCCCAAACAATAACAATACCAATAAAAATATTAATAGCTACCGAACCACGGACTAGTTTGTAAATATAGTATAATAGTATGGCCACAAGGACAATATCCAGGATATCCGTAATCTTAAAATCGATAAAATTCAAAAAATCCAATGAATGCCGTTTTTGTAAAATTAGCAAAATTTGTGGTATGAAAATGGAGTAAGTTTTTAAGATGTAAGTTGCCTATGGAGTTTTACGCATTCTACAGCCTCTTTAACGTCGTGCACCCGTAAGATATTGGCTCCTTTGGTTAAAGCAACCATGTGTAATGCGGTGGTTCCGTTAAGGGCATTTTTCGGGTTGCTTTTTAACAGTTTGTAAATCATAGATTTTCTGCTAATCCCAGCAAGTATGGGTAGCTCAGTAACCTTTAGGGTTTCTAGTTGTTGTAAGAGTTGATAGTTCTGTTCCAAGGTCTTTGCAAATCCAAAGCCGGGGTCAATTATGACATCATGTATGCCTTTCTCCCTGGCCACAGCAAGTCTTTGCGAAAAGAAAAGCAAGATATCCTGTATAAGGTGTTGGTAAGTGGTTTGTTGTTGCATCGTTTCTGGGGTGCCGCGCATGTGCATCATAATGTAAGGCACCTGCAAACTTGCAACAGTGTTCAATAAGGTATTATCCCTAAGGCCTGAGGAGATATCATTTATGATTGCCGCCCCGCGTTCAACACATTCTCTTGCAACAGTTCCCCTAAAGGTGTCAATAGACAACAGTACATCGGGAAAATATTTCAGTACCAGTTCAACGATGGGCGTTATGCGGCTTAGTTCTAGTGCTTCAGAGACTTCATTAGCACCAGGTTTTGAGCTGTATGCACCGATGTCTATAAAACGGGCACCATCTAGCATCATTTTTTCAACTTGTTTTAGCGCATTTTTCTCATCCTTAAAGCTACCGCCATCGAAAAATGAATCTGGTGTAACGTTTAAAATGCCCATTACTTTGGGTTTTTTTAAATCAATGAGTTCTCCTTTGCAGTTAATCGTCATGTATATACTGAATTTTAGCTATGGGTGTAACCGAAGTTTAAACCGAGGGTCTTGACGGTTACAAATTTTTAAGCGAAATTTACACAAATTACAAGAAGTACATGCAAGCAACAGCGGAACAATACGATGCGGTCATCAAAATTTGTCGCGATTTATATGAAAAGAAAATGTTGGATTATGGCTGTGCTTGGCG
>JBLICT010000101.1:0-11041 GCA_047632415.1 Maribacter sp.
TTACAGTATAAAGTTATAAAATTGTTACTTGTCTAGAATGGCTAAACTCTTGTTTTGTCCTATTTTACTATTGATATTTCTTATGTTGACAGGCAATTAGCAAAGTAAAAATCGATTACAAAAAAACCTGCAACGCATTATGCGCAACAGGTTTTTGATAAAGTAGGGGAATTATGATTTCGGGGGAAACGAATCTATTCTTCGTTACTGTTTATAGAATTTTGCACTTCGCTTACCATTCGTATCCAGTACTTGTAGTATATACAATCCGCTAGCCAAATCGGAAACGTTGATTTTCGCATTTTTAGCGGTACCGTTCTTTACCGTTATACCAGAAGTGGTAACAATAGAATAGTGCGAACTGTCACTTGTCTCGTTATTTAGATTTATGTATTCAACGGCAGGATTCGGATAAATTGAAAAGTTGATGTCGGACTCCAAGTCTAAGGGTTCCAAAACCTCCAAAAGACCTAATTCTGTTGCTTCTCCCAAGAAGGTGAACGGATACTCCATACTATATTCAGACGCCATACTTTGGGAGCAGAACGTGCGTACACGTACTATATATTTCGCATCTATTTCCAATGCCTTTAACGTAATTACAGGGTCGGAAACATATTCTGTTTGCCATGTATCGGCAATACTATTTTTATACTGAACCTCATAAAGCGCATCTAAAACTGGATTCCACTGAACAGTTATCTCCTTGGCCTTGGCATCGGCAAGCATATGTCCTTCAGGTGCTATAAGCGTACAATTGGTAAGCGCTGCTCCAGAAACCAAAAGGGAAAAATCCTGTGCGCCGTTTTCAAGATTGCCTTTATGTGTTACGGTTAGGGTATAGCTGCCTTCTGCATTTGGTATCTCAATACGTTCAAAGGGATCTACATGGTTATCGGCTTTTATAGCCGCAGCCGTTGCGTTGGCAGCACTTAGTCTCCAAGGATAGAAATCGACTCCGTTTTGCGTGATACGGATATCCAAATCGTTGACCAAAGCAGCAGTGGTATCGTTTAAGATTCCTTTGTTTGTTTTATTAGAGGCCGGATCCGTCCAAGAGATGGAAGCATTCAGGTTTTCTGTCCCATTGGCGGTAAGGGTTAGCGAGTAGGTATGCCCTTCTTTCAAATTCGTTTCTTCTATAATGGTAGTATACTTCTTCTTTTGTAATAGTTCAGCAGCATTTTTAGCATTCATAATACCCCATCCCATTTTATAATCAGGGCCATTTTCAGCAACGTCATCAGCCGTATGTAAAGCAAGTGCTTTTAGCGTAGCGGCCTTCATGTAGGTGCCGAATAATTGTTGGTTATACTGTTGTAAAAGAAGCAAAGCGCCAGTTACCCCGGGTGTTGCCATAGAAGTACCTGAGGATACCCCGTAACTTTTATCCGTTTGGGCAGCGGTTGAAAAAATAGAAGAACCATCGCCGGCAAGGTCGGGTTTTATCCTACCATCGTCTACCGGACCAAAACTACTGTATGCAGAGACCGATGCATTCCTTAAATCGCCAGTGCGAGCAATTTTGGTATTGGCAGCAGCAACCGTCAAGCTATTTTTTGTCAATGTAAATCCGAGCATTAGATCAAAGCCATCTACCGAATTTCCTGAAATAGGTGCCTCGTTATCTTTTCTTTTTTGCGCATTACCCGCAGCGTTTACCATTAAATAATAGGGCGCATTGTACATGATATTGTCCCAGTCTTGGGATACTTTTATATAGGACCCAAAATACCAATCCGGCACACGGTCTGTCATAATACCATACGAGTGGTTAGAAAGCAATAATCCATTTGCAGCGGCCTCGGCAACCTCAATTTTATCTCTTGACCAGTCGTTCGTTATCACATTGGCAGCATAGGCAACGCCTTGGGCATCTTTCTTTACTCCTGCTGAAATTAGACTTCCGGTAACCATGGTAGCATGGTTATCCGTTTCAGTACTACCATCCCCTACAATTGCCCTAATATCATATTCTTGATGCGTGGTAAGTGCTACTCCAGAATCCCATACACCAACCTGCATACCAGAACCGTCCAAATTCAAATCTAGCATTCCGTTTGTGTGTAAGGTATTGGCTCTTGAGGTTTGACTAGCGTTATCGGAATAGGTTTCATAATAGATAGGACTCCCATCTACTCCTACTTCTTGCAGGGCTACTTTGGTTCCATCGAGCATCACTTCCCTAAGTTTCCAATGATTAGCTTTAGCAAGGGTCAAGGTTTTTTTCCTATTTTCCTCAAAATCGAATTCTAAATCGACGTGCATTGCCCCTATTTTAGAAAAATCATAGTCTTTCTTAATAATCTGCTTTAAGGCATCGGACTGTGCAGAAATTATTCCTGTGGTGCTTAGTAGTGGAACAAAAAGACACAAAACGAAGCGCAGGTAGTTCCTTGGTTTTTGATAGTCCATAAGTAGGTAAATTTCTAATTGTAAGATTTGGACTACAATTATACAACCCTATTAGGATTCAGTTGACTAAAACACCTACTTATTCGATGAAAAGCATACCGATTAGTGACTTCTTGTTGTGAAAGTGTCTTTTTATGATGTTTGTAGGTTTTTTCTTATAGTATAATTCATCTAATAACTCCTTATTTCGGATTAAAATTTAGGATTACATACACAGGAAAGTGATCGCTATAGCCTCCTAAATATTTACTACCAGCATACGTACGGTATGGATTACCCTTATACTTACCCGACCTTTCCTTTAAAAAAGATGCATCAAAAATATTCGCGGTTGAGAAACTATGAGTGCCCTTTTCGAAATTGAGGAAATTATGGGAAATGATAATCTGATCGAACAAGCTCCAAGTCTTCTTATAATTCGCACTGCCCCGTTGCTTTGGATAATGCAGTTTTTCCATGGGGTTGTATAAGCTACTATCTTCCAACAAGTTTTGAATACTCTTAGAAGTAGGGTCATCATTAAAGTCTCCCATTACCAAATAATTAGGGCTCAGTTCACTTTCTTCAATAGTCTTCATTTTTTCCCTAACAACATTTGCCGCCACCAAACGCTTGTATTCGGTAACATCACCACCATCCCTTCTAGACGGCCAATGATTTACAAAAACATGAACGGTTTCAGTATTCAAGGTTCCCTTTACATATAATATATCCCTAGTCGTATCTTGAGCTCCATTTAAATTAGCTACCAGTAACGGCAATGCTTCTGATGTAATCACCTGAAAGAACTTAGGGTTGTATACTAAGGCCGTATCGATTCCGCGTTCATCGGGCGACTCGTAATGGACATAACCATAATTCAAGCCATCTAGCGGTGTGGTGCGTATCAAATCTTGAATGACTGTTTGGTTTTCAACCTCCGAAATTCCAATAAGCACAGGAGGGTATTTGTTGTCTTGTTTACCAATATCAAAAATGGTGCGTGCCAACTTGCTGCGTTTACTGGCATATCTTTCTAAGGTCCATTCCTTAAATCCCGTAGGTGTAAAATCTTCATCCAAAGTATGTTTATTGTTCTCCGCATCAAAGAGATTCTCTAAATTATAAAAAGCAATCGTGTATAATTGGTCTTTAGATTTTCTTTTAAAAAAGGGAAAACGCATCGTTGGTTTTATTGAGTTGATAAATTTACTACAATAGGATGGCTGTTTTGCTTAATTTTACACTTTACCCACCTATGTTAGAAAAGAAAACAACAACGTACGAAAAAGTAGTCCTTATTGGTATCATCAATAGGGAGCAACCCGAAGACAAAGTAACCGAATATCTAGACGAGCTAGAATTCCTTACCTATACCGCCGGTGGCGAAGTAATAAAACGCTTTGTACAGCGCATGGACCTCCCCAATCCAAAGACACTTATTGGAAGTGGTAAACTTTTGGAAGTAGAGACTTTTGTTCATGAAAATGATATAGGTTCTGTTATTTTCGATGACGAACTTAGCCCTACCCAACAGCGAAATATAGAGAAACAACTCCGCTGTAAAATCATTGATCGTACCAGCCTTATCCTAGATATTTTTGCCCAACGTGCACAAACAAGCTATGCGCGTACTCAAGTAGAGCTAGCACAATATGAGTACCTATTGCCCAGATTAACCGGACTGTGGACGCACTTGGAGCGCCAAAAAGGGGGTATTGGTATGCGTGGCCCAGGGGAAACAGAGATAGAAACAGATAGACGTATCGTTCGTGACCGAATTACGCTTTTAAAGAAAAAACTGCTTAAAATAGATCGCCAGATGGAGACACAGCGAGGAAATCGCGGTGCCTTGGTCCGTGTTGCCCTTGTTGGATACACCAATGTGGGGAAGTCTACCTTAATGAATGTGGTTAGCAAAAGTGATGTCTTTGCAGAAAACAAACTCTTCGCTACCTTAGACACCACCGTACGAAAAGTGGTTATTGGCAACCTACCCTTTCTGTTAAGTGATACGGTAGGATTCATAAGAAAGTTACCTACACAACTCGTAGAAAGCTTTAAAAGCACCTTGGACGAGGTTAGGGAAGCCGATCTGTTATTACATGTAGTTGATATTTCCCATCCACAATTTGAAGAACATATTGCCTCTGTACATAAGATTTTAGATGAGATTAAAAGCTCAGATAAAAAAACCATCATGGTCTTTAATAAAATAGACCAATACAAACGCGATACCATAGACGAGGATGATTTAATTACGGAACGTACCTCTCGTCACTTTACCATTGAAGAATGGAAACGTACCTGGATGGAAAAAGTAGGAGACCGTGCCTTGTTCATTTCTGCATTGAATAAAGAGAATTTAGATGAATTCAGAAAAAGGGTCTATGATGAAGTCAGAGATATTCACGTAACCCGATTTCCGTATAACAACTTTTTATATCCAGAACATTTGGACGAGTATTGATATCATAAAAAATAAAACAGTGTAGTTCATCGATCAATTTAAACCACTGCTATTTTTCACCACATCATAGGATGTCTTCACAACATAAATTGCCCAAAATTGATTTGATGGCCTACATTTGACCTGTAATTAAGTGATAGTGTTGATCCCAAATCAATAAGAACTTATAGCCAAAGTAAAACCCAAATTTTACGATAATTACTTAACCAAAAAAGCCTGCTCTAATGAGCAGGCTTTTTTAATTCTATATGTCAAAAAATTAGAATGCGTAGTTAAGACCGAATAGGAAAAAGGTCTGTAAAGCATTGTCTACATTTTCAAACGTAGCTGCAGGATCCGTGTTAAGTGCAAAATTCAAAGCCTCTTGTTTATTATCTCTTAAACCAAATTCCAATCCAAGTCCTATTCCGTTCCATAAGGTATACCCAATAGAATTGGTCCATGTGTAGTTAGATAAATCACCACTCTCATAACTCTGGAACATGGAGAAGTTGGTCTTAAAATTTACAGCTCCTATTTTTTTGGTGTAGTCCGCCACAATTTTAGCTCCAAAAGAGGATTGAAAAACCGCATCATTATTACTGAATACAAAGTTGTAGTTTAATGGATGGATTACCACTACCAAATCGGTAATTGGCGTCCAAGTAGCACCAACCCCTAAATCAAGGTAACCTGGATCATTAAAATTATCTAAAATTGTAGTTCTGTATTCTCCTAAGGTAGAGATAGCAAACTTTTCACTTAGTTTACGACCGTAAAGCGATGTGATGGTAAATACATCAGCAGCTTGTCTAAAGCCATCTTCATCTGTAGTTAGGTCCTTATCATCAAATTTTACCCATCCTAGATTTACATTAGCAGAATTTCTCCAGAAAAATTTCTCTTGATTCAAATTAGCAAAACCGTTTACCACAACACCAATATTACCAGAAGAGTTGTTAGGAGAGCCCTGTGCATACCAGTTATTAAACTCACTCAAATTAAGGCCAATGGTTCCAAAGGCACCCTTCTTCCATCCTGGAAGTGCATCTATTTTGCTTTGCACCGCATCTAATCTACCTTGAATAGCAGCAATAGAATCTTTCTTTGGGCCTAGCTGTGATTTAAGTTCCTCTTCAGTTTGAGCAAATCCGTAAGCGCACGTAAATACAAGTACAATCGTTAAAAAAATGTTTTTCATGGTGTAACGTTTATTTTCTTAGAAACGCAAAAGTATGAATAGTCACTATTTCCATAGGAATAAATATACATTATTTTCTTTTGTACAACGGAACCGAAGAGCAGGCCTCTCCGTACATGACAGATTTGGCAACGGTTAAGAGCTTTTCCGTTATAAACAAATACGCATTTGGCGGCACCGGTTTGTTGCTACACCCTTTAATAATAACCAGTCTATCTTGAAAATCAGACACATCCAAATTATCAATGACTTTTTGGTAAATAGCGGTTTCCAAATCTACTAGACTGCCCTGTATTACTTTTTTGGTGTAGGGTTGCAATTTGGTAGCGACCAACATATAAGCCCAGCCTGGAATAATGGCATTGGTTGAACAGCTTAGGGCTACGAAGGTATCTTTATACTGTTCCCAGTTGTGATTCGTTATATATCCTCTAAATTCTTTTTCCCTTAAGATAAAGCCTTCATACAACCAGTCCTTTACATCCAATACTATTCTTTCTCCTTTTGGATAGTAATCCTCTAGGTTAAACGTTATCAATTTGCTTAAGGCTACTTTATTGATGATGTCTTCTGGCATAAAATCAAATTAAAATCAGATTTACGCCTGTACGAAAACAAGTTTAGTACAGGCGTAAACAAAGTTAAATTAAAGCATTCCCAACTCCAACTTTGCTTCATCGCTCATTAAATCCTGAGTCCAAGGTGGGTCAAACGTAATTTCTACCTCGGCATCCTTAATAGCATTCAAAGATTTCACTTTTTCCTCTACTTCTACTGGTAGGGTTTCGGCTACTGGACAATTGGGCGATGTAAGCGTCATTAGTATTTTCACCTCATTATCTTCGTTTACCAAAACATCGTAAATAAGCCCCAACTCATAAATATCTACAGGTATTTCTGGGTCATATATGGTTTTTAGCACTTTTACTATTTTCTCGCCTAAGTCGGCACTTTCTGTTGCTGTGTCTATTTCGCTCATGTCTTAACTTAATTGTGTTTGATAGGCTACGGCATACAGTTTAATCTGTTTGATCATGCTTACTAAACCGTTAGCTCTTGTTGCGGACAAATGTTCCTTTAATCCGATTTCGTCTATAAATTGGGTGTCTGCCTCTATAATATCTAGCGGTTTTTGGTTGCTAAAGGCGCGTATTAAAATTGCTATGATACCTTTTGTAATAATTGCGTCACTATCTGCCGTAAAGACCAATTTATCAGTTTCCAAATCGGCATGTACCCATACCTTGCTCTGGCAACCTTTTATAATATTATCATCTGTTTTGTATTCCTCAGCAATCAGTGGTAGTGATTTTCCGAGGTCTATCATATATTCGTAACGTTGCATCCAATCCTCGAACATAGCAAACTCTGCCACGATATCCTCTTGTATCTCTTTAATCTTCATCTCCATATTTTCTACAAAAATACGATAACAAACGATGGATTTCAATACTTTAAGAGAATGATAACGGCTAAGGTTATACCAACATGGCGGTAGCACGTTTTACCCCTGCTACCAATACATCTACTTCCTCTTTGGTATTGTAAAAACTAAAACTCGCTCTAACCGTGCCTGGAATTTTATAGAAGTCCATAATCGGCTGTGCACAATGGTGCCCCGTGCGAACCGCGATTCCCAATTTATCCAAAATGGTTCCTATATCATATGGATGAACGCCATTGATATTAAAAGAAATCACTGATATTTTCTGTTGTGCAGTTCCGTAAATTTTGAGTCCCTCTATCTTTAATAGCTCTTCCGTAGCGTATTCTAGGAGCTCATGCTCATACCCAGCAATGTCTTCAAAACCAATGGCGTTCATATAATCCAATGCTGCCCCAAAGGCAATGCCTCCACAAATATTAGGCGTGCCTGCTTCAAATTTATGTGGTAAGCCAGCATAGGTGGTCTTTTCAAAAGTTACTTCTGCAATCATTTCTCCTCCGCCTTGGTAGGGTGGTAATTTATTTAGCCATTCTTCCTTACCATACAACATACCCACTCCTGTTGGGCCACATATCTTGTGTGCGGATACCGTATAGAAATCCACATCCAAGGCCTGCATATCAGCAACCAAATGAGGAGCGGCCTGAGCACCATCTATTAACACAGCTGCTCCAACATGATGGGCTTTTTCTATGATTTCGGCAATTGGGTTGATGGTTCCCAACGCATTGGAAATATGATTACAAAAAACCAATTTTGTGTTTTCAGAAAGCAAGGTGTCATATACATTCATCAAAAGCTCCCCTTCTTGGTTCATGGGAATAACTTTTAAAACGGCACCTGTGCGCTCACAGAGCATTTGCCAAGGCACGATATTAGAATGATGTTCCATGGCGCTAACCAAGACCTCGTCTCCTTTTTTAATAAAGGACGAAAAGCCATTGGCCACGATATTTATACTGTGGGTTGTCCCTGATGTATATATAATCTCATGGGCATGCTTGGCGTTGAAATGCTTTTGAATTTTGTGACGTGCCTCCTCATATTTGTCAGTCGCTTCTTGAGAAAGTGCATGTACGCCTCTATGGATATTCGCATTGTAATTAGAATAATAATCCACGATGACATCGATGACCTGTTGTGGTGTTTGTGAGGTAGCGGCATTGTCTAGGTAGACCAATGGTTTCCCATTGACCTCTCGCTTTAAAATGGGGAAATCTTCTCTGATTTTAGTTACATCAAACATAGCAATACAATTGAACTACAAAGATAGGTACTGTAGGATAAACGAACCTCTCTTTCATGGGATTCCTTAAATAAGAAAACCATGAAAGCGCCCACAGAATGAAAGCTATAATTTAGAAACGGAAACCTAGACCGAATTTTAAGAATCCTAAATCAACATCTGGACGAGGGGCTTGAGAATATCTTATATAGTCATACTGTCCTTGGATAAAAAACTTATCGCTAAGATCATAAGACAATCCAACATTAAAATTGAAACCACTTTCACTATTTCCAGCATCTAAAGTTTCTCCCATAAACTGTCCCTTAAAATTAGACCTTATAAAAGTATAACCAAGACCAATGCTTGGTCTTAATTTAGGAATACCCGCAATTTGAAATTCTGAAAATAGTTTAGGTTGAAACAGCCAATTGGTTTCTGTAAAATCCCTAGAGGTCGCAGGGTCTAATAAACCACTCTGTAATTTATCATAGAATACCCCAGCATTAAATCCTGCTCCAATTTTGGCCACTTTAAGGTCCAAAAAGCGGTATTCTATACCTAGATCGATGACGCCTGGGTTGTCATTACCCAAATTACCAGCAATTGAAATGGGATAATTAGCCTCCATAGTCCATTTTTTGTCTTGGGCAAAAGTAGTTACCGACACTAGGAACAAAAGTCTAAAAGTAGTTTTACATTCATATGATTACATTTTTTGTATTCGTAAATACAAAACATAACAACTATAGGAAAATCAAACAAAAAGTTAAACCATAGCCAATGAAACCCGAAAAAATTGCACTCCTATTTGACCCCTTAAGTCGATAACAGTAGAATAATTATCGGAACATATAGTTAAGCGACAATTGCATAGAAGCATTGTAATTCTGAGCACCTGCTAAACCATTAAGTCGGTTACGAAGTCCTACATAAAACCTAGGTGACACCGATAGGTCGTCGGTCAATTTAAAACCTAATCCTACGGCAGCACCATAATCCAGTTGAAAATCGCCTGAAACAGAAGATTTTCTATCCCCAGTTACGTTAGAAGACTGGTCCAAATCCTTGAGTTTAGTAACTTGGTTTAATAAGAAGCCAAACTGTGGGCCAAATTCTACATCCCACTTATGATTCAAAGCGAATTTTCCTAAAATGGGAACCGTAATAAAGTTTAACTGCACGTTCGTTCTAAAGTCGTTATCGTCTCCAGCTGCGCCTCCGTTTTCAATAGCTGCTAAATCGGTACTGAACTGGAATCCTTGAGAAGAATATAACAATTCTGGCTGTAACTTAAATTTTTCCGAAAAATCTATTTCCAAAAAAATACCCCCATGCCCGGAAAATCTAAACTTTAGCCCATTGGTTAAATCACCAACAATAGAAGAATAATTGAGCCCGCCTTTAAGACCAAAACGTGTTTCTTGGGCCGTTCCTATTTGACATAAAAACATGAAAAGAGCCGTTGTGAAAACGGCTCTTTTATATGTTATGGTACTACATATCATTTTCCTATAAGTCGAAACCTAAATTAACCCCCAACTTTTTAGCAATCAACTTGTTTATTCTTGCTTTTAGCTCTGGAATACGAACACTTTCCAAAACGTTATTCGCAAAGGCATACATTAACAGAGCTCTAGCCTCTTTTTTAGGAATTCCCCTAGTCTGCATGTAAAACATAGCATCCTCATCCAATTGACCAATCGTACAACCATGGGAACATTTTACATCATCCGCAAAAATCTCTAATTGAGGTTTCGAATTAATGGTAGCCTTATCGCTAATCAAAATATTATTGTTTTTCTGAAAAGCATTGGTTTTTTGAGCAATCTTATCTACAATAATCTTTCCATTGAACACGCCGGTAGAACTAGCACCATAAATTCCCTTGTAGTCTTGATGACTCTCGCAATTTGGCTCAATATGATGTACTAAGGTATGGTGATCTACATGCTGCTTTTCACCTAGTATGGTTACCCCTTTTAAGGTAGAATCCATAAACTCCCCATTCTGGTAGAAATTAAGGTTATTACGTGTTAATTTCCCACCAAAAGAAAACGTGTGGACTTTTACGTGGCTCTTTCCTTTTTGATCAACGTAGGTATTGTCTATCAAAGATGCATTAGCGGTATCGTTCTGTATCTTGTAATAGTCTACAATAGCACTTTTCGCTGCAAATATTTCGGTTACAGAGTTCGTAAGCACCTCATTGTCCGTAAGACTTTGATGCCTTTCTATAATCTGCACCTCTGCATTTTCCTCTACAATAATCAAGTTTCGGGGTTGCAACATTATGGATGCCTCGTTCCCTGTTGCAAAATGTAA
>JBLICT010000102.1:0-10595 GCA_047632415.1 Maribacter sp.
TTGGGTATTTTAGGAGGCGGACAATTGGGTAAAATGATGCTCTATGAGACGCGTAAATTTGACATTCACACTAAAGTTTTGGAGACCTCAAACGAAGCCCCATGTAAGATAGCCTGTGATGAATTTATTTTGGGAAGCTTAATGGATTTCGACACGGTGTACAACTTTGGTAAACAAGTAGATGTGCTGACCATCGAAATCGAAAATATAAACCTTGATGCCTTAGAACGGCTAGAAGACGAAGGCGTAAAAGTCTACCCACAATCCAAAGCACTTCGCATCATACAGAACAAGGCAAGACAAAAGCATTTTTATACCGATAACGGCATCCCTACTGCAGAATTTTCGAGATTTGCCTACGCGAGCGAAATTGAAGATAGTATTGAAAATGGCGGATTAGAGTTTCCATTTGTATGGAAAGCAGCCCAGTTTGGTTATGATGGTCAGGGTGTAAAAGTAGTGCGATCCTTGGTCGATGTAAGAGGATTACCTCCTGGAGAATGTATCGCGGAAAAAATGATTTCGTTTAAAAATGAATTGGCTGTAATTGTAGTCAGAAACCCAAGTGGACAAGTAGTAACGTACCCCGTAGTGGAAATGGAATTTCACCCAGAAGCCAATCAAGTGGAGTATGTAATTTGCCCAGCTAGAATTGATGAAGCTGTCGCTAAAAAAGCACAGAAAATAGCTCTACAGGTTTCTGAAAAAATTGGCCACATAGGTATTTTGGCCGTAGAGATGTTTCAAACCAATGATGACCAAATACTAGTCAATGAAGTGGCACCAAGACCTCACAATAGCGGACATTATAGTATAGAAGCTAGTTACACTAACCAATTTGAACAACATATTCGTGCGATACTAGATTTACCCCTTGGGAATACTGCAAACAAAGTCGCAGGCATCATGGTAAACTTGGTTGGGGCCGAAGGCCATACGGGAAAAGTTGTTTATGAAAACATAGAAAAAATAATGGCTATGGATGGTGTTACGCCACACATCTATGGGAAAAAGCAAACTCGCCCTTTTCGTAAAATGGGGCATGTAACTATCGTGAACGCTGATATTGATGCCGCGAGAAAGATTGCACAAAAAGTAAAAGAAACGATAAAAGTAATCAGCAAATAATTATGAGTAAAGTAGCCGTAGTAATGGGAAGCACTAGCGACCTACCCGTAATGCAAGATGCCATTGACATCTTAAAAGGTTTTGATATAGAGGTGGATGTGGACATTGTTTCTGCACACCGCACACCGGAAAAACTTTTTAATTTTAGTAAGAATGCCCACACCAATGGCTATTCGGTAATTATCGCAGGTGCAGGTGGTGCGGCACATTTACCAGGTATGGTGGCCTCTATGTCTCCATTACCCGTTATCGGTGTTCCTGTAAAAAGCAGTAATTCTATAGATGGATGGGATTCCATACTCTCAATTCTTCAAATGCCAGGTGGAGTTCCTGTTGCCACAGTTGCCTTAAACGGTGCTAAAAATGCAGGTATTCTTGCAGCACAAATTATCGGAAGCTCTGACAAATGTGTTCTTGATAAAATTATTCTTTACAAGGAAGGCTTGAAACAAAAGGTAATTGAAGGAGCGAAATCAGTTAACGGCAAACAATAGTTTTCAGTTAGCAGAAATAGTAAAATAATTTTAGGCCACTATGGCTATTCTATTTGAAATTGACTCGAAACAAAATAAATTTAAAACTAAATTCCTTTTTCCTTCATGAATCCACTACTTACACCTTTTGATACCGCACCCTTTTCAAAAATCAAAAATGAGCATTTTAAACCTGCCTTTTTACGGGCAATGGAGGATGCGAGAGAAGAAATTGACGCAATCACTTCTAACACAGCAGCACCTAGTTTTGAAAATACAATTGAAACCATAGAGTTTTCTGGCCAACAATTAGATCGAATTTCAAGCGTATTCTTCAATTTGAATTCTGCTGAAACGGATGAAGAAATTCAAAAAATAGCGCAAGAGGTTTCTCCACTACTTTCAGAGTTTGGTAATGACATTACGTTGAATGAGGAATTATTCAAAAGGATAAAATCAGTTTACGAGCAAAAGGAAACATTAGATTTATCAGTGGAACAAAATACCCTTCTTGAAAAACGTTATAAAAGTTTTAGTCGTAACGGAGCAAATCTATCCGAAGACAAAAAGAAACGCCTACGGGAAATAGATGCTGAAGCTTCCAAATTGAAATTAAAATTTGGCGAAAACATTTTGGCCGAAACCAACAAATATCAAAAATACATTACCGACGAAGCAGATTTGGATGGCTTACCTGATGGTGCCAAAGAAGCTGCTGCTCAGTTGGCAAAATCGAAGGGCAAGGAAACGGGTTGGTTATTGACTTTAGATTATCCCAGCTACATTCCTTTTATGAAATATGCCAAGAAGAGGGAATTACGCAAAGAACTTTCTTTAGCCTTCGGTAGTAAAGCATTTAAAGGCGATTCGCTAGATAATCAGGAAAACGTACTCAAAATCGTAAAATTGCGCCATGAACGAGCTAACTTATTAGGCTATAAAACCCATGCGCATTTTGTTTTGGAAGAACGAATGGCAGAAACTCCAGAGAAAGTCCATTCGTTTCTAAACGAACTTCTGGAAAAGGCAAAACCCGCAGCGGAAAGGGAATTCAAACAATTAGAAAATTTTGCAAAAGATTTAGATGGTATTGATCAGCTTCAGAAATGGGACAGCAGTTATTATTCTGAAAAGTTAAAGCAGGAATTATTCAGTTTGGATGATGAACAACTGAAACCATTTTTTAAATTAGAAAATGTTATTGACGGTGTTTTTGAAGTAGCTGAAAAACTCTTTGGATTACATTTCGAGGAGGTTTCCGATATCGACAAATACCATGAGGAAGTCAAAACCTATCGCGTTTATGATTTAGAAAAGAATTTCATTTCTATCTTTTATGTCGACTTCCATCCTCGTGAAGGAAAACGCGGTGGCGCTTGGATGACTTCGTTTAAATCGCAATGGAAAAAAGATGGCGAAAATGTACGCCCGCATATATCCAATGTTTGCAATTTTACACCTTCTACAGCTACAAAGCCATCACTTTTGACCTTTAACGAAGTTACTACTTTGTTTCATGAATTCGGACACGGCTTACACGGTATGCTAGCAAACACGACCTACCCCAGCCTATCAGGAACATCAGTCTATTGGGATTTTGTTGAACTACCTTCACAGGTAATGGAAAATTGGTGCTATGAAAAAGAAGCTTTAGAGCTCTTTGCTAAACACTACGAAACAGGAGAAGTGATTCCTATGGAATTGGTTCGTAAAATAAAGGAATCTGCCACCTTCCAGGAAGGTATGCAAACGTTAAGGCAACTAAGTTTCGGACTTTTGGATATGTCATGGCATGGAACCAACCCAACAACGATTACCGATGTAAAAGCATACGAAACAAAAGGGTTTTCCGACACTAATTTGTATCCAGACACACCAGAAACCTGCATGAGTACGGCTTTCGCCCATATTTTTCAAGGAGGTTATTCCTCTGGCTACTATAGTTACAAATGGGCAGAAGTATTAGATGCAGATGCATTCGCTTACTTCAAGGAAAAAGGAATATTCAACAAAGAAGTTGCTTCTAAATTCAAGGAACACGTGCTGTCTAAAGGTGGTACGGAAAACCCTATGGTGCTTTATAAAAGATTTCGTGGAGCGGAACCTAAGGTTGAAGCACTACTTGAAAGAGCGGGGCTTTTTTAATCATAGACATTTAAAACTAAATTCGATGTACTGCACTAAAGTACATACTTGGTCTTATAATTTACGGTAGGAAATAGCGTTAGCATAGCGTAACCGTTAAGCCCTACTTAAAGATGAAGAAGTTGATTTTTCTTTTTGTCATCACTTTAATCGTATCGTGCAGCAACGATACTGATGACATAAAAGATGATAATATAAATAGCGCGCCAAGCATTACGAGCCAACAATTTCAAATCGCTGAACACGCACCAACAGGAACCGTAATTGGAACCATACAGGCCTCGGATAGCAATAACGACGAGCTTAGCTATACCCTAGAATCTACCCAAGATATCCTGATTAACGAAACAACAGGAGAACTGAGTATTGGTGATGGATTGAAACTAGATTATGAAACTGGCACTACTTTAAATTTTACCGTTTCGGTATTTGACGGAGCTACGATTTCAGATGCTGATATTTCGTTGACTATTTCTAACATTAATGAATTTGATGTCTTAAACGAGTCTCAAAAAGAACTTGTGGAACACTTTAAACACTTGACTCTTTTTCAAGACCCAACATCCTCTACTCAAGATGTTATGCGAAAATGGGATGAACCCATGAAGTTATATCTTGTTGGTAATTTTCCACAAGCTACGCGTACTATGGTTGAAGAAGTAATTGCAAACTACAATATGCTTACGGCATCTGGTAATTTTAATATCTCTTTAGTTGCCACAGAATCAGAATCTAGCGCACAATTATTTTTTGGAACCAAAGCGGAGACAGAAAATGTTTTTCCTAATATGTACGAGCAAATAAAAGATTTAACCTTGGATGGTTATGCTATTAGTTCTTTCTCAGGAAACTCTTACAGAAGTGCAGAAATATGGATTTCATCACAAACCGGAGCACTTTTCACTCATGAGATGGGCCACGCGCTGGGCATAGGACATTCCAATCTTTGTGCTGGTGGGAACCCTAGTGCAATGTGTTCTACTATTTCACCCAACAACCAGCTTTTAGGTATAGAACAGAACGTTATTAGTTATTTTTATAATGAGGACATGCCTACTGGCTTAAATGAACAACAAATAGAGCACAGTCTTTCCAACTTAATATTAATGGAAGAATAATACACCTATTCATAAACCTAAAAATATCTACTAAATATTATAATTGGACGTTTTTAGGTTTATTATTCAATACTACTTTGTCCACTCGTAACCAATACACAGACACAAACAGGTACGCCCAATATAATCTATTTACAAAGTTTGTGTAAAAATAGTGTTCTGTTTGTCTTTTATGAGCACCCATATCTTACTCAAATTCTTAGCGAAATACCCTATTTAAAATGCAAATCACAAAGGGTATTATCTAATACAAGACAAGCTATCCTTAGTGAGTACATTACGAGAACAAAAAGGGCAATCAACACTGTTTAAAGGGGATCAATTCAAGTGCCTTTAGATAAGAACTACTGATTTTGGTGGTTAAGAAGAGTATAGGTAATTTGATTTTTGTCCCTCCTCGTAAATCCCTAATTTTAAAAAAGAAAACAAAATCAAATGGCAGAACTATATGACAAAACAACTGCGATACACTATGCAGCTTACAGGCCTCAACTACACGAACCCATATTACGCAGTTGTCTTGGTGAGAAAAAATTCGAACATGGCCTTGATATTGGTTGTGGCACGGGTGTATCCTCCATAGCCCTAAAAAGATTCTGTAAAGCAGTAACAGCTGTAGATCCAAATAAAAAAATGTTATCGCAGGCGGTAACAGAAAATAATATCAGCTACCAATTGATGGTGAATAACAAATTACCCTTCACGGATCACTCCTTTGATATTTGCACCTATGCAGGCGCATGGTGGTATGGAAAAAGCCAGACCTTACTGGATGAAACCATACGGGTAAGCAGCACAAACGGAACCATCTTATTATATGACTTTAAAGTTAATTTTAATAATATCTATGACAACTTGGGCCTTTTGCATTCAGATTTAAAAGGTTATGAGCATAGTTCAAATTTTGAGAAATTAGATACATCTGCATTTAGGTTTATATCTAAAAAAATAAAAGACAATCAGTTATTGCTTTCCCCAAAAGAGTTAGCGCACCTTTTATGTTCACAGCAAGATATCTACAAGCAACTGATACTAAAATTTTCTAACGATAACACCTTTGATCAACTTGTACAATATATTAAGGATAATATAGACCCGTCTCGTATTACTGTCAAGGTACTTATCTATTATACGCTATATCAATTGTAAGGTATTTATTAAAAACACAATCAAATTTCCAATTTTCCAAAACTGGCCAATCTATTCCAAAGAATTTATTTGAGCACCTATACTCTGTCTTGTTTCCAATCAAAACCGATAGCGCAGTTCGTCTTCCCCTTCTACAAAAACGTCCTAGGGCAAAAATAAATAAAGACCTTACTAAAACGTACCTCGTTAGTATCAAAAAAAGTGTAATAAAACCTAGTTGGGATTTAGATTGATGATTTTGTGAGTTCTATTGACTTGGATATAAATGAAATATCACTACAATTAACCTATAAAAATAGTAGTACCAAATGGCTTTTAGACATGGAAACTGCGGTCATACGAACTGAAACCGAACTCATTGCATTAGAAGAAATATGATTCCTACGAAACTTTCAAGGCAGGGTTTCAATTCGGTTTTCGGACGCTAACCGAAGTTTTAGAAGCGGTTGTAAATTAAGTCAGTCCTTTTTAGCCAATACAGCATCGTAGCCTCCTTCCAAGTTGATTACTTTTTTATAGCCTAGGGATAGTAGTTTTTCTTGTGCTTTAGCACTTCTGCCGCCCACCTTACAATACACATAAATAGTTTCGTCCTTATTTATTACTGAAAATTTATTTTCAAAATCGACATCGAATAAATTTATATTTTGTGCATTGTCCAAGTGTCCTTGCTTAAATTCTTCAGGTGTTCTCACATCTACTAAAATAATATCCTTAGGGGTATCATCCAAAAACTCATTTATATGTTTTGATTTAGTTTGTCCACAACCAAAATTGACCAATAATAAGAAAAATGCAATCATCTGTAGCTGTTTCATATATTTAAGGTTTTTACAAAAATAACAAATAATAGCCATTGCGGTATACCTACAATACAATGAAAATAATCAAGGATATTACAAGGATTTCCGCTATTTTTGAAAACGACGATATATCAATGACGCAACACCAACTACAACCCGACTTTTGGGTAGACAGCTATGCAGATTATCTCTTCAACTTTGCCGTAGGTAGGGTAAGTGATACCGAAGTTGCCAAGGATTTAGTTTCCGAAACCTTTTTAGCAGGACTAAAATCTGCCAAAAACTATAAGGGAGATGCCGCAGAACGTACTTGGTTAATAGCCATCCTTAAAAGAAAGGTTATTGATTATTACCGAAAAACGAACTCCAAAAAAGGGAAAGCAGAAGTTCGCATGAACTACAGTTCCGCAAGTGATGCAGAAGGTGACTGGTTGGAAGAACAAGTTGCAGATCCGTTTAGCATGGTGGAAAATGGTGCTTTGGAAAATGCAGAGTTAGGACTAGCCATACAAGAATGTATCTCTAAATTACCAAAAAAGCAAGCACAGGTTTTTACTATGAAAACAATTCAAGGTATTAGCACGGAAGATATTTGTAATGAACTCGGTATTAATGCGTCTAATCTTTGGGTCATGATACATAGGGCGAGAACCGCACTGATGGGATGCCTTAACCAAAATTGGTTTTAATTATGATTTCGTGTGACAAAGCTGCCATCATTTGCAATAAGACCCAGTATAGGGAAGCTACTTTTTTAGAAATACTAAAGCTGCGTTTCCATCTCTTTATGTGTGAAACCTGCTCCAAAGCAACCGAACAGAATACGAAATTAACGGCGCTTTGCAATAAGGCAAAACTACAAAGTTTTTCCCGTCAAGAAAAACTAAACATGAAAGAAGAGTTAAAAAACCAAGCTTAAAACAGCCCCACGATAAGTAATATCAAATACCATCCTACAGGTATGGCTTCTACCCAAAAAGAAGAGAAGTACGCAGACTGATTTCTCTTGGTTATATACATTAAACCGCCTAGAACCAGAAACAAAATGCTTTTGGACACCAAATCCATCAAAGGTATTTCATCCTTTAAAAACGTAACAAAGAAAAACAATACCACCATAAAGGAGCCAAATATTTTTGTATTTGCTACCCCATAGCGCTGCGGAAGTGTTTTTAATTCTAGGTCATCATACTGTAAATCCCGTATATCAAAAGGCAGTAACAACACCAGTACAAATATAAATCGTTGCAAAGAGACGATTTGAACATCCCAAGACCATTCAAGGTCTTGACTTAAAACAGGGAGTAAGACCGTAGCTCCCGTCCAAACAAGTGCAACTACAAAAATTTTTAATGCACCCCAACTTCTTAGATTCTTTGCACGCGGCAAAACAGGTAGCGCATACAATCCCGAAACCAAAGCCAAGGCCACTACTCCCAACCAAACTTGATAGCTTAAAAAATAAGCATGATACAGCATAAAAACAGCAGTAATAAAACTGAAAAACTGAATATTTTTATGATAGCGGTTGGCCACCAAAACGTACTTTTTAGCCTCTACACCGTATTTAACAAAATTATAGCATACGATAGTGCCAAAAAAAAGAAACCAAGAAAGGTGTAAATCTAGTGGAATGTTTAAAGAAAGGGTAGTAACCCCCACTAAGGCCAATACAGCAAAAGCTACGTGTATACTGGCATCTAGATAAAAATCAAAAACACCTTTTAAAGTCTTCATTAAACAAAAGTAGCCAAACTGTTTATAACCTAGGTTTTTGGTTAAGAACTTTCAACCTAAGCCCTTAAAAAATAGGTGTTCAGCATGTAAATAATTCTTAATTTCGCAGGACTAATCCTAGGAAAATTATGAAGACCGACGTGTTTGCATCCCGCCATATTGGCATACGTGAAGAAGACCTTCAACATATGCTGAAAACTGTATCCGTAGAGAATTTAGAGCAGCTTATTTTTGAGACTATTCCTGCAGAAATTAGGTTAAAAAGACCTTTAGACCTAGAAGCTCCAATGAGCGAGCACGAGTTCTTGAGTCATATTGAAGAGCTATCCAAAAAGAACAAAGTTTTCAAATCCTATATTGGTTTAGGGTACCACGAGAGTTTAACACCCTCGGTCATCAAAAGAAATATTTTAGAAAATCCAGGTTGGTACACGGCTTACACGCCCTACCAAGCGGAAATAGCGCAAGGCAGATTGGAGGCCCTTTTAAACTTCCAAACCGTAATTACTGACCTAACGGGAATGGAACTGGCCAATGCCTCCTTGTTGGACGAGAGTACTGCCGCGGCAGAAGCTATGACCATGTTATACGATGCACGCTCGCGAGAGCAAAAGAAAAACGCTGTGTTGAAATTCTTCGTATCCGAAGAGGTTTTACCTCAGACTTTATCCTTACTACAAACACGTTCCACACCTCTGGGTATTGAGCTTGTTATAGGTAACCACGAAGAATTCCAGTTTGGGACAGAATTTTATGGCGCTTTATTACAATATCCAGGCAAACACGGACAAGTAAACGATTATGCCGCTTTTGTTGCTAGCGCAAAAGAAGCAGACATTAAAGTAGCCGTTTCTGCGGATATCTTAAGTTTAGTGCTATTGACACCTCCAGGCGAATTTGGTGTAGATGTTGTCGTGGGCACCACACAACGTTTTGGAATCCCATTAGGATATGGCGGACCTCACGCAGCATTTTTTGCTACAAAAGAGGCCTACAAAAGAAACATACCTGGGCGAATCATTGGTGTAACAAAAGACACCGATGGCAAACCGGCGATGCGTATGGCATTGCAAACTAGAGAACAACACATCAAACGAGATAAGGCTACATCCAACATTTGTACAGCACAGGTATTGTTGGCCGTTATGGCAGGAATGTACGCCGTATACCACGGACCTAAAGGCTTGAAATATATTGCAGATAAAGTCCATACTTCGGCCACTACCCTGGCGGATGCCTTGGAACAATTGGGCTTATACCAAATCAATTCCTCTTATTTTGATACGATTACCGTTAAGATGGATGCATCCAAAGTGAGACCTATAGCGGAACAGCACGAAATCAATTTTTTATATATTGATACGCAAACCGTTTCCATAGCGGTAAACGAAGCTACAAGCATCAAGGACCTAAACGCTATTGTTTCCGTTTTTGCTCAGGCATTGGGCAAAGACAGTATCAAAATAAACGAACTGGCTACAACTTCGGCCATTATGAAAAGTGTGCAACGGACAGCCCCTTACATGGAAAATAAGGTGTTCAATTCTTATCATTCCGAAACAGAATTGATGCGCTACATCAAAAAATTGGAGCGTAAAGATCTTGCCCTAAACCACAGTATGATTTCTTTGGGGAGTTGCACCATGAAGTTGAATGCGGCGAGTGAAATGCTGCCCTTAAGCCAAAGCAACTGGGGTAACATCCATCCGTTTGTACCTATTGATCAAGCAGAAGGCTACCAAATAATGCTAAAAGAACTAGCAAAAGACCTTACCACCATTACGGGTTTCGCAGATACTTCCCTACAACCCAATTCTGGAGCACAAGGGGAATATGCAGGACTTATGGTAATACGCGCCTACCATGAATCTCGTGGGGACACACATAGAAACATTTGTATTATCCCAGCTTCCGCACACGGAACCAATCCGGCTTCAGCAGTTATGGCCGGCATGAAGGTCGTAGTAACCAAGACCGATGAAAAAGGGAATATAGATGTAGCTGACCTAGAGGAAAAAGTAAAACAACATTCAGAAAATCTA
>JBLICT010000103.1:0-10563 GCA_047632415.1 Maribacter sp.
AAAGGTGGCTTTTTTTATTCTATTTTACTACTTTAGCAGCCTTTTAAAAAACTATAAATAATCTAATCAAATGGAATTAATCGTAAAATTTTTACCCGTATTCGGAGTAATAGCCCTTCTTTTTGTGGCTTGGAAGAACGCATGGGTAGGTAAGCAAGAAGTCGGTGATGATAAAATGTCGCGTATTGCTAAGAATATAGCTGATGGTGCAATGGCTTTTTTAAAAGCTGAGTACAAGGTTTTAGCAATTTTTGTGGCAGCAGTAGCTGTTTTGTTGTTTTTTAAAGGAAATTCAGAAGTTGGGTCGAATGGTCTGGTTGCTGTATCATTTATTGTAGGTGCTATTTGTTCTGCCTTGGCAGGGTTTATTGGAATGCGTGTTGCGACTAAAGCGAACGTTAGAACTACACAAGCTGCAAGAACATCATTGGGAAGAGCATTGGAAGTAGCTTTTGCAGGTGGAGCTGTTATGGGCTTAGGTGTTGTAGGCTTGGGTATTTTAGGCTTAAGTGGACTATTTATGATATACCAATCAATATGGCCTGGAGCTGAAAACTTAGCAATGGTCCTAAATGTACTTTCAGGATTTTCATTAGGTGCTTCGTCTATTGCTTTATTTGCGCGTGTTGGTGGTGGTATTTATACCAAAGCAGCAGATGTAGGTGCTGATTTAGTTGGTAAAGTTGAAGCAGGTATTCCAGAGGATCATCCTTTAAACCCTGCAACTATTGCAGATAACGTTGGGGATAATGTTGGCGATGTTGCCGGTATGGGTGCTGATTTATTTGAATCTTATGTAGGTTCTATCATAGGAACAATGGTATTAGGTGCATTTATTCTAACACCTGATTTTAATGGTTTGGGGGCTGTGTACTTACCTTTAGTACTTGGTGCTGTAGGAATAATAATGTCTATCCTAGGAACATTTTTTGTAAAAGTAAAAGATGGTGGAAACCCTCAAACAGCATTAAATGTTGGCGAATTTGGTTCTGCTGGTTTAATGGTTATAGCGTCTTACTTTATTATCAACGCTTTAATTCCTGAGACGGTAGAAGGTTTGCCATTCGGTGCAATGGGTGTATTTTGGGCAACAATTGCTGGTTTAGTTGCCGGTTTAGGTGTTGGTAAAATAACAGAGTATTATACTGCTACAGGTAAAAAACCGGTCATGTCAATTGTAAAGCAATCTGAAACTGGAGCGGCCACAAATATTATTGCTGGTTTAGGTGTCGGTATGATGTCTACCATGATTCCCATTCTTTTAATTGCTGCTGCTATTATGGTATCACATCATTTTGCAGGTTTATACGGTATTGCAATTGCAGCGGTAGGAATGTTAGCAAATACAGGAATTCAATTAGCTGTTGATGCTTACGGTCCTATTTGTGATAATGCTGGTGGTATTGCTGAAATGGCTGAATTACCAAAAGAAGTACGTGAGCGTACTGATAAATTAGATGCTGTTGGTAATACTACGGCAGCTGTTGGTAAAGGCTTTGCCATTGCATCAGCTGCATTAACGGCATTGGCTTTATTTGCTGCTTTTATGAAAACAGCAAATGTTATATCCATTGATGTGTCTCAGCCACAAATTATGGCTGGCTTATTGGTAGGAGGGATGTTGCCCTTTGTTTTTTCCGCATTATCAATGAATGCTGTTGGACGTGCTGCTATGGCAATGATTGAAGAGGTTCGTCGTCAATTTAGAGACATTCCTGAATTAAAAGCGGCACTAGTAGTTATGCGTAAGTATGATTCCGATATGACTAAAGCTTCGGTAGAGGATAGAAAAATATTTGATGCGGCGGATGGTGTTGCAGATTATGGAAAATGTATTGACATTTCTACGAAAGCATCTATTAGAGAAATGGTGTTGCCAGGCTTATTAGCAATCGTTGTTCCTGTAGCTGTCGGTTTTATTGGTGGTGCTGAAATGTTAGGTGGATTACTTGCTGGTGTTACCACTTGTGGTGTGCTTATGGCAATATTCCAATCTAACGCAGGTGGTGCTTGGGATAATGCGAAGAAAACTATTGAGGAACAAGGGAAGAAAGGAACAGACGCTCATAAAGCAGCTGTTGTTGGTGATACGGTTGGAGATCCTTTCAAGGATACATCTGGCCCTTCTTTGAACATCTTATTAAAATTGATGTCTGTTGTTGCTTTGGTTATTGCACCAAGTATTGCATTAAGCAGTGATACCATGATGGTATATAATGATACTAAGACAGTAACAGAAGTTGTTTCCGAGCAGATGGAAAGAAGTGTTGAGGTAAGCATAAATAACAATGAAGATGGTACTTCAAAAGCAGTAGTGGTAACTACAGTTATAGAAAACGGAGAAAAATCGGTTTCAGAACAAGTGTTTGAAGGAACGGAAGAGGAAGTTAAAGCTAAGGTAACGGCTTATAATCAGTCTTCTACCGATGTTAAAGTTCAAATTGAGAATGTTGCTAAAGAAGTAAAAAAGGAAATGAACTAAAGTCTAGTTTCTTTTTATTACAAAAAGCCCTTCATGTTTTGCATGAAGGGCTTTTTTGATTTTATTACTATCTTATTTATACTAATAACTGTTAATTTTAGTTCAACGCAAAGAATGGCACAGTGTTAAATGTTTTCTTACTGCAACTTAAAGGTGATAGGGATAGCGAAAGATACCATTACGTTTTGGTCTCGCTGTTTTCCTGGGGTCATTTTAGGTAGGTTTCCAATGATTCGTGCAGCTTCGTTTTCAAGATTGTCGTTGGGACCTCTCATATGTATATTGCCAATAGTACCGTCCTTTTTAATATCAAACATAACGTTCACCCTTCCTTGAATTCCTAATTCTTGCTCTTGTTCTGGATAGCGGAATACGTTACCAATATGCTTCTGTATCATTTTGCCAAAACAGGCTCTTTTGTCCGTTTCGTTTTCACAACCTGGAAAAACTGGAACTTCTTCAATGTTTGCCCAATTTACCTCCGGCTCAAGTTCATGCTCTATGACTTCAATATCGGATACTTCTAGTATTTTGGTATTCGGGTCCGCTTCTGTAGATTGTATTTCGGTTTCTATTACCTCTGGGTCATCGGCTACAATCTCAATTTCTGGGGGCAGTACTTGCTTTATTTTTGGCTTTTCAACCGTAAACTTTTCTATATGTTCCTCTTCTATGATATCATCTGGTTTACTTAGTTCATAGGCATAGGTATTTGGTTTTTCATAGGTCTTCCATTCTAATGCTGCGTAGGATAGAAGCATAACGGTAACTAATCCAATAGCGAAATAAACACCACTTCTTTTATTGATGTCTTTGTTAGGGTTCTTTTTAAGTTTCATGCTTCTAAAGGTTTGTGCTGCCAAAAGGCGAACTGGTTTATAGTATTTTGATTTACACTTAAATCTACCTTTTGTGTGTTGCTTATAAAATAGGGAATGAGGGAACTAGGGGTTTCGGTGAGGGAGTGGGTTGTTGAACCTAGGGTTTCTATCTATTTAGAGTATTTTTATTATCGGATAGCGTTAACGATTCATATAACACATCTTAATTTTATAATATGGGATTATTTAAAAAAGATAAACTTCAGATTATCTGTTTTCAAGGATACGGAACTAATGATAGACTTCATCTTCGCGGTAGGGCTTTGGAAGACGAAATAATCGATTTGGAACAAAAGGGGTTCTTAGCGTTAGTGCTGAACACGTGGAAACGATTTGACACCGATGAAATCAAACACGCAAAAATAAAAATAAAGGCCGGAGATTCGATTGTCCTAAAAACCAATACGGATAGTAATGGCTATTATTTGATAAATCAACGTTTTGAACATCTATCTCGGTTTGCCAATACTGAGGGCTGGTTACCGGTAGAGCTCTCTTTTGCAACTGATAACTTGAATAGAAGCATAAATAATAATAATCGTTTTGTGGGTGAAATGCTTATTCCTTGTGCGGATTCAGATTATGGTGTGATAAGCGATATAGACGATACCATACTTCATACGGGTGTGGTCTCTTCTTTAAAATGGAGAGTCCTTGTTAATACTATATTTAAAAGAGCAGGGAGCCGGGATGCATTGGAAGGAACAGCAGATTTTTATCATAAATTACATCGGGGAAAATCAGGCTTAAAATTGAATCCTATTTTTTATGTGAGCCATAGTCCATGGAACCTTTATCGCTATTTAGAACTATTTCTAAAAATAAATAATTTTCCCAAAGGACCAATTTTATTGCGTAGTATCTCGAGTTTCAGGGCAAAAAACAGAAAAAGTCCAACTCCGCAAAAACACCACGAAATCGTTGCTATTTTAAAGAGCTATCCTGGTTTATCCTTTATTCTTATTGGGGATGGCGGCGAAAAGGACGGGGATATTTATATAGATATTGCAAAGAAATTTCCTGAGCAGATAAAAGCGATATACCTAAGAAGTGTAGCTGATAATAAAAGAGTTAAACGTGTATCACAATTATTCAAAGAGTTTAAGGAAATTCCTTTTTTACTAGTAGATAAAACCAATGACGCTATACAACATGCAAAAGCTAATGGATTTATTTAAAAGGTAAGTAGTTTAAAACAAGCCGTGTATTTCTGCATCGATTCTGTTAATTACATTTCCAAGATCTTCAGGGTTGTCTACAAAGTCTAACTCATCAACATCAATAATCAATAGATTCCCTTTTTCGTAGCCATGTACCCATGCTTCGTAGCGTTCGTTCAATCTACTTAAATAATCGATTGAAATTGTATTTTCATATTCTCTACCTCGTTTGTGTATCTGTTTCACCAAATTTGGAATGGAACTTCTAAGGTAGATAAGGAGTTCAGGTGGTTCTACTAGACTTTCCATCAATTCAAATAAACTAGAATAATTTTTAAAATCTCTATTGGTCATCAAACCCATTGCATGCAGGTTGGGCGCAAAAATATGGGCATCTTCGTATATGGTTCTGTCCTGGATAACACTTTTACCACTCTCTCTAATCTGCAAAATTTGTCGGTATCGGCTATTTAAAAAATAGATTTGAAGGTTAAAGCTCCAACGTTCCATTTGGTTGTAAAAGTCATCTAGATAAGGGTTGTCTACCACTTCTTCTAAATGCGCTTCCCATTTGTAATGTTTAGCCAATAATTTAGTTAAGGTCGTTTTTCCTGCTCCTATATTTCCGGCAACGGCAATGTGCATTTTGGTTCTCTTTAATGGTTAGGTTTGGTAAAAGTTGTGCCGCGCAATATACGAAGGAATTTAAGTATCTGGAAAAATAGTAGGTGAAATACATCGAATAATTCATAGCAAACATGTGATAATCGTTAATCAATATAAAATGAACTTCAATAATTTTTGTAACCTAACTATTTTCATACTTTTGTACTATAACAAAGAGGAAGGATTTGACTGATTGCAACCTCTTGCCCTAAAACCGATTTAGCTTCTAGATTTGTAAAACTTGAAGCTGAAATAACTTCGGCGTTAAATGCTAAAGCAGTTTGTTCTGGACTTTTGCTTGGAAACTTCCCTAAGGAAAGTAAGCTTCCCTTTTCTGTCAAATCCTTCGTAAAATTAAATTTTTGAAATGGCGTATTTATTTACATCAGAATCCGTTAGTGAAGGACACCCGGATAAGGTAGCAGATCAGATAAGCGATGCGCTTTTAGATCATTTTTTAGCTTTTGACCCTGAGAGCAAGGTGGCTTGTGAAACCTTAGTAACTACCGGGCAGGTAGTGTTGGCTGGGGAGGTGAAGAGCGATACATATTTAGACGTGCAGACCATTGCGCGGGACGTTATTAACATGATAGGGTATACCAAGGGCGAATACCAGTTTAGTGGTGATTCTTGTGGCGTTATTTCGTTAATACATGAGCAATCTCAAGATATCAGCCAAGGCGTTGACCGCGGTTCCAAGGAAGAACAAGGCGCTGGTGATCAAGGAATGATGTTCGGCTATGCAACAAAAGAGACCGAAAACTACATGCCCTTAGCACTTGATATTTCGCACAAACTTTTATATGTTTTAGCAGAATTGCGAAAGGACGGAACTGAAATACCATACCTCAGGCCAGACGCCAAGGCACAGGTTACGATAGAGTATTCTGATGACAATGTGCCGCAACGAATAGATACCCTTGTAGTTTCTACACAACATGATGCTTTTGATGCCGACGATGATAAAATGTTAGCTAAAATAAAGGCAGATATTATTTCTATTTTAATTCCTAAGGTAAAAGCCCAATTTCCCAAAAACATACAGGTGTTGTTTGATGATCAGATTACCTATCATATTAATCCTACTGGAAAATTTGTTATCGGTGGACCACATGGAGATACTGGACTTACAGGAAGAAAAATTATAGTAGACACCTATGGAGGCAAAGGTGCCCACGGTGGTGGTGCTTTTAGCGGAAAAGACCCAAGTAAGGTAGATCGCAGCGCGGCCTATGCAGCTAGGCATGCCGCTAAAAATTTGGTCGCTGCAGGTGTAGCAGACGAAATATTGGTACAGGTAAGCTACGCTATTGGTGTAGTGGAACCCACCTCTATCTATGTGGATACCTATGGTACGAGTAATGTAGATTTAAGCGATGGTGCTATTGCAAAAAAAGTAGCCGCTTTGTTTGATATGAGACCTTTCGCCATAGAAGACAGGTTGAAATTGAGAAATCCAATTTATTTGGAAACCGCCGCTTACGGCCATATGGGTAAAACGCCTACTACGGTAACAAAGGTATTTGAATCGCCTTATAACGGCAGGGTAGAAAAGGAAGTGGAGCTTTTTACTTGGGAAAAACTAGATAGGGTAGCTGAAGTGAAAAATGCCTTTAATTTGTAAATCAGATTTTTTCTGTCGGATTACAAGCTGTAGAGAATTTCAACTTTTCAATTCTAAAAGATTTAACCGGCCTTGTTGTGAAAAATAACTTAAAAAGGAACCTAATAATGGTTCCTTTTTTTATTTCTCCAATTTAGGAATCTTCACTAGCTTTAGAACATAAAATTATACATTATGTCAAAGTTCTCTTTTAGATATGTTCTTGTTCTATTAACGGTAGTATGTATCTTCTTTTCTTGCGCCAGAACCGCTAAAGTTGTAAAAGGTGAAGTTTCGGAAACCTATGTTTCGGACAATTACACCAAAAAGGAAGTAAAAATAGAAATGCGCGATGGTGTTTCGCTGCATACCACTATTTATTCGCCTAAGAATACGGCTAAAGAATACCCTATTATTATGCAGCGTACGCCCTATAGTGCTGCGCCATATGGGAATGGGGAATTCAAAAAGCAGATAGGGCCAAATATTCACCTCATGCAAGAAGGCAATATTGTGGTATACCAAGATGTACGCGGAAGATGGCTCAGTGAAGGTCATTACGAAAACATGCGAGCTTATATTCCTAACAAAACCTCGAATAAAGAGGTGGATGAGAGTACAGATACGTATGACACCATAGATTGGTTAGTGAACAATGTGGAGGGTAATAACGGTAATGTTGGTGTTTGGGGTATTTCGTATCCTGGTTATTATGCTACGTACGCCACAATAGATGCGCATCCCGCTTTAAAGGCATCTTCGCCACAAGCCAGTATCGGAGATTTTTTCTTTGATGACTTTCACCATAACGGAGCGTATATGTTGAGTTATTTTAGGGCTACTTCCCTCTTTGGTACCCCAAGACCTAATGGAGACCAGCCAATTGACACTGCATGGTACGCGCTACCCGATTTACCAACCGAGGATCAATACCAATTCTTCTTGGACAAGGGGCCGCTAAAGAACTTGAATTCTTTATTCGAATATGATTTAAAAGATAAAGTTAGTATTGCCCCTGATGATATGACGGATGATTTTTTCTGGAACGAACTTAAAGAACATCCTAATTACGATGAACTATGGCAAAGCAGAGGTTTGATTCAACATTTAGATAAATCCAAGTCGCATGTAGCTACGATGGTCGTTGGTGGTTGGTTTGATGCAGAAGATTTGTACGGACCTTTGGAGACCTATAAGAATATTGAAAAGAATAGAAATAGCTATAATACTATGGTATTTGGCCCTTGGGACCACGGCCGATGGGCGAGGCGTAATGGAAGAAACTTAGTGGGTAACTACTATTTTGGGGATTCTATTTCTGAATTTTTTCAAGAGAAGATTGAGACCAAGTTCTTTAATCATTTCTTAAAGGGAGCTGGGGATGCCAATAGCGGCCTGCCCGAAGCCTATGTATACGATTCTGGTAGAAAGGAATGGAAAGAATACGATGCATGGCCACCAAAAGAAACCACTAAAAAGGACTTCTTCCTTTCCGATAATCAAGAATTAACGACCATATTAAAAAGCACTACGGGAATCGAGTTTATAAGCGATATTAAAAAACCCGTTCCCTATTCCGAGGACGTAAAAACCGTATTTACACCACGAAAATATATGACGGACGATCAGCGTTTTGCCGCCCGCCGTCCAGATGTGCTTGTTTTTGAGACCGAAGTCATGAGAGAAGACTTGACTTTAGCTGGGGATATTCTCGCGAAACTAAAAGTAGCGACTACTGGTACCGCAGCGGATTGGATTGTAAAGGTCATAGATGTACATCCCGCAGATACCGAAACCAATGAAGAAATGCAGCCCCATTTAAGAATGAGTAACTATCATTTAATGGTGCGTAGCGAAGTCATGCGCGGCAGGTTCCGCAACAGTTTCTCTGACCCCGAACCCTTTGTAGCAAATGAGAAAACGGAAGTCAATATAAAACTGCAAGACGTATTCCATACCATTAAAAAAGGGCACAAGCTACAAGTGCAAGTACAAAGTACTTGGTTTCCGCTGATCGACTTAAACCCACAAACCTACGTCGACAATATCTTCAAAGCTGATGAAGCCGATTTTAAAACTCAAACACATACCGTGTTTACGGATTCTAGTTTGGAGTTTACGGTGCTTGAGTAAAGGGGTGAACTGTTATTAAATTAGGGTAATATTATGTAACAAAAGAATTATGTCTTGAAGCTGGGTTCCAAATAGGATTCTTACTTTCTACTGATTAACGACGTAATGATGTAAAAAAGACTCTTAATTTCGTCGATTTTGCTGTGAATTTTGGTTTAGGATATAATTGAAATATTGGATTCAATCTAGGTATTCAATACAATATCGGATTATCCAATTATTAGCGATTTGGGTGCTTCGGACAGAAATAGTATTCCCCGGTTTTATAATGGCAATTTCTTTTTTAAACGAGTAAAAGCCCGCAAAATAAATGAAGGAAAGCTATTTCAGTTTTTTTGTACCATATTTAAACGAACTTGGTTAAATCTAGAGGATAATCTATGTGCTAGATAGAAGTAGGAGCACTTGAATCATAGTACTGTATTTATATCGACATTACATGAATAATTTATAGTTACGAGATGAAATCTGTATTGATCAGTTTTTTTTTAGTCATAACTTTCTCAGTTCATGCGCAAGTAGAACGCATGCAAACAGGGAATAACTCCCTTCAATTCACTAATTTATTCAATGCTAAACAGAAAGCGCAGGTAGCTTGTTACAGAATACCTGCCATGGTAACGGCACCGAACGGAGATGTGCTCACGGCCATAGATGAAAGAATACCATCTTGTGCAGATCTAAGAAGTAATAGGGATATCAATATTGTCATGCGACGCAGTATGGATAATGGAGCTTCATGGTCTACTATTGAAACAGTAGTGGATTACCCGGATGGGAAATCGGCGTCCGACCCATCGATGATTGTTGATACGACCACAGATGAAATTTTCATGTTCTTCAATTACATGGATTTGGACAAAGAAAAAGAAATCTATTATTTTAAAGTAATAAAGAGTCTTGATAATGGGAGAACTTGGAGTACTCCCATAGACATAACATCGCAGGTTACAAAACCAGAATGGCATCAAGATTTTAAGTTTATTACTGCCGGTCGGGGTATACAAGCTGCGAACGGTACCTTGTTGCATACCATTGTGAATTTGGACAAAGGGTTGCACGTTTTTGCAAGTGACGACCATGGGGATAGTTGGTACTTCATTGACACTCCGATTACACCTGCCGATGAATCTAAGATAGTTGAACTTACGGATGGCAGTTGGATGATCAATAGTCGAGTAAACGGTTTAGGTACACGTTATGTTCATACTTCAACTGATAAGGGTAAATCATGGAAGTCCCACCCCGATGCATCTCTTGTAGATGCTGGATGTAATGCTAGTATTATTAGGTATACATCTGTTCAAAATGGAGATGATAAAAACAGACTTCTTTTTTCAAACGCAAATTCAAAAAATAATCGAAGTAATCTTACGGTAAAAATAAGTTACGATGAAGGTGAAACTTGGTCGGCTGGTAAAACGATTTATAGCCAAGGTGCTGCTTATTCTTCCATGAGTGTACTTTCAAATGGTGCAATTGGACTGTTCTTTGAGAAAGACGATTATCAAGAAAATGTGTTTGTGGAACTTGCCTTAGACTGGTTAATGGATGGAGTAGATACCTATATCCTACCCGAACAAAAATAAGTTCATATGTGTAATGCTAACAGGAGTTCAGAACAAAAGTTAAGAGATG
>JBLICT010000104.1:0-10428 GCA_047632415.1 Maribacter sp.
ATTTTTAGTGGTCAACTCTAAATAAAAAAAAACCAAACTATGGTAATTAGATTTAGTTTCAAATACACTTTTCTTGCCTAGATGATGTTAGGGATTACGCTTGGGTATTCTTTGTAATTCTTTTAACAGGAGTTGGTTGCGTTTTCTTTACTAATCATTGTTATTTTTAAAAAAATAAGCTTCCGGGCTTTTAGTTTAACTGGCAATCCGTTTAAAGTACGAGCTAGTTGCCATCTTGGTACTCAGAGATATAATGTACATCGCAAAGGAGACAATTCACTTAATTGCTATATATTTACCACAGGGTTTCTAGCTGCACTTAATATTCCATTTTAATAGTATTTTAAAATCAAAACCATGAAGACTATAAATCAATCTATGAAAAATATAATACTCTTGTTGTTCGGCTTTGGTCTTTCCTTTACTACCTGTGCGCAAGTTGGAGGATGGAACCCGGAATTGGAAAACGAGGCGAAAGAAGCAATGAGTGCGATGATTAAAGACGCACCAAAGTTACAGTCGTTCTACGACAAAGCATATGGAACGGCTGTTTTTCCAAAAATCACAAAAGCTGGTCTGCTAATAGGGGGTGCAGCTGGTAATGGAATGGTTTATAAAAACAAGGAAGTGGTTGGTTCCTCCAAATTAAAACAAGCCTCCTTTGGACTTCAGGCTGGAGGACAACAATACAGCGAAGTAATATTTTTTGAAAATAAAGAGTCTTTTGAAAGATTTACAAACGGTAATTTAAAGTTCGATGCCCAAGCTTCAGCAGTAGCTATTACCGAAGGAGCTTCAATAGATGTTGCCTACCAAAATGGTGTAGCCGTTTTTACACTTGTTAAGGGTGGTCTAATGTTAGAGGCTTCCATAGGCGGGCAGCATTTTAAATACGAACCAAAAAAATAGCAACTCTTTTTTGTACAATACCCCCTACCCTAGTTACATGCTGAGTACTCAGTACAGCAAACAAATCCAGTTAGGGCTTTAAGGAACTTTTTTGTAACAAGAAATTAAGTCAGTTGGATGAAAAAAATAGCACCGTACCTCTTCCTTTTCATATCATTAACGCTATTCTCTCAGCAAAAGGAGACCTATGCAATTGGGATTTTGACCGATGTTAATATGCCCAAACTGGTTCCGCTGTTAGAAATTCTGAAAACGGAGATTACAGCAGTTGTTGGAGAGGATGCCCTTATCCGTTTTCCTGAAGAATTTCTACTCACTAACGATTTTAACGAAACAAAAGCAGCGGCAAATTATGAATCTTTGGTGAATTCTGAAGCCGATATTATTTTAGCCTTTGGGGTAATCAATGGAAAAATAATCGCTGAGAAGAAAGACTTTTCCAAACCTACGATCTTGTTTGGGGCGGTCAATGAAGATTTTTTAACCGTAAATCGAGAAAAAAACACCTCTGGTATTCCGAATTACACCTATTTAATAGCCCCAAAATCCTATAGATATGACCTTACTACCTTAAAGGAGCTAACTGGGTTTGAAAAAGTAGGTATTGTTATACACCAACCAGTCATAGATATTTTTCCTTTCGAGCCTTATTTTGACACTTTGATTTCAGAGCTTGGTTCCGAATATACCATTATACCTTATGAGACATATGACGATATTGTTGCTAATCTTGAAGAGGTAGACGCCCTATATATTGCAGAGGGGTTTTACTTGAGTGAATCTGAAATAGTTGCCTTAGCAGAGGAATGCATTCGTTTGAAAATTCCTTCCTTTACCTCTAATAATACAGATGAAGTAAAGAATGGATTGTTGGGCACGAATCAAGCACAACAAAATCTTACACAGTACTTCAGAAGAATTGCCTTAACCGTAGAAGCAGTTGTAGGGGGACAGGAACTAGCGAACCTACCTACCTACCTTAGTTTGGATGCAAGCCTCACCATAAATTATAATACGGCGGAGCGTATTGAGCTTCCACTTAAATACAGTCTCATTAGCAAGACTAATTTTTTAGGGGAATTTGATAAGAAATATTCTGCTAAAAAATATGACCTGCTACAAGTAATGAACGATGTATTGGTCAATAATTTATCCCTTCAGGGAAGTCAAAAGGAAGTGGACTTGAGTGAAAAAGACGTGCAGTTAGCATGGTCTAATTACATCCCTAAAATTACTGCCAATGCCACCGGAACCTATATAGACCCAGATCTTGCTGCTATTTCGTTTGGGTTAAACCCTGAGTATTCTACGGATGGAAGTATTGTTCTTTCACAAACATTATTTTCACCAGATGCGAATGCAAATATTAAGACACAAAAAGACTTCTTGGAATCGCAAAGACAACGCTTTAATGCAGAGCAATTAGATGGCCTTTTTGAGGCTTCAAATAGCTATTTCAATGCCTTAATTTTAAAATCGAATTTACAAATACGGGTTACGAATATGAACCTGACCAAGAAAAACCTACAAATAGCCCAAGAAAATTTTGAAGCAGGTCAAGCAGGTAAATCAGACGTGCTTAGATTTCGGAGTGAATTAGCCCAAGATATGCAAGCTATGATTGAAGCTTCGAATGGGTTGGAGCAAGGGTTTATTGCATTGAACCAACTACTAAACAATGAAGTTGATTATAATATTGATGTTGATGAGGCCCAATTGGGAGAAGGGCTCTATGACAATTATAATTACATTCAGATACGCGAGTTATTAGACGACCCAAAATTGCGAAAATATTTTGTTGATTTCTTGGTTGAAGAGGCAAAGAACAATGCGCCAGAATTAAAATCTTTAGACTACGATATTGCTGCCATTGGCAGGCAAATAAAACTGAATACCGGAGGAAGATTTTTACCTACTTTGGCATTACAGGGGCAATACAATAATAACTTTAATCGGTGGGGAGTTGGTGTAAATCCCGATGCTCAAGGCAAGAATTATAATGTAGGGGTAAGCCTCTCTATTCCAATTGTAGATCAAAATAGGAGAAATATCAACCGGCAGATAGCCAACATACAGCAAGATCAATTAGATATCAACAAAAATAATTCACAATTGGCCATTGAAACCAATGTAAATAATGTGGTTCTTGCCATCATCAACGAAGTATCGAACATTGAATTGTCTACGGTTTCTGAGGTAGCGGCTAAAGAGGCTTTAGAACTAACCCAGGCCTCCTACTCCAATGGGGCCGTTACTGTTGTGCAACTCATTGATGCCCAAAACAATTATCTTACTGCCAGTCTATCAAGATTCAACGCCGTCTATAATTACCTATTAACCAGTTTGCGGTTGGAGCGATTCATCGGCTACTATTTTTTAATGCATACCCAGCCTGAAAATGAGGCATTCATTCAAAAATTCTCGACATTTTTGGAAGTAAATAACAACGAATAAACCATCTCATTATGAATTTTAAAGGTGTATCTATAATCACGATAATGCTACTCCTATTTGCCTCATGCAAAGACAAGGAAGTAGAAAAAGAACCACCCATACGCCCAGTCTTGTATCAAGAAGTAGGGTACTTGGGAGGAGATAACAGCCGTACCTTTAGTGGGACCGCGCGCACTGAAAAAGTGATTAACCTTAGTTTTAGAAGCAATGGTATTATTACCCTATTCAATCTAAAAATTGGTCAACAAGTAAAAAAAGGGGATCTCCTTGCAAAATTGGATAATGTACAGGCACGCTTAAACTATGAGTCAGCCATCTCCGCAAAGAATAGTGCCGCTTCTCAGACGAACACGGCAAAGCTAAGCTTGGAAAGAACTCGTATTCTTTATGAGAAAGGAAGTTTATCCCTTAGTGAATATGAAAGTGCGAAAAACGCTTACGAAACCGCCCAGGCAAGTTTTGAGTCTTCACAAAGAAAAGTTGGCATTGAGCAGGAACAGATTCGTTATGGATTTCTATATGCGCCAGAAGATGGCATCATTGCGGCAGTAGAGGCAGAAATTGAAGAGAATGTTACACCTGGCCAAAACATTGCAGTATTAAATGCCGGTACCGAAATGGAGATTGCCTTAGGCCTCCCAGAATCGGTTATTAATAGGGTGCAACGAGATATGAAAGTAAACATCAATTTTCCAGTTTTAGAAAAACAAACATTTTCCGGTACCGTTACAGAGGTATCCCCTTCAGTAGATAGTAATACCGCAACCTATCCGGTACGTATCGTATTAAATGATGGTACCGAACAGATTAGGTCTGGGATGGCAGCAAATATTACATTTAAGTTCGGAGAAGAAGAACAAGAAACTAGACAATTGGTCGTGCCCCCGATTTCAGTTGGAGAAGATGGTGAGGGCCGATTTGTTTTTTTACTAAATGAAGCGGGAGATAAAACAACAGTTAGTAAAAAATATATAACTGTTGGTGAACTTTCTTCGGAAGGGTTCGTAGTGACCAACGGGCTTTCTCTTGGAGATAAAGTTGCTACCGCGGGTTTACAAACCCTATTAGAAGGACAAGTAGTTAGGACAGAATAAGTAATAGGGCCATATAGGGTTTAAAAAGTATACCAAGAACACATCAGTACCATAAAGAAATATGGTAGTACAGCTGTTTAATAGGTAACGTTTAAAACGCTAACGCAAAAAAGGCTCAAAGCATAAATTAAAACCAATGAATCTAACCCAATTTTCTATTGAAAAAAATAGAATAACATTTACCATTCTGGGTACGATTATTCTAATGGGCTTGGTCCTTTATCTATCCCTTCCTAGGGATAGTATGCCCCCATACACCGTGAGAGTAGCAAATGTTGTCACCCAATTTCCAGGGGCAAGTCCTGAACGAGTAGAGCAACTGGTCACGGATAAGGTGGAAAAAACGATTCAAGAACTCCCTGAATTAAAAGAGGTTAAAAGCACCTCTCGTTCTGGGCTGTCGGTAGTAACAATAACACTAAAGGACGAAACGGAACCTAAGGATTTACAGGCAGTTTGGGACAGACTTAGAAGAAAATTAGATGCCTTAAAAGGCTTACCCCAAAATGTGAAACCCTTTTTGGATGATGATGGGATAGGCGATGTTTTTGGTATCGCCGTGGGCTTGATTTCTGACGGTATTTCCTATGCAGACATGAAAGAGTATGCAGATGACATCAAAGATGACCTAATTAAGCTCAATGAGGCAGCGAAGGTAGAACTAGGTGGCGTGCAAGAAGAACGTGTTTTTGTAGAATTTGAAAATTCACAACTTAAAAAATATGGGTTGTCTGCTAGTAAATTACAGAATAGTATTACTTCCACTAATATTTTAAGTTCTGGGGGAGAAATCAATCTAGAAAATGAACGTATCATTTTGGAGCCCACGGGAAATTTTAATTCGTTAGAGGACATCCGCAAAATGCTTGTTCCTGTGGGTGATGGAAGTGAGCAAGTATACTTGGGAGATATCACATCCATTTCTCAGGCGTATATAGACCCTCCTACCCAAAGAGTGCGTGTCAACGGAAAGGATGCTATCTCACTACATATAAATTTAAAGGAAGGGGCTAATATCTTAAAACTTGGTGAAGAGGTAGATGCAGTAGTAGCGAAATGGCAAGATAGACTCCCAATAGGGTTAGAATTGAATAGACTGGCCAGTATGGACACCTATATCGATGTGAAAATTTCCGATTTTATTATTAATTTAATTCAGGCTATTGTTATTGTTTTAATAGTAATGTTGCTCTTTTTAGGGATTAGGTCCGGACTGGTTATTGCTAGTTTAATACCCATTGTGGTCATCACAACCCTAATGCTCATGGGGGTAATTAATATGGGTTTAAACCAAGTTACCTTGGCCGCTTTGATTATGGCTTTAGGAATGATGGTAGATAATGCCATTGTTGTGGCAGAAACCATCATGGTAAAGATGGAAGATGGCATTGATGCCAAAAAAGCTGCGATTGACGCTTGTTCAGAGTTGTTCACCCCTTTATTAATTTCAACCCTAACCACCTCAGCCGCCTTCCTGGCCTTCTATTTGGCTGAATCTACTATGGGTGATATTGTAGGCCCCATCTTTGTAGTGATAAGCATGGCCTTAATATCATCATGGCTTATGGCTTTATCCGTGATTACCCTATTTTGCTTTTTATTCCTTAGAATAGAACCAAAGGGCACAACGAAACCTAGTTTTATTGACCGTATCATACAGCGTTTGAAAACCTATTATAAAGATTTGATTTTATGGGCCTTGTCTAGGAAGTATGTTGTCATCATTGGTATTTTCCTCGCTTTCCTTTTGTCATTAGTTGGGTTTACCAAGATTCCTTTTATTTTCTTTCCCGATAGTGACAGGAATATGATTACCGTTGATATTAATTTACCCCAAGGGACAAAGATAGAGCGCACTTCTGACGTAGTCTTGGAAATTGAAAACTATATCTCAGATTCGCTTAAAGTTACCTCAAATAGAGCAAATGGAATCTCTGATTGGTCTTCTTATATAGGCGAAGGTCCAGAGTCCTATGACCAAGGGTATACCCCAGATGAAGCCAATTCTAGTTATGCCCATATGTTGGTAAACATTTCAGATGCCATTTACAATGTTGAAATGATTAATAAACTTGATGCATTTTGTTTCAATACCTTTCCAAATGCAGATATTAAGGTTGGCTCCTTAGCTTCAGGTGGCGGGGGTACGCCTATTGAAATTCAAGTTTCGGGAGATAACCCCGATGAACTCGCTAGTATATCAGAAAAGATTAAAATTAGACTCTCAGAAATTACAGGCACAAAGAATGTAAAAGATGATTGGGGTCCTAAGAGTAAGAAATTCGTCATCGATATTGATCAAAACAGGGCACAGCTAGCAGGTATCAACAGTCAGGATATTGCTACTTCTTTACAAACCGTTCTTGATGGTTTTCAAACGGGAGAATATCGGGAAGACGATAAGTCAATTCCTATTAAAATGCGAAGTGACGCCAGTCAGCAACAATCCTTAGAGTCTTTAGAGACCTTAAATATTTATGCACAGGGTTCTGGTAAAAGTGTGCCTTTGTTACAAGTAGCTAGGATTGTTCCTAAATGGCAGTATTCCAAGATTAGACGATTAGATCTCTATAGAACAATCAATGTTTCTAGTGAACTGCGGGATGATGGCAATGCCTCTTTTATTACCCAAGAAATAACGCCTTGGTTAGAGGAAGAAATTAAAAACTGGCCAACAGGGTATAGTTATCAGTTTGCGGGAGACGCGAAAAATACAGCTGAGAATATGGGCGCAGTATTCAAGTATTTGCCATTATCTGGATTTATAATTGTGCTCTTATTGATTATTCAATTTAATTCCTTTCGAAAAATGGCTTTGGTTACCTTAACGATTCCATTAGGTATTATTGGGGTAGTTATTGGACTGTTAGTATTTCAACAACCTTTTGGTTTTATGCCTTTTCTAGGGGTTATTTCCTTAGCAGGTATCGTAATCAACAATGCTATTGTACTCATAGACCGCATAGAGGTGGAAGAAAAAGTCTTAAAACGATCTATAAATGATGCCATAATTTCTGCCTGTTTACAACGTTTTAGACCTATTTTATTAGCTACGTTTACTACGGTGCTAGGATTAATTCCCTTATACTTGAGTGGAGGGGATATGTGGGAAGGTATGGCGGTTAGTATCATGGTGGGCTTACTTTTTGGTACCGTGATTACGCTTTTGTTTATTCCTTCATTTTATAGCATTTTGTACCGAGTGAATTATAAGGAGTATACCTTCAATGAAAAACTGCTTGAGGAATGACACTGTTGCATAAATTATATGAGCAAAGGTTCATTTTTTTTAATGTGACGCTCATAATGATATTGTTTGTCAAGATGGCAGTATTTTGGGGTCGTTAAGATTATTTAAAAGTATTATGGTGCTACGAATTATTGGTTATTTTTAACCGTAGAAAGAGCATAGCAAAAACGAACATGGCGTTTAGGAACTTTATCCTGAGGTTGTGAATTTATAATGCAGAAAGGTTAAACCAAGCACCAGATGAAGAAATGGACTTTCAATTGGAAGATGGTAATTAGTTTCAGAGGAAGTGATTTTTAATATTTAGCAGTTAATAAAAGTAAAATAGTATACCATGAGTGCACACGATTCAATTCTTACTTTAAAGGAAGAAATGGCCAAATCTATAATCGGTCAAGAAAAATTAATTGAACGATTAATATTGGTTTTATTAGCAAACGGAAATTTATTATTAGAAGGATTGCCTGGCCTTGCCAAAACAAGAGCCATTAAATCTTTAGCTAAAGAATTGGATTGTCAATTAAGCCGTATTCAATTCACACCCGATCTTCTTCCTTCAGACGTTACTGGAACAGAAATTTACCAACCGGAAACTGAAGAAAAATTCATCTTTCAAAAAGGACCTATTTTCAGCAATCTGGTGCTGGCGGATGAAATCAATCGCTCCCCAGCAAAGGTGCAATCCGCACTGTTGGAAGCCATGGAAGAACGACAGGTTTCCGTCGCTGGAAAAACCTACCCTATGGAGCCCCTCTTTATGGTAATGGCTACACAAAACCCGGTAGAGCAAGAAGGAACGTACCCCCTGCCAGAGGCACAAATGGATCGATTTTTAATGCATGTGACCATAGGTTACCCTGATGATGTTTCTGAACTGGGCATCATGAGATTAAATAGACAGGAGCAACATAAAAAGAAAAAAGAAAAAACGAAACGACTCTCTCCGAAAATCATCTTTGAGGCACGGGATGAAATAGGAAAGGTTACTATTTCGGAAAATATGGAACAGTATATCGTGGATCTGGTCTCAGCCACACGAAATCCTGAAAAGTACGGGGAGAACCTAAAAAACTGGATAGAGTATGGAGCCAGCCCAAGGGGTAGTATTGCCATTGATCGATCCGCTAGAACGCATGCATGGATGCAAGGGAAGAATTTTGTGTCACCAGATAATATAAGGGCTGTGACACACGATTGTTTACGACATCGGTTAATCTTAAGCTATGAAGCAAATGCAGAAGGCGTTGACCCTGATAAGGTTATTGATGAGCTTCTAAAATTAGTTGCCGTAATAGGATAATACTATAAAAATGGGCCGTTCACCAAATCAGCATCCTAATATATTCGTAAGTCTTGTAGACTTAATGAAGTTGGAGCCATTGGCCAAGGGATTTAGTTTTTTGGCCAGAAAACAGAAAGTCCGCAGTATTCTTGGCGGGCAGCATGCTTCCAAACTAAGGGGAAGAGGTCTAGATTTTGAAGAAGTCCGTAATTATGTTGCTGGCGATGATATACGAAATATCGACTGGAAAGTAACCGCAAGAACACAGAAAACACATTCGAAGGTATTTACCGAGGAAAAGGAAAAGCCCGCACTCATCATTGTAGACCAGTCAAAATCGATGTTCTTTGGGTCTAAGCATAAAACAAAATCGGTGGTGGCTGCTGAACTTGCCGCCTTGGCAGCTTTTAAAGTTTTAAAGGATGGTGATCGAGTCGGAGGAGTTGTGTTTGCAGACAATGGTATCGACATTGTTTTTCCAAAGCGTGACCGAAAGAATATATTACGTTTTCTGGAAAAAATCGTATCGAGGAACCAAGAATTGGAGTCATCTACCCCAGTAGACTTTGATAGTGCTTTAAAAGAAGTATTTGCAAAAACACGCAATATTGTTTCACATGATTTCCTTATCGTGATTATTAGTGATTTTTTGAGGTATGCACCAGAAACCATAAAGCACATTACATATTTAGCAAGGCATAACGACGTAATTCTAGCAAAAGTTTTTGACCCTTTTGAACGCGAAATACCCCAGGCTAAACTTATTGTCGGAAATCAAAGCCATCAAAGTGTCTTAAAGGGAAATCAAAAGAGTATTCGGAAAAAATTCCAAGAAGGATTTGATAGTGATTATATAAAATTTGAGGCAGAAATGAAGAAACACAGAATTCCGTTGTTTAGCATTGAGACCTTTACCGAAATCGACGTGCAATTAAAAGAAATACTAATGAGGCCTAGACGATGATAAAACAGGGACTTATACATGTTTTGACAGTACCCTCCCTTGTAATCTTGCAAGAAATTCAGGCTGAAACAATAGAGCTTGAGCCGCTCTTTGAACCCAATCCCGTGGGCTTCACATTTGATACACCTGCATGGCAAGTACTTGGGATGTGTTTATTAGCTGGCGTCATTTTTATAATCTTTCAACAATTCAAAAGGTACAGCAAAAATAAGTACCGCAGGGAAGCAATAAAAGCGCTTGGTGAAGTGGAAGCCGCCTTAGGCGATTCGCAATTGGACCTTGCCTTGAATAAAGTACGGATCGTGTTAAAGCAGGTGGCCATCTTTACGTTCGGCCGTCCCAAAGTGGCACCGCTATATGGTGAGGACTGGATTAAATTTCTTGAATCTACTGGCAAAAATACCTCCTTTTCGAAGTACGAAGGATTATTGAAATCAACGGTAATTGAGACGCAAGAAACAACGAATTTGAGAAT
>JBLICT010000105.1:0-10375 GCA_047632415.1 Maribacter sp.
AAGCATTTGAGTTCCAATCAGGATATCCAGTTCTTGTTGTTCAAAACGAGTAATGATTTTTTCATAGGCGTGTTTTCCTCGTGTGGTGTCCAAATCCATACGATCTACTTTGGCCTTGGGGAAAAGCTTTATAACCTCTTGTTCTACCTGTTGTGTTCCAAAGCCTTTGGTATCCAAGTCGGCACTACCGCAGGCAAAGCAACTTTCAGGTAGGGCAGAATGATGCCCGCAGTAATGGCAACGCAACTGTTTCCTGAATTGATGGTAGGTAAGACTTACATCGCAGTTAGGACACTGTGGTGTATGACCACAGGTAAGGCACTCCAAAACTGGAGCATAGCCTCTTCTGTTCTGAAACAGTATAATCTGCTCACCTGCTTCCAAAGCATCGTTCATTTCTTCCAGTAAGCGTTCGGAAAAATGCCCTTTCATACGTCGTTTCCGTTGTGCTTCCTTAATATCGACAAGCTCCATATCGGGCATGAGTACATTACCATACCTTCTTGTAATCTCAGCATATCCATACTTACCCATCTTCACATTATGGTAGGTTTCAATACTAGGTGTGGCAGAACCTAATAAAATTTTAGAGGCATGAAGGCTGCCAAGTACAATCGCAGCATCCCTCGCATGATATCTCGGTGCTGGATCAAATTGCTTAAAGGAACTTTCATGCTCCTCGTCTACCAGCAATAAACCTAAATCCAAAAAGGGTAAAAATAGGGCCGATCTAGCGCCAATCACGATTTGTGCCTTATGCTTTGCTAACAAAACATTATTCCAAACCTCTACGCGTTCCTGCACGTTGTATTTGGAATGGTAAATGGCAATTTTTTCTCCAAAATACTCCTGTAACCTTGATATGAGCTGGGTGGTTAAAGCAATTTCTGGTAGTAGATACAGTACCTGTTTTTTCTGTTCTAAACATTCCTCAATAAGCTTTACATATACTTCGGTTTTTCCTGAAGACGTTACCCCTTTCAATAAGGCAACCTTATTATCATCAAAGGCATTTTGGATATCCTTAAGCGCCAGTTCTTGATATTCGTTCAATTCCTTGGTATTTGACACCTCTTGGGTACCATCAAAATCAACCCTATCTACCCGTATACTATATTCTTCCAAAATTTCCTTCTGCACCAAAGACTTTATAACCGCTTTGGAGCTATTGCTGGCTTGCTCCAACTCTGCTGTAGCTATTGGTTTTTTAGTTATTGCTTGTAATTGAAACAAGGCCAGCACCACCTGACTCTGTTTGGGTGCTCTAGTTAAAGATTCTAAGAGTGTTTCCAAAGCATCGTCAGACATATAAGACATTCCCAAACGAATGTATTTGACCAACTTGGGCTTGTATTGTTCAAAAACCTCCTCTTTTAATTTGATGACGTTTTTTTCTAGAAGTCGGTTTAAAATGGGTAAAACATTCTTACGGTCTACAATAGCCGCTACTTCATGCACCTTTAATACAGACTGATGCTGTAAGGCTTCGTACACCAAAAACTCGTCATCCTTTAAATCCTCTTCATCTACCTCCGCTTCCATATTCCGCAGCACCAAGGTTTCACTTTCTAAAAGAAATGCACTAGGTAAAGCACTACGTACCACCTCGCCCAAAGTGCACATATAGTAGTCCGCTATCCATTGCCAATGCTTTAGCTGAATCTCTGTAGCAATTGGTGCATCGTCTAATATCTGATGTATTTCCTTGGCTTCATAAACCTCTGGAGCGATAGTATGAACGTTAAGAACGATACCCGTATAAATCTTGGATTTTCCGAAAGGAACGGATACGCGCATACCTGGCTTAAGTAGCGCAGCCTCTTGGGGCGTAACACTGTAGGTGAAATTCCTTTCTAGAGGAATAGGCAGTACAAGGTTTATAAAATGTGCCATACTAGTTGTCTTGCACCCTAAGCCATGTTTGGGTACGATAGATAAAAGCAAGATAGCCCCTAACCTTTAACTCATTCGGGTTTTCGGGATTCAACCATATCTTACAACGAAAGGTCATAGCCTGTTCTGGGTCAAATAAACGTTTTCCCTTCCATTCCCCATCTTCATCTTTTTCCGCTGCCGTTATTATTTCCATACCAACAACAGGCACATCCCTTAACTCGTCCTCGCATTTTGTGCATTTAGAATTCTCCCTTCCCGGTTCTAAAATTTTCTGTACGAAACCGTACATTAATCCGTCTTTCTCATATATATTAATGATACCCTTTGGATTTCCGGTACGATCATCAATGGTTTTCCATTGATCAAAAACAGTCTGGCCCGTTAGTAAATTGGAAATACATATTAAACAGAGCACTACATATATTTTCGAGGGATGTCTCATTCTTCTTTTTTAGTAAATTTTCTTAAGGAATTTAATGAAGCGTTCAATTCAAAGCCAAGCAACAAGATATTGGAATTAAGCCATATATAGAACATCAATATCAACAAACCTCCCAATGCCCCGTACAACTCATTATATCTGGCGAATTTTTCTACATATATTCCAAATAAATAGGAAGTTACCACAAAAAGTATGGTAGTCATCAATGCGCCGACGGAAAAGAAACTAGCATGTTTGCCCTCTAGGGTTCCAAAATAATATAAGATTGCAGTTGTAAAATAGGACAATACAACAAAAAACAACACCTTGGCCACCTGCACTCCTGTTCTATCCCCATCTTCCATAACATAGCCTCCAAGCCTAGCCTGGAACTCGTCTAAGTACACACCAACATAGACTTCAAAATAGATAAACATAACAAAACCGAGGATTATTAAAACTGCCAAAATCAAACCTACCATAAGCGCAAAAAGATATTGCCTAAAAAAATTGCGTGTCAATTCTATATGATACGAAGTTTCAAAACCCCCAAATATGGCACTTACCCCATTAGCGACTAAAAAAATAGAAAGAATAAAGGCCGATGAAAGTAAACCACCGCGCTTTTGATCTTTTATTTGCTGAAAAACCTCTCCAAAATATTCGCCCGTAGCCGTTGGTAAAAAAGATTCAAGAAAAGATAGAAAATCAGTATCAAAATTCTGGTTTTGTAGTGCTACAAACTCTAAAAGATAGGGTACTAGGGTTAACATGAAAATCAATAATGGGAATATTGCCATAAATAAGCTAAACGCAATAGCACTGGCCCTTGTAGAAAGTGTCCCTTGAATAATACCCAAAATATACATCTCTGTAAGATCATAGATAGACAATCCCTCAAAACCAGGTAGCCTAATATTTTTCAACAACCGCACTAACCAGTTAATTACCGGGATTTTTTCTAACCGTTCTTCTATCTCTAAAGACATTTACACAGCTTTTAGGCTTAAATCCATATTATATACCGAATGCGTGAGCGCTCCTGAAGAAATATAGTCTACACCACACTCCGCATATTGGCGAATAGTATCTTCATTGATTCCTCCAGAAGACTCTGTTAAACAGGTATCCCCAATCAAGCGTACCGCTTCTATTGTATCTTCATAATTAAAATTATCTATGAGAATACGGTAAACACCTTCGGTTTCTAAGATTTCCTTAATTTCAATTAAGCTTCTGGCTTCCACTATAATCTTTAAATCATTTCCTGTTTTTCTTAAATAATTTTTCGTTTTGTCTATAGCCTTGGTAATACCGCCAGCAAAATCTATGTGATTATCCTTAAGCATAATCATATCGTAAAGCGCAAATCTGTGGTTTTCGCCACCACCAATCTTTACGGCCCATTTTTCTAAGGCTCGTATGCCAGGCGTCGTTTTTCTAGTATCTAAAATTTTGGTACCTGTACCTTCCAATAACCCAACAAAAAAATTAGTCTTAGTAGCAATGGCACTCATCCTCTGCATGGCATTGAGAACAAGCCGTTCTGCCTTTAAGATGCTTTGGGAGCTACCAGACACATAAAAGGCGATATCGCCGTATTTGACCTCACTACCATCTTCAATAAGGGTTTCAACCTTTACGTTCTTGTCTACATAAGCAAAAACTTCCTTAGCAAATTCAACCCCTGCGAGAATACCTTCATCTTTGACTAAAAGTTTTGCCTTTCCAATGGCTTCTTTAGGAATGCAAGCTAGAGAACTATGGTCTCCATCGCCTACATCCTCTCGTATAGCATTGCTGATAATCCCTTTAATCTCTTCCTTAAATTGCGCTTCTGAAATCATATACTTTTATTGCCTTGTGCTAAAATACGAATCCAATTTGGGAAATTGATTTACTTTTGAAAGCCTATGGTAGACATTTAATTAAATAACGACAGCACCAATCTATATAAGTAAATAACAATCAGATACTTAACTGATTTTTATATAAACAAAACATGACGATAAAACTATTGGCTATTGGGAAAACAGATAGCGCAGAACTACAACACCTCATAAACATGTATGAAAAACGTTTGGGATATTATGTCAAATTTGTTTTAGAGGTTATTCCGGATTTAAAAAAAACAAAAAACCTTTCTGAAGACCAGCAAAAAGAGAAAGAAGGCGAACTTATCCTAAAACAGCTTGCACCTACGGATGTTCTTGTTTTATTGGATGAGAACGGGAAACAATTCAGGTCAATCGAATTTTCATCTTACTTACAAAAGAAAATGAATTCCGGTATCAAACAACTTGTGTTTGTAATCGGAGGACCTTATGGCTTTAGTGCCTCCGTTTATAAAAAAGCATCAGGAAAAATAAGTCTGTCCAAAATGACATTTTCTCATCAAATGGTACGGCTTTTTATGGTAGAACAGGTTTACCGAGCGTTTACGATTCTAAAGAACGAGCCTTACCATCATCAATAATCAATTATTTTTATTGTCATAACATCTATTTCTGAGTATTGAAAATAAAAAATTAAGTGGTTTTTGTTTTGCTATCTTAATCTTCATGGGACTCCAAGGAATTGATCATATTTTTAGAGACTTGTTCCAAATTGTTGAGTTCATCCATTACACAGTCTAGAAGCTCCTGTTTATGATCCATATTTTTCTCAATTTTCAAAACATGTTGTAAATCCTTAATATTCTTTATGTGCGAGTTAAATGCATGGGACTGATGCCAAGAAATCTCCTTTAGTTTCTTGTTCTGATTGCTTATTTTTTTTATTGCGGGATTTATGATAAAAATAATTTCCAATAGAATAATCAAAATAGATAATGCAGCAAGTTCCAATTCTACAATCATTAATGTTCTAATATCATCTTCTGACTTCTTTTGAAATTGTGATACAATGGTATCCATTACGGATATAAACCGACCCACAGTACTTGACAAGCTCTCAAAAGAAATTGTTTCTAGACTGTCCGAGTTCTGTAAACTAGCGTACATATAATTTATATCTGCCTCCAACTTATCAAAATTTTTCTGAATTTCCGGATCTTTTAAAGGTTCTAATCTAGAATCTCCATCTTGTAGCGCAAGGTTTGTAGCATATAAGCGTTCTAGCCCGAGCTTCATATCGGCATAATTACATTTCAACAAGCGACACTCATAGAAGTTAGTCAGCACTTTTTGGCCTAACATTCGCTGTTTTCCTGCTATATTTATAAGCAAAGCAGTACGTGCTTGTTTTTGTAAAGAATATTGTGTGATAGACTGTATAACCAGGGTTAACGCAATAATGGTGGCTACCAATAGGTAATATTTATCAATTTGTTTATTAAAAACCGAAAAGTTGAACATTAAAAGTTATAAGGATATTTCCTGCAATTTTAATGATTTCAGTACTACTAATAAATTATTTGTGGTAAGCTGCCTATTATTGGTTGTGAAAAGCGATTTTTAGCACAATAAGAGGTCATGCACAGTAAAGGCTTGACTTAAATTTTTTAGCACAAAGACTAATAAAGTACCCTAAACTTAATTGTATTATCAACCTTTCTAAGCGCTTTAATAACGTCCTTGTTATACTCCTTATCCAAATCTGTAATGACATAGCCTACCTCATTGTCCGTAGATAAGTACTGACTAGAGATATTAAGCTCGTACTCGGCTAACACTTTATTGATTTTTGCCATTATACCAGGTACGTTTTTATGGATGTGCAAAAACCGGTGCGACTTATTTTGTTTTGGGAGGCGAATATTGGGGAAGTTGACAGCATCTACCGTGTTTCCAGAATTGATATAACCCATTATTTTATTGGGTACAAAATCTGCAATATCCCGTTGCGCCTCCTCCGTACTACCTCCAATATGCGGTGTTAATATCACGTTAGGAAAACCTTGTAATTTGGTTATAAAATCGCCATTACTTATCGGTTCCTCCGGATATACGTCTATTGCAGCACCTGCTATCTGACCGCTCTCCAAAGCTACTGCTAAGGCATCGATATCAACCACAAATCCCCTAGAAAGATTCACTAGCATTACGCCTTTTTTCATTTGGTTGATTTCCCGTTCGCCAATAAAGTTTTTGTTGGCAGGGTTGTCATCTATATGCAACGTAACCACATCAGAAATATTCAACAAATCTTCTAAGGTATTACACTTTTTAGCATTTCCAAGCGCCAAACTATCCTCTACATCATAGTAATAAACACGCATACCAATTGCCTCGGCCAATACAGATAATTGCTTACCAATATTCCCATAACCTACAATACCCAGATTCTTACCGCGAACCTCACGAGATCCAGTTGCTGTTTTTTGCCACTGACCTTTGTGTAGCTCAGAACTTCTGGCGAATACACTTCTCATTAACATAATAATTTCCCCAATAGCCAACTCCACCACAGACCGCGTGTTGCTGTAAGGTGCATTAAAGACTACAACGCCTCTTTTCTTGGCATATTCCAATTCAATTTGGGTAGTACCGATACAAAATGCACCCACAACCAATAATTTATCGGCAGCATCGAGCACCTTTTGGCTTACCTGGGTCTTTGACCGTATACCCAGCACATGTACACCCTTTATTTTTTCTATAAGCTCCTCTTCTGGTAAACTATGTTTAACCAACTCTACTGAAAACCCATCTTCGGATAAGTTCTCGAATGCGGCAGTATGCACGTTTTCTAATAAAAGGACTTTGATTCTGTTCTTGGGGTAAGATATATTTCTTGGCAAATCGTTTAGGTATAAAAATTCATCTAAATTAGGGGTAATGTGATCCGCGTTGTCGGCCGCCTTATCCCTGTGTATATTCTCTGTGTAGGCAAAAAACTTATCTGCGATGCCTGCCTCTCGCATAACATAATCGCTATAACCGTCTCCTATTACTTGTACCTCTCCTTCTAGCTTCATATCTTTAAGGCATTGTATTTTTCCGTTATGTTGGGAAAGTACATTAGTCTCATCAAAACCTACAATATTACCTGCGTCATCGAACTTGAAGGTATTTGCGTACACTCTATCGGAAGGAATATTGTATTCTTTAACTATAGGGTCTATAAACTCTTTAAATCCACAGGAAATCACATAAATATCATCTGCATATTTCTCGAAAAATTCTTTATTTGAGGCTATGGATTTTGAAATTTTTTGTCGCAGCTCGTTAACCAAGTGTTCCAAATCATTTTTATGGGCATTTAATAACTTAATCCTACTTTCTAAGGATTCGGTAAACGAAATATCCCCGTCTATACCTAGATTGGTTATTTTTTGGATTTCGGCTATAATTTCGTCTTTGTTCGATTTTCCTTGAAGTGTAAGTTCTGCCAACACATCAAGGGCCTCTACCCTTGTTAAGGTGCTATCGAAATCAAAAACGTATTTTCTTCCTGTTGCAATCATTATTTTTTATCCCTTAATATCAAAAAATTGCTTTTTCTTGATGCCAATACTGAAGCTCAATTATCGGGCAAAAGTAAAAATTATATCCCTTTAACCATATCTTAAACGTCAAATAAAACAAAAAATGCCGCCATTGGTTAAAATTCAAAAATAATAGCTAGTGTCTTTAAAGAATTTAAACAAAGTCAACCGATTGTTTCAATATGATTCAAATACCATAATCCTGCAAGAATAGCCAGCCCAAAGCTTACGAGTGTTCCTATTAATATGTATTCCGTGAGCTTTCTGTTATTACTTTCTTTTAAGTCGTTAAAGCGGAATACGGATTTTGCCGTAATCAAAAGACCAATAGCCTCCCACCTACCTAATAATATAAATACAAGCACAAATAAACGCTCTATAATACCTATATATTTACCTGCATTAGGAAGCGATTTATGGTCTGTATTTATTTGGCCTGACATCGGTTCTAGTAACTTTCCCATGATAATTGCAGATGGGGAAGTAACGAACAGCACGGCCAAGACCAAGGGCCAATTTAAGTTTTCGAATAGAGAAATAAAGTGCTCTGGTAACTCCGTATAGTAGGAACAAACGTAAAGGACTAAAATATGTAGAATTTGGTCTAAAATAAAAGGTATGTTCTTGTTCTTGAACCATGGGTTAGCATATAGTTTTGCCAAATCTATCAAGAGATGGGATAACGCTAAGATGATCGCTATTTTCCAAAGGCTAAAGTCCCATATAACCAAAACATACAAGGCAAAATGAATGAGTACATGAAGATAAAGGTATTTTGATTTTATCTTGTTTGCCTCCTTATGAATTACCCACTTTAAAGGCTGTAGCATAAAATCCCCAATTAAATGGGCCAGTACTAATTTTACAAAAATCACCATACGTTATACATCTCCGATTACGTGTTGATAATAGGCCAAGAGGTCCAAGACCAAATCCAATCGCGCTCTTTTTATTCGTTGGCTCACGGCGGATTGTTTTATACCTAATTTTTGGGCAATTTCCTTTTGGGAAGCTGCCGGGTTGTCCAGTACCATGAGGGCAATCTCTGCAGACACTACACTCCAGCTGTTCATAAAATCCAAGGCCAAACGCAGCATAAGATTTAGGGTAAGGTCATGCGATTCGCTGCCTGTTGCGATACTCAGATTTACCTTACTTTCTTTTAGGGATTCAAATTTACGGCCAGAACGTTGGTGTGCAGAACCGTTAGACTCGCTAACACCTGTTCCAACATAAGTCTCCAGACCTATTCCTATACCCATTCTAACATCCAACCCTTTTACCGATTTTAGTAAAGCCTTTATTTGAATTGCAGATAGTAAGGCACTCTCACTAGTAACCTTTAACTGAAACTCGTCCCCTCTATATATTTCCCACTGCATTGGTGCGGGCCCAAATCGATTAAAGTAAGTTTTTAAACCGCCTATCCATTCCGTTGATAAATAGTTTTCCGAATTAATAATATCTCCTGTAATAATTGCTATCATAATAATTAACTATTATGCTAATATATTAAAAAATAAGTCAAATGAGTAATATTTTAAACTATAAGCGTAAAAATTAATATACTCAAAATCTAAAACCACCTTCTGGTCTTCGTTAGGTATTCCGTATACTTTTTACCAAATTTATCCAATAAGATGTGCTCTTCAGGAACTATTTGAAAACGGTTCATATAACCCACAAATCCAGCTGCTATTAATGTATTGAATGCGTTGCCAAAATAAAGTCCCACCGCAAGAAGCAATAATAACATCGCGAGATACATTGGATTCCTAGAGAAGGTATACAAGCCATTGGTAACCAAACTAGAGGCTTTGTCGGGTGTATTGGGATTCACTGTGGTTTTTGATACAAAAAACTGAACAAGACTTCCAAAACCAATAGCCGCCGCGACTCCTATGAGAATCTTAGCTAAAGGTAATCTTCCAAAGAAATCAAAAAAGCCAAATGGCAGAAAGGTTCTTAAAAGGTACATGCCTAAAACAAAAACCAAAAAGACAATAACTGGGGGTACCTTTAATTCCATTTTATAAAATTACTATTTTTGAAGCTGTAAACGATTTAAAACAGCCCCTAAATTATTTTCAATGAAACTCGTATTCGCCACCCATAATCAGAATAAGTTAAAAGAAATACAAGCCTTAGTCCCAGACCATATTCAATTGGTATCCTTACAAGATATTGGATGTACAGAGGCAATACCGGAAACTTCAGATACGCTTCAAGGAAATGCAAAACTAAAGGCTGACTATGTTACCAATAACTATAATCTACCCTGCTTTGCAGATGACACAGGGCTGTTGGTAGACGCACTTAATGGCGAACCCGGTGTTTATACAGCCCGTTATGCCGGTGTGGAATCCGGTGCAGATGCCAATGTGAAAAAATTACTAAAAAACTTGTTAGACAAGAAAAATCGAGGAGCACACTTTAGTACATGTATTGCCCTAAATATAGAGGGGGAAACATTATTTTTTGAAGGTTCTGCAGAAGGGGTCATCACTAAAAAAAAGAAAGGTGAAAACGGCTTTGGATATGACCCAATATTTAAACCTGTCGGCCACGATCGTACCTTTGCAGAGCTACCCCTAGAAACAAAAAATAAAATAAGCCATAGAGGAAAGGCA
>JBLICT010000106.1:0-10094 GCA_047632415.1 Maribacter sp.
TTTGGATAAGGCAAAATCAGTCGCTATTGAAAATGAAGAGAAGAATATCGCTTATGAAATAGTAGAGCTTGAAAAGATAATTGAGACACAGTACATCACCCGAAGTATTCCGGATAGAGCCGACGAACTGGCATTGCAGGCTAAAGAATTGTCTGGCCAAAATGTGATGACCAGCAAACTTTCCAATCTTTCCTTGCAATTGTACGGAATGATGTTAAAAGTAGGTTATGTACGAAGTGATGATGACTTAAAAAGAGTAAAAGAATACTTTACAAAACACCTGCCTAAATATGACTTAGATACCCTAGGTTTTAGAGAAAAACTTTGGTTGTATAAAGCCCATTTATGGTACAGTTTTTTAATTCAGGATTTTCTTTCTTGCTATAAATATTCCAGTAAATGGGTAGACCTTTTCAATGAGAACAAGGAAATGATTTATCTGAATCCTGTTTTTTATCTTAAAGGAAATCATTATTTATTAGAATCCTTATTTTATGTAAAATATAGCTCTCAATTTAAAGTTACACTTGAAGAGTTGGAGCTAGTGCTTAAGGATCCTAATTTTCCAAAAAATGACAATATTACATCGTTGGCATTTCTCTATTTAAATGCCAACAAGCTTAACCTCCATTTCTTGGACGGCACCTTTGAAAAGGGCTTGTACCTGGTAAAAATTGTAGAGTACGGCATCAACAAACACAAAGACCGGATAGATGCACATCATGTGATGGTGTTGTATTACAAAATAGCTTGTCTGTATTTTGGCATAGGCGACAATAAAACCTGTATTGTTTACCTAAAAAAAATCATTGATAACAAGAACCTTAAAATGCGGGAAGATCTTATGTGCTTCGCAAGAGTGCTGAGCCTTGTTGCGCACTATGAAGCCGGTATGGATTACCATTTAGAAATTCAGCTTAAAAGCACCTACAAGTTCTTGTTGAAAATGAACGACATGCACGAAGTGCAAAAGGAAATGATAAAGTTCTTAAGAAGCCTTGGCGGTATTTATCCGAATGAGCTTAGGGGAGAATTTCAAAAACTACATACAGAACTTAAAAAGTATGAAGACCATCCTTATGAAAAACGTTCGTTCCTGTATTTGGATATTATTTCTTGGCTAGAGAGCCATTTGGAGAACAAACCCGTTTCACAAATCATACGTGAAAAGGCCTTGTTACATACACGATAAGGCTTGCTTTAAAATGAAACGCTCTCACCTCTCGCATTTATTGGAAATTAACCTCGCCATGGTTTTTGTGGGTACTTCTGGGGCCTTAGGACGCTATGTAGACCTACCAGTTCCAGTAACAATTGCCTCGCGTGCGATTTTAGCCTTTTTGGTGCTACTGGTTTTTTGTAAGTGGAAAGGAATATCCATGCGAATTAAGCCAGCGCACAGAGGGATTGTCCTAGGTAGTGGTATCCTTATGGGCTTGCATTGGATTACCTACTTTTATGCGCTCCAGTGGTCTAGTGTCGCTATTGGGATGCTCTCTTTGTTTACCTATCCTGTGCTTACATCCTTTTTAGAACCACTGCTTTTGAAAACACCGTTCCAGAAAATACATTTACTCTTAGGAGCCATGGTTTTAGCCGGAATCTATTTTTTAAGTCCGGAATTCAATTTTGAAGATTCTAATACCCTTGCGATAGGAATAGGCGTTTTCTCGGCACTGTGTTATGCGCTGCGAAATCTGGTATTAAAAGCTAGGGTAACTGAATACCATGGTTCTGCCTTAATGGTATATCAAACAGGAATTATTGGTGTTATATTACTGCCCGCATTTTTATATATCGATTTTAATATTGTTATAGGTCAGTGGCAGGGCCTTTTAGCTTTGGCAGTAATCACCACGGCGATTGGGCATACCTTGTTTTTGATGACATTCAGGCATTTCAGTATTACTACGGTGAGTATTCTCAGCAGTATACAACCTGTTTACGGTATACTGATCGGAACTATTTTCTTAAATGAAATTCCGGAGTTAACAACCGTATTAGGTGGTATGTTGATTTTAGGATCTGTAGTCATTGAAAGTTTTAGGTCCTCGCAAAAACAAAAGGTTCTTACTCCGGACTAGTTTCTGGTGTTCCCCTTCCAGTATATTGCTTTATGATGCCGTCTCCTAAGGTTTTAAAGCCATCTTCCTTGGCCAACTGCCTTACCTTTTCTGGGTCAAAGTTCCCGTTAAAGTATAAAAAGGAACCGTTTTGACCATTGTTATTATAGATAAGTATCTCCTTAACGGCATCGTGCTTTTCCCGTATAGAAACTACATTACGATTTAGATTGTCATTTTTACGGAACACTTCAATAAAGGAATTCCCTGTAATACCGTTCATTTGCTCATTCAATAATTGTGTTCTGGTAGGCGTTGCGCTAGGAAACTGCATGTATCGTAAATCTTTGGTATTTCCAATTAGTGCATTCATTTCTGGCGAAATCTGACCTAACATTCCTAACATAAATCTAGGCGCACGAACAGCCGTTACCTGATTATCGTTTTTATGGGCATTGTAAAAAGTATCTATAGAATTATAACTGCCGCAGCTGGAAAGCAGTGTAAGCATCAAAAAAGACAAAATGGATAATTTCATTAGAAGGTGTGTTTAGCTTCTAAATGTACTAAAATTAAGTACATACATCCCAAATCGGGTCCTTGGGTGGGGGAGCGACTACGGCAATCGTTTCTTTATTTACAGGATGCACAAATTGTAAGGTACGGGCATGAAGGTGAATGCTACCGTCCGGATTACTTCTATCGAAACCGTATTTTAAATCTCCCTTTATGGGACTTCCAATGCTTGATAATTGAGATCTTATTTGATGATGCCTGCCGGTTTTTAAATCGATTTCAAGTAGGGCGTAACGATCTAATTTTTTTAGCAATCGATATTCTAGAATCGCTTTTTTACTTTCTGGCACTTCTTTTTTGTTGGCATAGGACTTGTTTTGTTTGGTATTTCGTCTGAGCCAATGCACAAGGGTGTCTGATGTTTTTTCTGGGATGTTTTTCACAATGGCCCAGTATGTTTTTTTAGCTTCTTTCTCTGCGAATAATTTGTTGAGTCTTGGCAAAGCTTTTGAGGTCTTTGCAAAAAGTACGATGCCAGAAGTAGGCCTATCCAACCGGTGTACAACGCCCAAATACACATTACCGGGCTTATTGTATTTTTCCTTTATAAATTCCTTTACCACCTCACTCAGAGGAATATCCCCAGTCTTATCGCCCTGTACGATATCTCCTGGCCGTTTATTTACTATTATCACGTGATTATCTTCAAAAAGTACTTGAAGATTTTTACTGTTAGAATATTGTTTTTTGGACAAGTTGTTCTTTAAGGTTTATATACGTATTATTTTCACACCTATCTTATATTTAATAGGTCATAGGATGGTTTACTTAGATGGGTAACGTGTCATTAGTTTATTATTTAGTATCCGTAAAGAAAACTAAATCGATACTTTTTTTCCAAACAAGCTTAGAAACAAAATCATTAACACACCAATCGTAACTGCGACATCAGCCATATTAAAAATTCCTGTTTTCAAAAACCCAAGGCGAATTTGAAAAAAGTCGGTTACCGAACCGTATATGATACGGTCTATTAAATTACCAATACCGCCCCCAATAACCAAAGCAAAAGCGAATACAAGCCATCTGTCAATTGTTTTTTTGGTAAGTACCCGATAGAGTAAAACCATAAGAACAAATACCGGTATAATTTGCAATAGTATAATTTTTATAATAGGAGGGAAGTTGGCCCCAAAGCCAAGCATAGCTCCTGTATTCTCCACATTGGTAAGGATAAGGTGGTCAGTAACCAATTCAATATATTCCCGGCTCACTACGTTTTTGCGTACTACCACTTTTGAGATTTGGTCGCAGCCAATATTCAATAACACCAAGGCTATAATATAAAAACGATATGCAAAACCCTTTTGTTTCAAACCTTTTAAAAATTAATATTGTTCCTCATCATTTGGAAAATCCTTGCTTTTTACATCGGCAACATAACTAGATATAGCCTTGCCCATTTCTTCATATAGGTTCATATACCTTCGTAAAAATCTAGGGTTAAACTCGTGTGTCATTCCCAATAGGTCATGAATTACTAAAACCTGGCCATCAGCATGCTTTCCACCGCCAATACCAATGGTGGGTATGGTAAGGCTCTCAGAAACTTCTTTCGTAAGGTTGGCAGGAATCTTTTCCAAAACAATACCAAAACAACCTAGTTTTTCTAAAAGAAGCGCGTCTTCTTTTAATTTTTCTGCTTCAACGTCTTCTTTTGCTCTAACCGTATACGTCCCAAATTTATAAATAGACTGTGGTGTAAGACCTAAATGACCCATAACCGGGATACCTGCAGCTAAAATCCGCTTTACAGATTCCTTTATCTCCGCACCACCTTCTACTTTTACAGCATGTGCGCCACTCTCCTTCATGATACGTATGGCAGACCTAAGCGCTTCTTTAGGATCACTTTGGTAACTTCCAAACGGAAGATCTACCACCACCAAAGCACGATCAATCGCCCTTATAACAGAGGACGCGTGATAAATCATTTGATCCAAGGTAATGGGCAAGGTGGTTTCATGACCTGCCATTACGTTACTAGCGGAATCGCCTACCAAAATAACATCCACATTGGCAACATCCACAATTTTAGCCATGGAATAGTCATAAGCCGTTAACATAGATATCTTTTCGCCGTTTCTCTTCATGTCTACCAAGGACTTTACGGTGACTCTTTTATACTCTTTTTTTGCTATGGACATGTATTTTGATTTATTCGGAGTTAAAAATAAGGAGTTTTGATGACAATGAGGTGCAGTTAAGACAATGGCTTTAATTACTTTTTGTTCAATGGATAATTCTTACTTTTAGATTTCAACTAAAATCAGTTCGTATTATGAGGTACCTAATAACACTACTCTTCTTTTCTTTTAGTTCCCTAGTGTCAGCGCAAACCCCAGAAGAAACAGTAAAAAACACCGTTGATTCCTTTTTTGAAGCCTTTCATGCCCGTGATAGCGAAGGCATGAACAGGTTAATTCATGCAGATGCCCGTTTACAGCGTACCGCTCCAAATGTCGAAGGAATACAGTCGCTAAGAACTCAAAATTTTCAAGATCTGGTTGCTGGTATCGTTTCCATGCCAGATTCTACCGTATTTAAAGAAAAGCTTTTAAGCTATGCGATACAGGTAGATGGCCCTTTGGCGCACGTATGGACACCCTATGAATTTTGGTTGGATGGCGAACTACATCATTCCGGAGCTAACTCTATCCAACTTTTTCTTGATGATGGGAATTGGAAAATCATGTATTTGGTGGATTCTCGAACGGCAGAAGGGTTAAAAGACTAGGTAGTGATAAGCGGTTATAACGGGTAAGGAGATTCTTTTATTTTAACTAGCTATAAGCAAGGAATTTCGTTTGTTTGGTTCTTTATTTCCTTCTAGTTTTTGCCCTCTCCACAGATCGTTGTATTTCAGCAAATTATTTTCAAAACAAGTACTATTATGTTAGAGATTTCATTTTGACTAGGACACGTATAGCACAAAAATATACCCGTAAAAGTAAATCAAGTGCAATAGCGGCACACGTGCAGGGTATACAGAAGATAGATAAAACTTGAACAAGCTATTGTGGTTTCAAAAAACACATTTTAAATTAGCATTTTACTAGCTAAAATTTATATCATGATATTATTAGGAATAGGATCTCGAATACATCATTTAGAACATGGCAAAGGCGTTATAACAAATGTATCGTCCAAACAGTATTGGGTAACTTTTATAGAAAAAGGTATGGAAACCATAGACATAGCCGATGATTTTGAAGTGATAGAACGCTTGGAAGGTGACGTGGATACCGTAAGCTATTTTGATGTTGAAAGTTCCTTAGTTAAGATATTGGAAAAATGGAGCGATACCCACGAGAAAGTAGCCCTGGCGGACAAATGGCGTGGTGGAAAATTAATTTTGGAACCGGGTGATGCCTTGGCCAATAAGGAAATTCCAATTGACACTTTTTTTCATAAAATAGTAATGGTACGAGACCGTATCCGTGTTATGGAACAGAAAATTAACAGTAGTAAAAACTTGGATGATCAAGAAAAGATAGACCTTCAGCAATACATTACGCGTATTTATGGGAGTTTGACTTCTTTTAATGTTTTGTTTAAAAGCAAAAACGACTATTTCGTGGGCGAACGCACATAACTAAGGAGATCTATTCTAATACACCACTATTTAGTAAGACTAACAAATTCCAGAACTACTCAACCTAGTTAATTATCGGATTCAATACTACATTTAGTAAAATAAATGAACAACCGGTAGTTTTGTTACTAGTAAGATCTCCCAATTTATATTGGGGGTGTTTTGAGCCTGAAAATTATGGTGTGCTAAAAATTTCGTTTACCTTTTGTATCCTAATTGATCTCCAGCTATATGAGCAATGAAAACCGGATACCAAGAAGAACATTCATTAAGACAACAGCTAAAGCAATGGTAGCAATTCCCTTGCTATCTGTACTGAATACCCATAAACCCTCTATCAAAGCCCTTAAACTGGCTCAAAAGCATAGAAAGGAGCTTATCGAAGTATTGGAAAAACTGATACGGGTACAGAGTATCGAAGGAGAATCTGCCGGCAATGCACAAAAGGTGGTAAGCGACTACCTCTCAAAACTACCCTATCGCATAGAGGAGAGTGAAGATCGGCCCAGTCGGTATCAAGACCATCCTGAATATATGACCCCCAGTCCAGCTGGAGACGGCCCTTTTGTGAATATTGTGGGATGGCCAAAGAAGCAAGCAAAGCAACAATTTGCGATGTTCTCTCATATTGATACGCATTCGATAGAAGAAGGGTGGTCCACCGACCCTTTTGAACCCAAGATTATAGGTAATAAGTTATACGGCTTGGGAACATCCGATGACAAGGGTGGGGTAGCGGCTATGCTCGTCGCTGCCACTATTCTTTCGAAAAGTGGAAAAACATTACCCGTTGTAATGAGCCTTCACGGTAAAGGTGGCGGTGGTCGTGGAAGTCTGCCCGTCTTTGAACGAATTAGAAATACGGATCATAACATTGATGCCGTACTGTATGTGCATCCGGCCGAAACAGGTCGTGGTATGGAAGACATCAAAAATTCAGTCCAAGGTATTGCCGATTTACAACTAGAAATGACCGGGTGGCGTGGAGAACCACTGGAAATCGGAAGTATCGACTCTGCCGAATGGAAGGAGGGTGGAAGTGCAGTTGACCTTTGTTTAGAGCTGCTGGAAACTTTGAAACAATCCGTCTTTAAGGATCTCATGGTCAACATCGGGATTATAAAGGGCGGTGATCGCATTGGGTCCGTTGCTGATAAAGCCACAGTCACCTTTCGGCTCAAGTTCACCGGTGCTCATACCTGGAAAGCACTTTTAGACGATTCAAATAAAGTAATAACTGAATTAGTGAAATCGCGTTCAACAGCTACCCAAACATATACAGCAGAACTTAAAAGTGTTGGCTATATGACCAATCCAGGGGCAGCAGATTGGGAAGCACCAGAGAGTAAGATAGTTAGAAACTCAATTGCTGAAATTACGGGTAAAGAACCAACCGCATACCCTAATCATTATGCTGGCGATATTCGGTATCCGATACGCCTACTTGGTGTTCCGGCTTATGGAATTGGTTCTCTTGGCGGAAACTTTTACATGCCCGATGAATGGGTAGATATCGATGATTTGGTAAAACTGGTTGCAGTTCTGGTCGACACCATAGGTAGTTGGCAAGATGAATAATCTTGTGATAGTTCTTCCTGTTTAAATCACATCTTGAAATCTTGCATTTTTGGACACCAAACTTTAGTGTGGTGCATGAATTCTATTAGAACATCATAACTAACCATAAATAAATAACTGTAACATGGTAGTATTATCAGCATGAGCTTATATATTCCTCAGAACCGATTAATTAGCTCTTAGGATTATATTTGACTAAGATTTAGTTTCTTTGTTTTATGGCACAAAACGATGAAATCTTCAAACACATAGAGTTGTTCGTTGGCAGTATTGGTGTCATCCTTAGTTTATTTTTTGGGATGTTTCTTTTAATTACTAGAAAACAACAACCAAAAGCGAACATTTTTTTGTCAATGTACCTACTTGCCTTTAGCCTAAGAATCGGCAAGTCCTTATTTTTTAATTATTTTCCTATTGACCCCGTGATTCGGAATGTTTTTCTAGGGGTATTGTTGGCCATAGGTCCTTCATTATGGCACTATTCGTATCTAATGAAAAATAGTATGAATGTGCTACCAAAAAATAAATATGCATGGCATTATATACCTATGGCACTATTTATTTTCTTCTGCTGGCTTCTACCCAATGACGGTTCCACTGCATCATTAACCTTGTATTATTGTCTAATAGCCCACATGCTAACCTATACCATCTATACGGTGTATTGGCTTTTTACGAATAAAACAGTCCATAATAACGATACGCAAAATCTCACCAACAAATGGTTGAACTTTTTTGCATACACTACCCTTAGTATACTTCTATTTATTGTCTTAATCACAACACGCATTATCCCGTATTATATGGGAATGGCCTTTTTATTTTCTGTGGTAGTACTTTGTTTTGCTGTATGGGCTTTAAAAAACCCTTTTTTGTTTCAGGTCGAAACAGTTAAATATGCTACATCAGGTCTTGTTCAACAAGAGTCGAAAGTCTATATGATGGCATTGGAAACACTCATGGAAGATGAAAAATCATATCTAAATCCCGACCTTACCCTTTCAAAACTGAGTAAAAAAATAGGTATTAGCTCCAAACAGCTCTCTCAAGTCATAAACCAAGCAGAAGGAATCAACTATTCGCAATACATCATTCGTTTGCGGGTTTCTGAGGTTCAAAGACGCTTACGGTCCCAGGAGTTCAAGCACTATAAAATTGCTGCAATCGCCTATGATAGTGGGTTTAATAGCATTTCTACTTTTAACACAGCGTTTAAAAAACAGACGCATCAAACGGCTTTCGAGTATCGACAATCTAGTTGAATGTACGCATATAACCGGTTCATTTGTATGCCGAAATCATGATTTTGATAGGAAGCTGGGCCCATAATCCACATTTTTGTCCAAACAATACGGATGAAAGATGTGTTTGGTACCCATAAATTACTGCTTGTAGCTTTCTTGATTATAAGCTCCTGTCAACCTTCTATAAAAAACGCAACTCCAAAAGTCATAGTAGAAATACATATCCCAACCAAAAAAGTGGTGATAGAAGGACTCAAGCGACCATGGAGTGCCGCTTTTTTATCTAACAATGAGGTGTTGATTTCTGAAAAAGACGGTAATATTCTACGTGTAGATTTAAGAACAAAAGCGCAGTTGAAAATAAAAGGATTCCCGGAAGATTTAGCAGATAGCCTGTTGGTTGATGCATCCAAACATCCACTTGGAACATTTCCGCGTAGCGCAGATGGTAAAAAATTGAAATATAATGCTGGGATATTTGACATTGTGCTACACCCAAATTTTAAAAGTAATAAAACCCTTTATGTTTCTTATGTCGCCAGAAAAGGAGAAAAGAGCACTACCAAAGTCATCCAAGCTGTATTGGAAAGGGATTCCTTGACCAAGATAAAACCCATTTTCGTGGCTGAACCTTATACTGTTGGTTTATTCCACTATGGGGGTGGGATGTCGTTTGGAGCAGATAAAAAACTGTATATCACTATTGGGGAACGTCTTTTTACAGAAGCTAATCAACCTGAAATGCCCATCGCCCAAGATGTCAAGGATAAAAGGGGGAAAATATACCGCTTTAACGATGACGGTAGTACCCCTACTGACAACCCAGATTTTGGAGCGAAAGCCGTTAAGGGCTTATTCGCTATAGGAATAAGAGCGGCCCAGGGAATCACTTTAAACAAAAAAACAGGCGCACTTTGGTTCAGCGAGCATGGTACAAATCAAGGAGATGAAATTAATATATTAAAACCTGGTGCTAATTATGGCTGGCCCATTAAGACGACAGGAGCATATAGGGGTGAAGGATATACACCTCCAAAA
>JBLICT010000107.1:0-10019 GCA_047632415.1 Maribacter sp.
TAAATTATCCATGTGGTAAATGCTCCGCATGGATAATTTTTTTTAATTTACATTGGTTTATAGTTTAAACTAAAACAAAGTTCAATGCAATTAAAGCGAGTTGTGGTTACCGGATTAGGGGCACTTACCCCAATTGGTAATAATATTGAGGAGTATTGGAACGGTCTTGTGAACGGTAAAAGTGGCTCTGCCCCGATTACACACTATGATGCGGAAAAATTCAAGGTAAAATTTGCCTGTGAACTCAAAAACTATAATATAGAGGACCATTTTGAAAGAAAGGAAGGTCGCAAGCTAGATAAGTTTGCGCAATACGCCCTTATTTCTTCAGATGAGGCCATTCTAGATTCCAAATTGGATTTGGATAAAATCGATAAATTTCGTGTTGGGGTTATTTGGGGTGCCGGTATCGGAGGACTGGAAACATTTCAGAACGAGGTGTTGAACTTTGCAGCTGGTGATGGTACACCACGTTTTAATCCGTTCTTCATTCCTAAAATGATAGCGGATATCGCGCCGGGTAATATTTCTATAAAACATGGTTTTATGGGGCCTAACTATACTACGGTATCTGCCTGTGCATCTGCAGCAAATGCTATGATAGATGCACTTAACTACATACGCTTAGGACATTGCGACGTTATTGTTACTGGTGGTAGCGAAGCAGCAGTGACTATTGCAGGTATGGGTGGTTTCGGAGCTATGCATGCTTTATCAACTAGAAACGACAGTCCAGAAACGGCTTCAAGACCTTTTGACGCTACTAGAGACGGATTTGTACTTGGCGAAGGTGCAGGAGCTTTAATACTGGAGGAATACGAACACGCGAAGGCAAGGGGAGCAAAAATATATGCTGAGGTTGCTGGCGGCGGACTTTCAAGTGATGCGTATCATATGACAGCGCCACATCCAGACGGGATTGGCGTGGTTAGGGTAATGCAGAATTGTTTGCGTGATGCTGGAATGGAAATAGAAGAAGTTGATGCCATCAATACGCATGGTACATCTACCCTTTTAGGAGATGTAGCAGAATTGAAGGCTATTTCAGAAGTATTTGGGGAACACGCCAAAAATATAAATATAAATTCTACAAAATCCATGACGGGGCATTTATTAGGAGCAGCTGGAGCCATTGAGGCCATTGCTTCTATATTGTCTATGGAGCACGGTATTGTACCACCTACGATTAATCACACCACCGTAGATGAAAATATTGATCCTAGTCTAAATTTAACCTTGAACAAGGCACAAAAAAGAGAGATTAACGTTGCTATGAGTAATACCTTTGGTTTCGGAGGGCATAATGCTTGCGTCGTCTTCAAGAAACTAAAGTAAACAGGTAATGGAATTCCCTAAAAATATATTCAATTCCCATCCCAAAGAGGATGGGGATTTTTTTTTAGGTATTTCACGGATACTTAGCTTTAAGCCTAAAAATTTAAAATATTACAAAAAGGCTTTTCTTCACCGGTCTATGAACAAAAGGGATGAGGAGGGTATCCCTATGAATTATGAGCGGTTGGAGTTTTTAGGAGATTCTATGTTGGGGACCATTATTTCCAAACACTTATATAGTGAAGTTCCTAACGGGGACGAAGGCTACCTTACAAAAATGCGTTCCAAAGTAGTAAGTAGAGAACATCTAAACGAACTAGGGAAAGACCTAAAATTGATTGAATTTGTTGAAAGTAGGATTCCTAAATCTCATTTTGGTGAGAATATCCATGGTAATGTATTTGAAGCTTTGGTAGGAGCTATATACTTGGACAGGGGTTATCCATACTGCGAGAAATTTATAAAAAAAAGAGTCATTGAGCCTTACGTTGATATAGAACAGTTAGAAGGTAGGGTAATTAGTTATAAAAGTTTGGTTATAGAATGGTGCCAAAAACAAAAAAAGACATTTAAATACAATGTTTACGAGGATACAGGTAACGATTCATTGAAACATTTTGCAGTTAAATTATCAATAGGTGGTGACGTTGTAGCAAAAGCAAGGGCAACATCTAAAAAGAAGGCAGAAGAGCGTGCTTCTAAAAGAGCTTTTTTTGCGCTTCAGGATAAGATGAAGTAGTAAATACCCCTTTTGTAACAAAATACTAACGTTTTCATAATCTATAACACTTCTTTAAGGCTGTCGTTTTTAGGCTTTATTCGTGAATAGTTCTATATTTACGTCTTGTTTTAACTATGGCAGCAGTCTACAAAATAAGCGAAGATTTTTACGATGATTCATTTCTTTTGATTGCAATTCATAGCTCCTTGGAGGATTATGCTATAGTGTATCATCTAAACCAAGCCCTTAAAGCAAAATTTAAAAGGTCCAAGAAAGATTTTGACCTATCGAAAAATAGTTCTTTTCCTTGGTTCGATTGGGTAGACCAATTCCATGACAGATATTGGGTTCTAATTACAAACCAGAGTACAAAACAAGAGTTACTGGTAAATAATGACTTGTTTCAGAACGAAACAACCTATAATAGACCTCGCTTGATACCAGAATATAAAGAGGTAGATTATTTTCTAAAAATAGAGGAAGCAGAAGGTCTGGAAAGTGATGTAATAGTGAAAATTCTAACGAAAATGCCTAAGGTAATTACGGCGTATGCGGTAGAAACGGATAAATTAAAATCAAAGAAAAACTTAATATTTTAAGTATGCCAACTAATAAAAAAACAAAAATAGTAGCCACCTTAGGGCCGGCCACAAGTAAAAAAGAGGTGCTTAGAAGCATGATGTTAGCTGGAGTAGATGTCTTCAGAATCAACTTTTCACATGCAGATTATGAAGACGTAAAGGAACGCGTTGTAATGATTCGTGAGTTGAACGAAGAATTGGAAATGAACACCTCTATACTTGCAGATTTACAGGGACCTAAGTTACGTGTAGGCGTTATGGCCGGCGAAGTTGTAGTAAGCCCTGGAGATGAGATTACTTTTGTCACGGGTAAGCCTTTTGAGGGCACTGCGGAGCGCGTTTATATGAACTACAAGGAGTTTCCTAGGGATGTTAAGCCTGGGGAACGTATTCTTTTGGATGACGGAAAATTAATGTTCGAGGTCGTTACTACCAATGGTGAGACCGAGGTTAAGGCAAAAGTGATACAAGGTGGCCCTTTAAAATCCAAGAAAGGCGTAAACCTTCCCAATACCAATATATCCCTGCCTGCACTTACAGAAAAAGATATTAAAGATGCAGAATTCGCTATCTCGCTTGAGGTAGATTGGATTGCGCTTTCCTTTGTGCGATTTAGTCAAGACCTTATCGACTTGCAAAATATAATTAGCAAACATTCTAAGCATAAAATTCCAATTATAGCAAAAATTGAAAAGCCAGAAGCTGTAGAGAATATTGATAAAATCGTTGCTTATTGTGATGGTTTAATGGTTGCGCGTGGTGATTTGGGAGTTGAAGTACCTGCGCACGAAGTTCCATTGATTCAAAAGCAACTGGTATTACGAGCGAAAAAGGCAAGAATACCAGTAATCATCGCTACCCAAATGATGGAGACTATGATTACAAGTCTTACGCCAACAAGGGCAGAAGTAAATGATGTGGCTAACTCAGTAATGGACGGTGCCGATGCGGTAATGCTTTCTGGGGAAACGTCTGTAGGTAATTATCCAGTGGAGGTTATCGAAAAAATGACAAGTATTTTAAAAAGCGTAGAGGGTAGTGATTTGATAAAAGTTCCGCACGAACCACCGCATGTTAGAACCAAGCGTTTTATTACGAAATCTGTTTGTTATCACGCAGCGTTAATGGCAAACGAGATAAAAGCGAAAGCTATCTCTACGTTGACGAATAGTGGTTATACAGCCTTTCAGATATCTGCTTGGCGACCAAGTGCACATATATTGGTATTTACCTCCAACAAACGAATACTTACGCAATTGAATTTATTATGGGGCGTTAGGGCATTCTATTATGACAAGTATGTTTCTACCGATGAAACTATTGATGATGTAAATAAATTGGCCTGTAAAAAAGGGTTTTTGGAAGTGGGTGATATGCTCGTTAGTTTAGCTGCTATGCCCATGAAAGACAAGGGTATGGTAAATACCTTACGTGTCACCGAAATAGAAAGTTGTAATTTCTAAAGCTAGAAATGATGTAAAATAGAAAAACCCGCTTTAAGCGGGTTTTTCTATTTTATTTAAAAGTATTTTAAGCGACTTCGCGTTCAAAGGCTATAAAATTAATAACCTTACCTGTTTTATCGAATATTGGTTGGCCATGAATCCAACAGTTATATGTTGTACCATCTTGCCTGTAATTCGTCACTGTGGTTTCAAAGGACCTTTCTGCTTTGATGGCTGTTGAGATGATTTCTAAAGATTTTTTGCAAGTTTCTTTACCTTGGAACATATTTGGTTTGTTGCCAATTAGCTGTTCTGGTCTATAACCATTCATTTTCCAAATATTATTTGTAGCGTAAACAATATTGAGCTTTGCATCCGTAACCACAATTACATGTTCTTTTTCCTGTAACTCTTCTTCAAATAAATTAGAATCAAATACCCATGAATTTTCTTTTGCAATTTTAGAAAGTGATGTTATGTCATTCGCAGTATCACAGAAGGTATCAAAGTTAGGTGCATAAAAATCCCAAGAAGAGACAGGCAGCTGGGTTATTTTAAGTGTTTTATAAAACTTTCGTGCGGCATCATCATAATTTCCAATATCCATAAGCTTCTAACGGTGTAAAAATTCCTTTTCATAACAATAGCTTATAAAGCTATGAAAACAAGGGATGTCTTTCAAATTAATGGGAAGGATTAACAGTCTTGTTTAATATTTAGGCAGATTTATTTTCCTCTAAGAATGTAAAGGATGAACAAAAATCTAGACTAACTCGATAAAAAACAGCCTTAATTAATCCCTTTGCTTATGTATTTCGAGTGTCATGATGCCAATTTAGGATTGCTTTTCGGTCTTATTTAGGGATGTGAAAAACGATTAAAATCATTTATCCATTAACTCAGATAGCATTTACACACTATGAAAGCGATGCAAAGTAACCTGTAACTTTTTAACTAAAATAAAAAAGATTGTATGAATACTCAAGGTAGTAAAGATGCTCAACCTTAATAGTCATATGCTTCATTTATTAAAAGTCGAATTTTAATTGAACTAAGATAGCTTCTCGCTCTGTCTTGTTCTTTTCTTTTTTATCTGTGTTTAAGTTAGCCAATGAAATACCTAATAAGCGTACGGAATTTTGAAGTTCTTCGTGGTACAACAATTCCTTGGCCGTTTGTAAAATAAGATTTTTATCCGAGATGAAATACGGTAGGGTCTTGCTTCGGGTGTTCAATGTAAAATCACTATATTTTATTTTTAGGGTAATGGTTTTGCCAGCAATATCCGATTTCTTTAAGCGCCGTTCTAGTTCCTCGGCTATCTGGTCTAAGCGTTCCAGCATAAAAATTTCACTGCTAAGGTTCTCGTTAAAAGTGCGTTCCGCACCAACAGATTTTGGAATGCGATGGGGTTTTACCTCGCTTGTGTGAATACCTCGTACCACATTAAAATAATAGTTGCCGCTTTTCCCAAAGTGTTCTCCTAAGAATTCGGCCGATTTTGTTTTTAAATCCTTTCCGGTAAAAATACCGAGTTGGTACATCTTGTCAGCAGTAACTTTTCCAACGCCATAGAATTTTCTAATTTCTAAATCGGCTAAAAATTGGAGAACCTCCTCTGGGTTAACTGTTTTTTGCCCGTTGGGTTTGTTGATGTCACTGGCAACCTTGGCTATGAATTTATTTATAGAAATCCCTGCGGAGGCATTAAGACCTGTTACTTCAAAAATTCGTTGCCGAATTTCCTTAGCTATTAACGTTGCGGAAGGGTTCCCCTTTTTATTGGTACTTACGTCTAAATATGCTTCGTCTAAGGACAAGGGCTCTACCAAATCGGTATATTCAAAAAAAACGGAGCGTATTTTTTGTGAGATTTCCTTGTATCTATCAAACCGTGCTTTAACAAAAATAAGTTCTGGGCAATTCCGTTTGGCTAAAACGCTGCTCATGGCACTGCGCACACCAAATTTCCTTGCTTCGTAACTCGCGGCGGCAACAACACCACGCTGGGAACTTCCGCCTACGGCAATAGGTTTACCCCTAAGTTCAGGATTGTCCAACTGCTCCACGGAGGCATAGAAGGCATCCATGTCTACATGAATTATTTTTCGCAAGGGAAAATTGGATTCCATATTGTAAATTTATAACAACTAAATCTAGTTTATAGAATGATTGAAATCGAACGTAAATTTTTAACAATATCTAACGAATTTAAGGCTGATGCTACCGCTAAGACTAGAATAGTACAAGGGTTTTTGAATACGAATCCAGATAGAACTGTAAGGGTACGTATAAAGGGTGAAAAAGGGTTTATTACGGTAAAAGGAAAATCAAATCGGGCAGGTACTTCTAGATTTGAATGGGAAAAGGAAATTCCTATACAGGAGGCTGAAGCCTTACTTGAACTCTGTGAAAAAGGGATTTTGGAGAAAACCAGATTTGAGATTCCCTGTGGTAATCATATTTTTGAAGTGGATGAGTTTCATGGGTTTAATTCAGGTTTGACGATAGCAGAAGTTGAGCTAAGCTCTGAAGAAGAAGCTTTTCAAAAGCCCGGATGGTTAGGACAGGAAGTAACTGGGCAAATTAAGTATTACAACTCTCATTTAAGCCACACACCCTACAGTACTTGGGAAATTATTTAATAACAACTATATTTTTGGTTCCGAATCTGAGCTAGTTATCTTTACGGGAGTTCCATTATAATTAGCCATCTCTAGAATAAATGATGGTCTACAGCATTCGCTTCCTGGACTGTTTTTTTTTGAAGTTCAACACTAAAGTATCTGTTTCGGGATCATTTAAAACCACTTGGTACGCAGTGGCACCTATAACACCAGAAATAGCTATTGTTATCATACTCTTATCTGTAACGTTACCAAAGTCATTTACATATGTCTCACCGTTGAAAACCTTTATAGTTTCTAAACTATAGGTTTCGTTTGTTATAAGGTTCTCCCCTTCTGCATTTACCAGCTCTATACTTAGTGTTTGTCCAGCGGAAGATACTATGGCGCAATCGTCCTGTTCTTGAGTGTTCTCATTACAACTCGCAAGAAATAATAACGGGAACAAAATTAATAATTGGTTTACCCTCATGTAGTTTAGATTTGATTTTCATGAAAGGTTGCGCAGAAAAATAAGAATCCTAGATAACGGTATCACTTTAATAGTATAATGAAACAATGATTTTAGGTTGTGTACTCAAAACCTTTTAAATGCGTCCGTAACCAATCAAAGCTATCCTCTATATGAAGAAAAACCTGAGTTTCTGGAACTAAATCTGGAATTATATCTATGGACGTTAGCAAGTCTTTAGGTTGTTCTTGTAATCCAGTAATCACTACTTTGATATCTTTTAAAGCCAAATCTAAAATTGCATTTTCTAGCGCGTATATTCCGGATTGATCGACATAGGGAACCCTGTCCATTCGAATCACAAGTACTTTGACGCCTTCATCTATATTTTTGACCTGATCTTGAAAGTGTGACGTAAAACCGAAGAACAAAGGGCCGTATAAATGTTTGATATAGATTTGGTCTTTAAATTTTTCAAAGAAATCAACCTCATCTTCCCATGGTTTTTCGCCATCAAAGCCTGCTAAAGTACCAACTTGCATACCTTCTTCACCAATATCGCTGGCTCGTTTCATAAAGAGGAGGGCGGCGAGAGTTATTCCAATACCCACTGCTTGAATCAAACTTCCAAAAGTCGTCCAAAGTAGTACTAAAATAAGAACAGCTGCATCTGCCCTAGGGACTACCTTTACATGCCGAAGTCCTTTTAGGTCAACAATTTTAAACCCGATAGGTATCAAAATTCCGGCTAAAACAGCTAATGGAATATAGGCTGCCAAAGAACTCAGACCTAATAAAATAGTTAATAAAAAAGCACCGTGTAAGGCTCCGGATAAGCGAGTTCTACCGCCAGAGTTTATATTTACAACGGTCCCTTTTGTTGCACCTGCACCTGGGATACCACCAATTAAAGCTGCGACCATATTACCAATCCCTTGGCCTATTAATTCACGGTTACTATTGTGTTTGGTTTTGGTCATATTATCCGCAATGACAGAGGTCAGTAGGGAGTCAATAGACCCCAAAACTGCTAGTACCATACCGTATTCCAAGACCAAAAAGTAAGCGCTAGGATCAATCGTGAACAAACCGTCTAATTGCAATGAAGGCAATCCTGAAGGAATCTCACCAATAATGGGAACATCCCATTGGATAAAATAAGCAAAAACAGAAACGGCAATCAATGCGACTAAGGGACTCGGAACTGCTTTGGTTATTTTTGGAAATAGATAATAAATGACTACCGTCATACCTCCTAAAACCAACGCTTGCCAATTAACATCACTAAATAATCGCGGTAAGTCTGCCATTACTTTAAGGGTGGATTTAGCAGAATCTAAACCTACAAACGGAAATATTTGAAGTATAATAATAATCAAACCAACCCCACTCATAAAACCTGATATTACCGGGTAAGGAAAGTACTTAATATACCCAGCAATATTTATCAACCCAAAAACAATCTGTAAGGCTCCACCAATTAAAAAACTAAGCAGTATGATACCCATGGCATCCTGTAAACTGCCAGCTACTTCAATGGCATTGGCTACCAACGCTGCTGATACGACAGTCATTGGACCAGTAGGCCCACTAGCCTGTGTTGCTGTGCCACCAAAAATTGCCGCTAAAATACCTAAGGCAATGGCTCCATACAGTCCTGCAATGGCTCCTAGTCCAGATTGAACACCAAAGGCCAAAGCTAATGGAAGTGCTACGACACCTGCAACAAGACCACCAGTAACATCACCTTTAATATTACTAAAATCAAAAATATCTTTAAACATAATTCAGGTTTAGGGTTGGTAAAGGTTTGTTTTTAAATAAAATCTACCGCTCCTGTATCCATATCATAGATGCCACCAATAATTTTGATTTCTCCTAGGCTCTCCATCTCTTTTAAAATTGGACTATTGGCTCTAATATCTATAAGTGTTTTTTTAACATTGCTCTCGCAAGCCATGTGTACAAATTCAGGGTTCTTAGAAGTCCTGTCCCCATCATATTTCAGAGACTTTACTGCAGGTCTTATCTTAGACAGCATAGCGGTTATATTTCCAAGTTTTACGTTGTCTACCGCCGCTTTTACAGCTCCGCAGTGTTCATGTCCTAAAACTAAAATCACTTTTGAACCCGACACTTTGCATCCAAATTCCATACTCCCTAAAATATCCTCGTTTACAAAATTACCAGCAACGCGAGCCACAAAAATATCACCAATACCCTTATCAAATACATCTTCTACCGGTACACGGCTGTCTACACAAGATAGAATAAATGCTTTTGGAAACTGGCCATCTACGGTCTTCCGTATTTGTTTGGTATGGTCACGTGCAGTAAGTTCTCCTTCTACAAACCTTTGGTTGCCTTCTTTTAGACTTTGAATTACAACGTCTGGAGTTAAGGCCGCTTGCTCGGCTGCGGTCAATACTTTTTCTATTAAAGGGGTTATTTCTCTTGTCCGAATTTCCCCTGATTCTGACTCTACATGTATGGTTAATTTCTTGAATGGACTCATAGCTAATTTCTTAAATGGTTATAACTTCATAAAAGTAATCGCTGAATCGTTAATTCTGAAATGTATTCCATAACAAAAGATTATGGAATACATTAATAGAACTAACAATGTGAATAAAAATCATTTAATTGTAGGGATGCAAAACGGTGATGTCTAACATAATTATAAAATAAATGGTTGGAGGGAAAAGAACGATAGTATTGGCCTGTACTTTTAGATATGCTACGCAAAAGGTTTAATAGAACATATGAGATAATGTCTATTTTGCCATAATACCATCCTTTTCAATAAGGGGTATGGTTTTTAAAGCGTCAACGGTTACACTACCAGGACCAAAGAGAAAG
>JBLICT010000108.1:0-10013 GCA_047632415.1 Maribacter sp.
TTAGACGGTATGATTTTCTGGGCAGCGGGCTTCAACGGACCAAAAGCAGTGCCTGGAAAGTATAAAGTACATCTAAATGTGAACGGCGCTAGTCAATCGCAAGTGTTTACTATCATACCCGATCCACGGGCTGAGGTATCCATAGCCGATATGCAAAAGCAGCACGATTTTATTTCAAGTATCAATGCAACTATTAATAAGGCGCATGAATCTATCAAGAAAATAAGAGGGGTTAATGCACAATTAGATGCTTTTGCTAAACAATACAAAAGCAGCGAGCAAACAAAAGCCTTGGTAGAAAAGGCAAAAGCAATGAAAGAGGAATTTAGTAAAATCGAAAAGGCCTTGTACCAAACGCAGAATAGAAGTGGTCAAGACCCTTTGAATTTCCCCATTCGGTTGACGAATAAATTGGCACATTTGAACCGCTTGGTGGGCATAGACGATTTTCCACCTACGGATCAAGATATGGCTGTTCAAAAGGAACTCACCGGCAAAATTGAAACACAATTAAAAGCTTTTGATTCTATGCTCGACAAAGAGCTGCAAGATTTCAACGCTGCTTTTAATGAATTGAAATTGAATTATTTGTTTGTAGAGGAGTAATCGTTATAGGGTTATGCTTTTGTTTGGAGCGTATTTGTTATTTTGATTTTAAGTTCCCTCCTAAAAAGGAGGGATTCAGTGATATGTTGGGCGGTCTCGCGAATTTAAGGTGCGTTATTCGTTTCAGTTTGAAACTGCATGGATAAGCTATGCAATTGAGATTTCTAAGCTTTCCTCGTCTATTTCCAAATATATAATTTGGCCTGTATGCATATTTTTTAAGGGAGGTGCTATGACTTCCAGCACCGTTGATAGTTGCTCATGGTCAACTTTGGTTTCTGGTCCAGGCATATATATGAGCCCTTGATGGCGATTCCCTTCGAAAATTAAGGCGATATTAAAAAAGTAAAAGTTTTCGGGTGGAATATGCTTTGACCAATCAATAGCTTCAAAAAAATAGCTTGGGTTTTTAATTTTATAGCGAAATGGCGAAATATCTACATTAAGCGTTCCCAAAAAATAATTCCCAAGATCGAGTCCCCTTTCTTTAAAAAAAGGATATTGTAATCTTAGTGTTCCTTCTGGGTACCGTGAATCTTGCCCGTTTCCAGACGCTACTCCATAACCGGGTATAATCTTCCCTTCTACTTTCATATGGTCTATAAGTTTGCGCCACCATCGACAGCTACAGCCGATCCTGTTATAAATGAAGCCTCATCAGACGCTAACCAACAAATTGTACTTACTACCTCATCTACGGTACCAAACCTTCCTACTGGATGAAAATCAATGGCATGGTTTCTTTTTTCGTCTGTGTCAAAAGCACGTTCTGCCATCGGTGTCTCTATAACAGCAGGGCAAACCGCGTTAACCCTAAGATTATCTTTAGCGTATTCTAATGCAGTTGCCTTGGTCATGCCAACTACACCGAATTTTGAGGCATGGTAGCCGATACCCGCACCTCCACCTTGAAGACCTGCCAAGGAGGAAATGTTTATAATAACCCCACCACCTTCTTTCAATAGCTCAGGAATCTCATATTTCATAGATAACCAGACCCCCTTTAAGTTAATGTCGATTACTTGATCCCAAACCTGTTCGTCATAATCCGCCGTTTTAACATCGGGAGTGCCCTCTACACCTGCGTTGTTTACTGCAATATCAAGCTTACCATATTCCGAAATAGTGCGCTTTACCATATTAGCAATATCTTCTGTTTTGGTGATGTCAGTCTTTACAAAAATTGCCGAACCCCCATTTTTTTTAATTTCATCCAGAAGCTCTTGATTTGCATCCTGAGAACGTGAGGCCAACACGACCTTTGCCCCTTGAGCAGCAAAAGTAAGGGCGGCACCACGACCAATCCCTGAACTACTCCCAGTTATTAAAACCACCTTGTCACTAAACCTATCTTTCATTATCGTTGCTTTTATTGTTATTTCTTTGGGTTAATCAACATTTCTTCAATTTCTTCCAAGGTCTTGTTTTTAGTCTCTGGTATCATTTTCCAAACAAATAGTAACTGGAAAATCATGATAAAAGCAAATATCGCGAAGGTGGTTCCTGCACCTAGGGTACTGGCTATATATGGAAATGTTCCCGCAATGATGGCAGCAAAAACCCAATGCGTTCCTGAGCCCAAAGAATTGCCGTAAGAACGCACACTATTTGGAAAAATCTCGGAAATAAACACCCATATTACCGCGCCTTGACCTACTGCATGGGAAGCTATAAACATAAAAATTAATGCGGGAATCAGAAAGGTTCCTTGACCTATTCCCGTATAAAATGCTGCAGATATGAGACCCAAGGTTATAATATAACCAAAGGAGCAAACGTACATGAGAAATTTACGCCCCATTTTATCTATCAAGAACATCCCAAAGAGCGTGGCTACTAAATTTACCACACCAACACCAACAGAAGATAAGAGCGCAGAGCTTTCGGCCATACCGGTGTCCGCAAAAATCCGAGGAGAATAATAGATAATTGCATTTATGCCCGAAAGCTGGTTAAAAAAAGCGATTAAAAAAGCCAGCATAATGGGAAGATTGAACTTACCTGAAAAAAACTCTTTAAAACCTACTTTATTAGTATTGTCTTTATGGTCTTGAATCGCTTTTAATTGTTGATCCGATGTACTCGGGTCTATGATATCTAAAACTCGTTTCGCTTCTTCAACTAATCCTCTTTTAACAATCAGCCATCTAGGGCTTCTCGGCACAAATAGTATCATGATAATAAATGCCAAGGCTGGGAAACCTTCTATACCGAGCATCCACCTCCAGTTGCCGTCACCTGCTCCACCAATAATATAATTTGATAGATAAGCGATCAAGATGCCGACAACGATATTGAATTGAAAAAGAGCGGTTAATTGTCCTCTTTTATGAGCTGGAGCTATTTCAGAAATATACATTGGCGCAACAACAGAGGATGCTCCCACACCAAGACCGCCAATAAAACGAAAAAACATTAATGAATATACTTCAGGTGCAAGGGCAGAGCCTACCGCTGAAATAAAATATAGAATAGAAATCCATATTAGGGTTTTCTTCCGTCCTAAAATATCCGCTGGAAAACCTCCTAATAAAGCGCCAATTACAGTACCATAAAGCGCCATTGCCACTGTTTGGCCAATCATGGCATCACTTAGGCCCCATAATTTTTGAATGGTTTGTTCTGCTCCAGAAATCACTGCGGTATCAAAGCCAAAAAGAAAACCTCCGAACGCAACAGTAATAGACCAAAGGAGTAATTTTTTTGAATTCATAAAATAAGTTATGAGGGTTGGTTATTTGTGGTAGGGGATGTTACGTGATGGAAATCACTATTCCTTTTGAAAATTAGTTGAAATATTTAACACTTGCAAATCGATTCTCTAAATACAAATCGGTGGGAGGAATAGCAGCTACTCGTTACGTATCACATTAATTTAAGAATTCTGATACCTCCTCTTTTTTTTGAATCTGTTTATTAGAGTCTATAGCGGTGTTAGTCATTTGACCTACAAAAGTCTTTATTTCTTTAACGGGTCTATTGGTGCTGAATTCGACGAATACCTTCTTCTGTTTTTGGTTTAATAAGACTTAAATACTTTGTATATTACAGCACTAAGTAATGGCCAATCTTACGTTGATACTACAAGCGTAGATTCAGCACTAAAAAGTATCTTATAACATACCACACACACAAACTCAAATGAAAAACAATCTCCGACTTCTAATTCTAGCATTGATAACAACAACAATAACCTTTGCCCAGACAGCAGAAGACTATTTTAAACCTCTAAAATTCCGAAATATTGGCCCATTCAGAGGTGGCCGTTCTGTTACTGCTTCGGGTGTAATCGGCGATCCAATGACCTATTATATGGGAACAACTGGTGGCGGACTTTGGAAAACAGAAGACGCTGGCCAGCGATGGAACAATATTTCTGATGGTTTTTTTGAGATGGGTTCTGTAGGTGCGGTGGCCGTTTCTACCTATAACACCAATATTGTTTATGTGGGTATGGGCGAGCATGCACCGCGAGGGGTGATGTCTTCTTATGGAGATGGAGTGTACAAATCTACCGATGCTGGGGCAACTTGGAAGCATATGGGGCTAAAAGCAACGCAACATATTTCACGCATTATAATTCACCCAACGAATCCCGATATTGTTTATGTGGCGGCACAAGGGCAATTGTATGGTCCGAATAAAGAGCGTGGGGTTTATAAATCTACCGATGGTGGTAAAACTTGGAAAAATACACTATTTGTAAATGGATTAACAGGTGCAGTAGAACTTTCTATGGACGCTAATTATCCTGAAATTATGTATGCTGCCATGTGGGAGCACCAACGCAAACCGAATATGGTGGTCAGTGGAGGCGAAGGTAGCGGACTCTATAAGTCAACGGATGCCGGTGAAACCTGGACCGAACTAAACGAAGGTCTTCCTAAGGAAAAAGGGAAAATGGCAATTTCTGTGAGTCCCGCGAATTCAAATAAGGTATATGCTTTAATTGAAAGTGATTCAAACGCGGATAAAGGAGGGTTGTATGTTTCTAACGATGCCGGAAAAACGTGGACTATGGTCAGTGGCGATAATCGATTAACGCAACGTGCATGGTATTATATTGAGGTATTTACCGACCCACAAGATGAGGATATTGTGTATGTATTGAGTGCCCCAGCCTTACGCTCTTTAGATGGTGGAAAGACTTGGAACAAAGTTGATGTTCCGCACGGAGACACACATGATTTATGGATTAATCCTTCCAATTCAAAAAATATGGTACTTGCAGATGATGGAGGTGCAGGAGTCACTTTTGACTTTGGAAAAACATGGTCTTCGCAGGTGAATATGCCTACAGGACAGTTTTACCGAATCAATACTGACAACCTTTTTCCATATAAAATCTATGCGGGGCAACAAGATTATTCTTCTGCAATGATTGCCAACATGTCTGTGGGAAGAGGTGGTATTACCATGTCCGATTTTAGTCCGTCTGCTGGTGGCGAAAGTGCCTTTTTGGCCTTTGATCCTGATAACCCGAGGTATGTAATGGGCGGAAGTTATTTAGGGACCATTGATGTTTTGGATATGGAATCGAAAGCATCAACCCAAGTTATGGCTTCACCAATTCAATATTTAGGACGGGAAGCACGGAATATGAAATATTTATATAACTGGAATGCGCCAACATTAAAATCACAACATGAACCCAATACCTATTACCATGGTGCACAACTTTTATTACGTACACGTGATATGGGCGTTACTTGGGAAGAAATGTCTCCTGATTTAACGCGTGATATCGATGCTAAACAAGGCAATGGCGGTGGTCCATATACAAATGAAGCAGTAGGCGCAGAGAACTATGGTACCTTAGCTTATGTGATAGAATCACCACATGAGGCTGGTATCTTTTACACGGGTAGTGATGACGGGTATGTTCATATTACTAAGGACAATGGAGAGAGCTGGCAAAACATTACACCGAAGAACTTAGGTGAATCTTTGGTGAATGCTATTGAGGTTTCTCCGCATGATACCGCAACGGTCTATATAGCAACTACAAAATATAAATTCAATGACCATACGCCGGCATTCTATAAGAGCACAGACTATGGAAAAACATGGACGAGTATTAATACAGGAATTCCAAATGGCGCTTTTACTAGAGTGGTACGCGAAGACCCGACTCAAAAAGACTTGCTTTATGCAGGCACCGAAAAAGGATTGTATCTCTCGTGGAATGGCGGACAAAGTTGGAAGCCCTTTCAACTAAACTTACCAAAAACGCCTATAACCGATATTAAAATTCACCAAGGTGATTTAATCGTAGCCACATCAGGAAGAGCATTTTGGATATTGGATGATTTAACCCTATTATCACAATACGAATCCACTCAAAAAGGCATGAAACTGTATCAGCCAAATGATGCTATGAACGGCTCTTGGGGCAGTCCAATGAGTGGAAATACAGAGAAATTCGACGGAACAAATACGCTTGCTGGTGTAAACCCAGCAAACGGAATGGTCCTGTATTATGAGCTGCCGAAATTAAAAGATTCAATGGTAATTGCCATGGATATTTTAGATGCTGCGGGAAAAATTGTTCGTAGTTTCTCTTCGGAAAAAGATAAGAATTACAAAGCTCATAATGGAGGAGGTCCTTCGCCAGCTCCTGTTTTGCCTAAAAAGGAAGGTTTGAATAGATTTGTATGGGATATGGAAACTGCAATTTTACCGGGTATTGACGGCACCTATGTTGAATCGCGTTTTAGTGGGCATATAGTGCCACCAGGCAGTTATACCATAAGGCTAAAAGTAGAAGATAAAATAGTTACGAACGAGGGTAGTATTGTTGCCATACCGACCTATGCTACAACTCCGGAGCAGTACGCAGAATACCATACCTTCATGTCTGATATGGAAGCGCGTTTGACGACAATGCACAATACGGTAAACGATTTGCATAAAGTACAACAGCAACTCAAAGCAGTTTTAAATGAGGTAAAAGATGCATCTGTAAAGGAAGAAGGGGAAAAATTATTAAATCAATTAGATGCTTGGGATAAAGACATGATTCAACGAAAGTCAAAAGCCTATGATGATGTAGAGAATTTTCCTAATAAATTCACAGCCGAATATCTGTTTTTAATTGATGCTACAAATAGTACGATTCCACGAGTAAACCAAGCTTCAAAAGATAGAAAGATAGAGCTCGATGCCCAGTGGAATAATTTTAGAAGTAAGGCCGATACCTTTATGAAAACATCCATACCTGAATTCAATACCAAGTTATGGGATGCTGGTATTGGTGCTATTCGGTTATAAAAGTGAGTGGTTAGTTGTTAGAGGGTAGAAAGAATGTAAGGCGCACAGCGTAAAGCTGTTTTTAAACGAAACGTAATAGTCTCTTTTCTGCCGACTTATATTTCGGTTCGTCAAAAAGACACTAAATTTGATTTTTGAACCCTCCTGCGGTGTGTAGGCTTGACATTTGAACTTGAATGACCGAACATTACAACTATATAAAAGCCTTGCACTTGATTTTTGTGATTACTTGGTTTGCGGGCCTTTTTTATATTCCTAGGTTGTTTATCTATCATATCGAAGCATGGCAAAAACCATCTCCGGATAAGGAAATATTATCGGAACAATTAAAATTGATGACCAAACGGCTTTGGTATATTATTACATGGCCTTCTGCGGTCCTTGCAACTATTTTTGCAATCTGGCTATTGGTTTTACAGCCAGCTTGGTTACAGCAACCATGGATGCATATAAAACTTGGCTTTGTGGTGCTCCTAATTGCCTATCACTTGCGGAACCATTGGATATTCAATAAGTTTCAAAATGATGATATTAGGTTTACATCGAACTACATGCGTATTTGGAATGAGGGTGCTACTATTATTCTTTTTGCAATAGTTTTCTTGGTGATTTTGAAAACTACGTTTAGTTGGGTTTTTGGAGTACTGGGGATTATAGGTCTGGGGGTCTCACTGATGCTAGGTATTAAATTATACAAGCGGATTAGAAAAAAAAATCCTAACGCATAAGACGAATTACAACTTAAAAGAGGTATTGGAAATAAGAATTCAATAATTCTTAAAAGTTGTTGAAGGTAATTCTAAATTCAATCTGAAATGAAGTTTTTTTTTACCATACTCATAGGTTTATTATGTGTCCAAATGCAGTCACAGCATTTGGAGGTCAATATGTTAGCTTCAATTGGAGTTGATAGTTTTTTGATTAGTAAGGAGGTGGATTCTATCATAACGAATGGTATAAAAAACCAATCGTTTCCTGGAGCACAGGTGTTGGTGGCGCAAAATGGTACTGTTGTTTTTCATCAAAGCTATGGGTTTCATACCTATGACAGTATTCAGCCTGTAGCTTTGGATGATATTTACGATTTGGCTTCGGTGACTAAAATTTTAGGCCCCTTACCAGCCCTTATGAAATTAGTTGATGAGGGTAAATTAGATTTAGATGTTCCGTTTAGTACCTACTGGAAACCTTGGAAACGTATTAAGGACAAAAGAGATCTTACACTACGTGAAATTTTAGCACATCAATCTGGGCTAAAGCCTTATATCGTTTTTTTGAATAAAGTCGTCAAGAAGAATGGTCAACTAAAAAAACGATTTGTCAAAACAAATAAAAAGAAGGGCTTTGCTAAGGAAGCCTACTCAGGGATTTATGTAAAAAATAGATTTAATAAAAAAATGTATCGGATGATTAACCGTTCTAAGGTATCTGATGAAAAGAAGTATGTCTATTCTGGGCTTACCTTTTTAATCTTCCCCGATTTGATTGCACAATTAACGGGACAATCGTATGAAAGCTATCTTAAAAGCACGTTTTACAATCCAATAGGAGCGAAAACTTTAGGGTTTTTACCGTTGTCTAAGAACTTCTCCAACAATATAGTGCCAACGGAACTCGATACACTGTATAGGAATACGCTGACGAAGGGTTGGGTGCATGATGAAAATGCCTCGTTACTAGGTGGGATATCCGGTAATGCAGGACTCTTTGGTTCTGCCCAAGATTTAACCAAAATGATGCAGTTGTTTATGGAGTATGGAACATTTGATGGTAAGGAATATGTTGCTAAAGAAGTAGTGACCGAATTTGCAACGGTACAATACCCTGAAAACGACAATAGAAGAGGACTTGGTTTCGATAAGCCTTTGTTGAATAACAGCGAACTTTCACTAGAAGATGCGTATCCTGCCCCGGAAGTTAGTACCGATAGCTTTGGTCATAGCGGATTCACAGGCACCTTCGTTTGGGCTGATCCTAAAAACCAATTGGTATATATTTTTCTATCAAATAGGGTCTATCCGACACGGGAGAATAGAAACTTGTATACTTTGAATATTCGTTCTGCGGTTCAGCAAGTGTTTTACAACGCATTAAAGTCAAATCATAAATTTGAAGTTACTGACCAAAAGTAAAATCCGTTTAGCATTACGTTTTTTAAGTGCTATCTTAGTTGCTCAAATTATACTAATGGGATTACTGGTTTTTTACGCTGTTATTTCAATCTTTTTTTCTTTTATATGTTCTATTTTAGAAGCTGTACTTCTTAGTATTACACCAACCTTTATCAATGTAAAGAAGCGAGAAGGAAAAGCTTATGCTGAAACCTTGGAGGTGCTTAAAAAAGATGTGGACCAGCCGCTTATTGCGATTCTCACCTTAAATACCATAGCACATACTGTGGGTGCCATATTGGTTGGTGTACAGGCAAAAGTCGCTTATGTGGAGTATTATGGCCCTGCAAAAAGCACCTTATTTGGAATCCAGTTTTCAGAGGATCTTATGGTAGGCGTTGTTTCTACGATTATGACAATTTTAATTTTAGTAGCATCGGAAATTATTCCAAAAACAATTGGAGCGACATACTGGAGACAACTCTCCAACTTTACCGCAAAGGCGCTAAAGTTTATGGTTCTCGCGCTAAAATACACAGGGTTTCTTTGGATTTTACAGCTCTTTACAAAATTGGTAGGGGGTAAGGGACACCATGGAAGTGTTTTAAGCAGAGAGGACTTTACCGTTATGACCGATATGGCCCATGAAGACGGGGTATTTGAAAAATCGGAATCTACCATTATTAAAAATTTGTTACGTTTTGATGAAGTATTGGTCAAGGATGTGATGACACCAAGAGCGGTGGTCAAAATTGCATCTGATGCAATTTCGATTCAAACATTTTTTGAAGACAACCCAAAGCTTCGCTTTTCTAGAATCCCTATTTTTAATGAAAAGGTAGATAATATCACTGGCTACGTTCTCAAGGATAATGTTTATGAGGAAATTATTAATAAGAATGGGGAGTTGCCTTTATCTGAAATACGGCGAGACATCGTAATCACCCGCAGAAATACGCCAATTCCCAAGCTTTTTGATACGTTAATAGCCAAACGCGAGCATATTGCTTTGGTTGTAGATGAGTA
>JBLICT010000109.1:0-9694 GCA_047632415.1 Maribacter sp.
GAAGCTCCTAAAACAGAAAGTGTTATAGAAAATCCCATTGCTATTAAGCCTGACGTAGACGAAACGCCAGACTATTTTTTACTGCGACCTGAAGTGGAAAAAGCCTTTGGCTATTCGCACGCCGTAAAAATTGGGAATTCTATTAAAATCTCTGGAGCAGTTAGTATGGATAATGAAGGCAACCCAACAGCAATTGGTGATTTTGAACAACAGATGAAAAATTGCTACGTAGATTTGGATAAAATATTAAAACATTATGGATGTACTTTTGACGATGTGGTGGTAGAAAATGTGTTTACCACCGATATGGCAAAATTTTTACAATTCGCTGGCTACAGAACCGAACTCTATAAAAACCATTTTCCCACCGGCTCATGGATTGGCGTAACCGAATTGGCAGTACCCGAATTTATGATAGAGATTGAACTAGAGGTACATAAATCGAATTAAACTATCTCCTTTATGAAAAAATATACAGTATCATTATGAAAAACATTACACGAATTACCGGTATCATCCTCACCATCTTACTGCACGCCAATCTAAGTAACGCTCAGACATACGCGAAAAACGGGATGGTGGCTTCAAGTAGTAAAATAGCCTCACAAGTTGGAATAGATATACTAAAAAAAGGCGGAAACGCTATTGATGCTTCCATTGCAACGGCATTTGTCCTTGCCGTTACGCATCCATCAGCCGGAAATATAGGTGGAGGTGGATTTTTGGTATTTATGGATTCAGCTGGCGTGGCAACCACCATCGACTTTAGGGAAAAAGCACCGCTAAAAGCATCACCCACTATGTTTTTGGATGATGCAGGAGAGGTTACAAAAGGAATGAACCTCAATGGCAGGGAATCGACCGGTAATCATATTGGGGCTAAATCGGTCGGGGTGCCCGGTACAATAGCAGGTCTGTATATGGCACACGAAAAATATGGAAGCCTACCCTGGTCAGACTTAGTACAACCTTCGATTGACCTGGCCAATAATGGCTTTCCACTTACTTGGGCCCTTTATAAATCGGCCAGTTATTTTGATGCCAACTCCCCTATTCCATTTTTACAGGATTATTTCAAAAAAGACAACGGGGAACTTACACAATTTGGTGAACTCTGGAAACAACCTGAACTGGCTATAACCCTGTGTGAAATTCGGGACCATGGTAAAGATGGTTTCTATAAGGGAAAGGTAGCGAAAGAAATAGCGCGTTTTATGAAAGAGAACGGTGGTATTATTACGACAAAAGACCTTGAGCGTTACACAGCAATTGAAAGAAAACCGATTAAAGGAACTTTTAATGGCTATGACATTTACTCCATGCCACCACCAAGCTCAGGAGGAGTCGCGTTACTAGAAATGATGAACCTTATGGAGTTGGCGGATTTAGAAGCTATCGAATTCAATTCTACGGAGTATGTTCATTTGGTAGCCGAGGTCATGCGAAGAGCCTTTGCCGATAGAGCGGAACATTTGGGTGATCCAGATTTTAATCCAGACATGCCTTTGGATAAATTAACGTCCAAAGCCTTCGCCAAAAGCAGATTTGACAACATTGATATGACCCAAGCTTCCGTAAGTGATAGCACTAAATTTGGACAGCTGTATGATGGCAAAAACACCACCCATTTTTCCGTTATGGACAAGCATGGGAACGCAGTTTCCCTAACCTACACCCTAGAACACAGCTATGGTTCGGGAATTGGGTCCAAAAAACTAGGTTTCATCTTCAATAATGAAATGGGAGACTTTAATCCACAGCCCGGAATAACAACAAGCACCGGTCAAATTGGCACAAACCCCAACCTTATTCAACCTGAAAAAAGAATGCTTTCTAGCATGACACCAACCATTGTAGCAAAAGAGGGTACCCCTTATCTCATAATAGGGAGTCCTGGAGGGAGAACCATCATCAATACGGTATTCCAAACCGTGCTTAACGTGTTGGCATACGATATGCCCGTAGACAAGGCAATAGAAGCCATGAAGATTCATCACCAATGGTTACCGGATGAGATTAGGTATGAAAAAGGACTGCTATCACCGGATACACGAAAGGCTCTTGAAGCGATGAACCATACCCTAGTGCCAAGAAACAACATGGGGGTTTTGATGGGCATACAAATTGATGCAGAAAATAACATCATGATTGGAGCTTCGGATTCCTCGAGTCCGGACGGGGCAGCAATAGGCTATTGATAGGTAAATACATGAGTAATAATAAATTAAATTCAATATGATAAACAATCAAAACATCGACGTGATCAACAATTTATATGATGCATTTGCAACAGGCGATATGCCAACTGTTCTAGGTGCTATGGATCCTAATATCCAATGGAACGAAGCAGAAAGCAATTCTATGGCAGATGGCAACCCATACGTGGGTCCAGATGCTATCTTAAATGGTGTTTTTGCTCGTCTTGGTGCCAACCATGACCATTTTGACTTAAAAGACATTAACGTGCACAACATGAGTAATAATATGGTTTTAGCGACCTTACGGTATGACGCCAAAGTAAAAGAAACAGGAAAGAGCTATAATGCACAAGCTGCACATCTATGGACACTTAACAATGCCGGTAAAATCATCGCCTTTCAGCAATATGTAGATACAAAGAAGCTAGCGGAAGCAGAGCACTAGTCGTTTTATTATAAAAACTAATGTCAGGGTCTAACTAGCATACTACTTTAGACCTACATACTTAGTACAACAAAAGAAATTGAAACCCGTCTCTTTGAACTAGAGCCATCTTTAAGCCTCACTCAGTTCATATGTCATGAGCGCAAAGTCGTGGGAGATTTTCAGACTAGAGTTACCAGAGAAATTGGAGATTTTGGACTTACGCAACACTGGTAGCTACAGACTAATTCCTTAAGTCAAGATGTACCTTTAATTCATGTTAGAAACTATTTCCTGACTACCAATACAGACACTTTACAACTATTTTTAATCATAATAAAATTTTATGTAAATAATTAGAAATATAAATAATAATATATAGGTTTTTGTATCTAAATTTATGTCAATGAACGTGAGCATTCATGTAAAGTGACTACAGTATGAAAAAGATAAATTTCACACAACTACCAAAAACAAGTATGAATCGCGAACTATTGAATTTCGGTCAAATTAATGCGACCGCTATTAAATATCGTATGAAAATAGATACCCTTTCAGAACTTCATGATCAACTCCGACATCATGAATATAAAGAATACTTACCCTTCACATTTCAAAAATAACCTTGGTATTGATAATCTACCTAAGGGTGATTACATGGCCTTATACTAGTAAAAGAACAAATAAATACTCATTTAGCTATTTAACTTTTCTTCAAGCTAGCCACGAAGGCCCAAGTACAAATAAATTTTTTCCAACTTTAGTCAACTAAAAAAGTACCAATAACGGTGTACGACAAATTGGTATCGCGAACGCGTTGATGTGTTGGAAACACCTATGAATTTGAACAAAAATTATACACTATGAAAAATATAATAGCAACAATTACAGTAGCAGCGCTTTTTACAAGCTGTGCAGTCATACGTCCAGGAGAAGCAGGAGTAAAACAAACATTAGGTAAATTTTCCGATAATGTAATCACTCAAGGCACCGTGGTTTACAATCCTTTCATTAGTAAGGTGATTAAAGAGTCTACACAGACCAACAATATTAAGTTAGTACTAAGTTTGCCCAGTAAGGAGGGCTTAAGTGTAGATTCCGAAATCTCTATTTTATATCGCTTGGAACAAAACAAGATTCCCTCCGTTTTGGAAAATTTAGGGCAGGGATATGAATCCGTGATTACAAGTGTTTTTAGATCAGCTTCATCCGACGTATGTGCAAAGTTTTATGCAAAAGACATGCATTCTGGTATGCGAGCGGATATTGAGCGAGAGATCCAAATAAAAATGGAAGAAAACCTTAAAAAACAAGCAGATGGTATTCAGCTGATCGCAGTTTTGATGAAGAGTATTCGACTTCCTGGAGGTTTAGCAACTTCTATTGAAGAGAAGCTACAGGCGGAGCAGGACGCCATGCGAATGGTATTTGTGTTACAACAATCCAGACTCGAAGCGGAACGTAAAATCATAGAGGCAGAAGCGGAACGGGATGCACAGATAATTTTAGCCAATGGCTTAACGGAAGAAATTATCCAAATTAAAAGTATTGAGGCATTTCGCGAGTTGTCTAAATCCCCAAACAGCAAGGTGATTATCACAGACGGAAAAACGCCGCTTTTAATACAACCTAATGACTAAAAGTTAGCTCAATTATTAGCAAAACCGAAAATTTAGGTGTCTAACTAGTGTACTAGTAGACACCTTTTTTTGTGCGCCGGGGTATGAACTTGAGAATTAATTGTACTAAAAAAACGCATCCATCATTCAATAAAAAGATAGATAGCTTACCGCTATTTTAAGATTACGTAATCAATTGTAACTATCATATATGACTTTTAAAGTATTTTTAAGCCATGAAAGCCGCTACCGTTGTCCAGATCAAAAAAGAACTCCAGCAAAGAAATCCAGAAGAACTTCTCGAACTATGTCTGCGCCTCTCCAAATTCAAAAAAGAGAATAAGGAACTACTTACGTACTTACTCTTTGAATCCAATTATGAAACGGGTTATGTTGAAGGTGTAAAAGCAGAAATAGATGAAGCCTTTGCCGCAATCAACACGAGCAGCTATTTCTATATTAAAAAAAGTATTCGAAAAATTCTTAGAACTATTAAAAAGTACATTCGATACTCAGGAAATAAGGAAACAGAGGTGGATCTGCTACTCTATTTCTGTAAAAATCTCAAGGAACTGAAACCTCCAATAAGCAGAAACACGACCCTACTGAATATATATGAGCGCCAACTGCTTTTCATTGATAAGAAAATTGCACTCTTACATGCCGATTTACAATATGATTATAGCCTACTTGTAGTGGAATTAAAAAACTAAACCTTATGATTTAGCGTTGCTGGCGTCTCTTTAACGAGAATCTACCCCAAGCTTTTATAGGCCTTCAAAATAGCTTCAATATCAGCTTCCGTTTCAGTATCAATATGCTGTTTTTCGGGGTTTTCTTCCAGCCATTTCAAAGTCCGTTTTATACCTTCGGCAAACGGAATAGTCGCCTTAAATGCTGGTACAAAGGTTTTTATCTTGGTGTTATCAAAAAGTACGCTTTCCGCCTTATCTGCTAGCAGCGACCCACGGAACGATGGTGCAACCTTACAGATAAAATCTGAAGCAATGTGGACTACCTTGGCTTCTTTACCTATGGCATCTGCCAAAATCTTATAAATCATATTCCAAGTCAAGACCTCATCGGACGTAATATGAAATGGATGGCCAATGGCTTGGGTCAACCCTAACAAACCAACGAAGCCCTTGGCAAAATCATCGGCATGTGTGACCGTCCACAGCGAAGTTCCGTCGCCATGAATGATAATTTCCTTCCCTTTTTTAATTCGGTCCACAATATTATACTTATCAAAACCACCAATAGCCACAGGGATTACGGTATCATAGGTTAAAGAAGGACGTACAATGGTTATGGGAAAACCTTCCTCGTTATAGGCTTTTTGCAAGCGTTGTTCGCACAAAATCTTATTATGGGAATAATCCCAAAGATTGTTACTAACCGGAGTAGATTCTGTAATTATCGGATAGCTTAAAGGCGTTTGATAGCATGAAGCGGAACTGATAAAAATATATTGCTTGGTCTTTCCACGAAAAAGGGCCAAGTCACGCTCAATATCTTCTGGTGTAAACGCAATCCAATTCACCACCACGTCCCATTGGTGCGGTTGTAATTCCGTAAGGGTTTCAGGTTTGGAGATGTCGCCAATAATGGGTGTTGCCCCTTTGATAGTCACTTTGGAATTCCCACGATTGAGCAAGTACAGTTCCATCCCCTTTTCAAGGGCCAAACGGCTAGATGCCGTACTAATATTTCCCGTGCCTCCTATAAATAAAACCTTCATTTTACCTTCTAATTTTAAACCCTGTTTATATGCGTAAAGTTCGAGAATTATTTCCAGTTATTCGTTATCTTCATTGCTTACGTAAATAATCAATAAAACCACCATTATGATACGGCCACTGCTTATTTTATTCCTGTTCGCTTCAACCCAACTTTTAGGTCAGACCAAAACCAATCTGGAACTGACCGATATTTTTAATATGGAGTATGTTTCCGATCCCCAAATCTCACCAGATGGGAGTCAAATTCTCTACGTTCGGAATTTTAAGGATATCATGACGGATAAGAACTTATCCAATATTTGGCTCGCAAATACTGATGGCTCCAAAAATAGACCAATAACAACAGGGAATCAGAACGACCTTTACCCGCGTTGGTCCAACACCAGCGATAAAATCATTTTTAAGTCCAATAGGCAGGATGAACGGATGAAACTTTTTGTCATGTGGATGGACTCCAAAGAAATTGCCCCATTGACCAATACCCCTAAAGCACCAGGCGCGGTAAGCTGGTCTCCAGACGACCGCTATTTGGCCTTTACGATGTTCGTGCCCAAAGCAAATGAATCTATCATAAAAATGCCTGCTAAACCCGAAGGTGCCAAATGGAATACGCCACCCACTTATATAGACAAACTGAATTACAGAGGAGATGGTCAAGGCTATATAAAAGGTGGGAACACGCAATTATTCACCTTGTCCATAGACGGTGGCACGCCAAAACAAGTGACAGCTACCGATTTTGACCACGGTGCACCAGAATGGTCAAAAGATGGTAAAACAATATATTTCTCGGCGAATTTTAATCCTGATGAAGCCTTTGAACCAAACGATAGCGAGATTTATGCGCTTACTCTTATTGACAATACTGTAACCGAGCTCACGGACCGTTACGGCCCGGACGATTCTCCAAAAATTTCACCCGATGGTAATAAAATGGCCTACACGGGTCTGGATGATAAATTGTTAGGCTACCAACAGAACCAAGTATACGTACGTGATATTTCCGGAGGAACACCTACACTTTTATCGGCTGATTTTGACCGCAACATTTCCAACATTCAGTGGGCAGGAGATGGGAAAGGGCTTTACTTTCAGTACGATGATAAAGGCGAGACCAAAATTGCACATATATCCCTCACTGGAAAAGTAACGGATAAAGTAGGCAATGTTGGCGGACTATCCTTGGGCAGACCTTACAACGCAGGTGCATTTACCGTATCCAAAACGGGAAACATAGCCTATACCTTGGGAACAACGACACATCCAGCCGATTTGGGTGTTCATACCAAAAAAGAAAGGAAGCGGCTCACCTATGTAAACGACGATCTCTTTTCCGCTAAGAACGTAGGAAATGTAGAAGAACTCTGGTGGAAATCGTCTTACGACCAGCGCGACGTGCAAGGTTGGGTGGTTACCCCACCCAATTTTGACCCCTCCAAAAAATATCCCTTTATTTTAGAAATCCACGGTGGACCCTTCTCTAGTTATGGCGCGGTATACTCCGCAGAAATTCAAGCCTTTGCAGCAGCCGGTTATGTGGTTTTGTATTCTAATCCAAGAGGAAGTACTAGTTATGGTGCAGAATTTGGGAATCTCATTCATCACGACTATCCTAATCATGATTATGATGATTTAATGAGTGGTGTGGATGCCGTTATTGAAAAAGGCTATATTGATACCGATAATCTATTCGTTACTGGTGGTAGTGGCGGCGGTGTCCTTACCGCGTGGATTGTGGGCAAGACCGACCGTTTCAAAGCTGCCGTGGTAGCCAAGCCGGTTATCAATTGGGCTAGCTTTGTCCTCTATGCAGACGGTGCCGCATTCTTTTCCAAATATTGGTTTGGTAAAAAGCCTTGGGAAGACCCAGAAAGCTATTTTAAGCGATCGCCGTTAAACTATGTGGCTAATGTTACTACCCCAACTATGTTGCTCACAGGAGAAGAAGATTACCGCACACCCATAGCAGAATCCGAACAGTTTTATACTGCTTTAAAATTGGAAGGTGTGGAAACAGCCATGGTGCGTATTCCGGGGGCATCGCATGGAATTGCTAATAGACCGAGTAACCTTGTAGCTAAAATTGCAGGTATCCTGGCTTGGTTTGAGAAGTATAAAGAGTAACAGGAACTAACATTATCTAGGAAATAGGTCGCTCCCCCACTAAGACTGTATTCATAAGCGCTATTTATACTAAGAAAATTGGAATCAGAAAAATTTAGTTTACCAGTATATCACATTGAAAAGAATAACATTTGCTTATTCTTTATCCTTTTACTTTTTCAAATTACTATAAGTGCACAGACCAAGTTAGACTCACTTTACAGTGTGTGGCAAGATCAAAATAAACCAGACTCTACCAGGGCGATAGCTTTAGAAGATTACATCTATGAAGAATCGTTCAATAGCCAACCCGATAGCGCTATTGTGCTTGCTAATCGATTATATGAGTTCACAAAAGAAAAGGGATACGATAGAGGAACGGTTGACGCACTGATTCTTAGAGGTTATGTTTTTTTCAGAACTGGGAACTACCCAAAGGCGTTTTCCTCTTATAAAGAAGGTTTAGAAATCGCTGAAAATATAAACTATATATTAGGCGCAGCCGATATTTTACTTAGAACAGGGTATATCTATCACGATAATGAAGATGTTATCAATGCCTTGAAAAACTATGAAAGAAGTCTAAAAATCTATAAAGAATTAGACGATTTAGACGGTATAGGTACTGTTTATAATGAATTTGGCAGTATTTACCTTGCAAAAGGAGACCATGAAAAGGCATTAGACTATTATTTAAAAAGTATAGCCAACAATGAAGGCCTTGATGACGAAATGGCAAACACCAAAGCCTTGCTAAAAAAAAACGCTTATAGCATTAGAAACACATTTGGTAAAAGACATTGATGGGGATGGTAAAATGGGTTAATACCCAAAATTTAATCACTTTACACAACGCATTCTAACCGTAAGAAAATGGAAACCCAAGAAATTATATATCTCGTTGCCTTCGCATTGATACTACGAATTGTAATACGTTTAATTTTTAGATATAAGAAGGAGCAAAAAACAACAAGTGGCGATGATTAAATTCTTGGGATAAATTTCATATCAAAAAGTAGTAAAGCTTACCTTAGGTAATAAAAACAATGAAATGAGTGGATTTAATATTGTACTAGTAATCGCCATTATCCTTTTTGCACGATTAGGTGTTCGATTGGTTTCTAAATACATTCAAATAAGAAAAGAAGAAGAAGATTCAGAGAATGAATAAATTCTGCTCTTCTCCTACTCTATTTTATGTGTTCTGGTAAGACATCAAATTTAAACGAAGCTCTACCCTCCGTAGCTAACCAAAAATTATGAAGTGTTCCCCAAGAATCGTCTGGAGCCGCAGGGCGTGAAAAATTATCTAGGTAAGCATGGGTAACTTCCATCCGCTCTTCATTAAGTTCCTCTTTGGATATGATGACTGTTAATGCTCTAAATTCTTTCTGTGAATTTATATGATTGGGCATTCTTGCACCGTTTCTAGCAATCATCTCTTGTGCTGTATACGTGTCTATGGCATCTGCCGTAAACTGACCAAATGAACTGCCTTGTTCCGGGTTAACAGCAACCTGAACAGCTTCCAGCTCATCCGGACCTATTAAACCCATAAGATACAGCTCTAAATTACTATAAGGAATCGCATTACCACCATTAGCAAAG
>JBLICT010000110.1:0-9644 GCA_047632415.1 Maribacter sp.
AAAAATGCTACCGCAGATATTCAGGAACTTACAGATAAATACGTAAAAAAGATTGATGATTTCTTGGGGATGAAAGAAGGCGAAATCATGAAAGTATAAGTTACACATATTTAGTGATAGAAAAACTGCTAAAGAGCCGTTTTTTACTTTTGTACGGATTATGAATTAGATTACTATAATAACAAATCAATACCTTTTTCTTTACCTAAGCTAAACCAAGAATACATAGCTAGGGATTCCTTTTCTAATAAAGCAGAAAGGAAAAAGAATGATTTATTGCGGTAAACATAAATACTAAATAATAATATAACCAAAGACGTTATTTTAAATCCCTCAATCTAGGAACACTTAAACACATTAGTTACCTTTGCTAACTGCTAAAAATAGCTATGGTAGCAAAACTCACACAAGGATTTTGGGCAAAGACTGCAAGAATCATTCTTAGGAATCGTATTCTTATTCTATTATGTATTACTGCCGTTACGGTCTTTTTAGGTATGCAATGGCAGAACATGCAGTTTTCCAACTCTCCAGCCAACCTTTTACCAGATGACCATCCCGTTAACCAAGAATACCGTTCGTTTCTGAGTCAATTTGGCGAAGAGGGTAATGCAGTGGTTTTTGCCGTACGCGATAGTGCCTTGTTCAAGCCTACAAATTTTAATCGTTGGAACAAGTTCAGCAAACAGTTAGGAGCCTTCCCTGAAGTAGATTTTGTACTTTCTACAGACAATCTACAAGAATTAATTAAGGATAATGACAAGCAGGAATTTGTCATGCAACCTTTGGTAAAAAAGAAACCGGAAACCATCCAAGAAGTAGACAGTATTGTCCAGCATTTATTCAACGACCTTCCCTTTTACGACAATCTTATTTATAACAAGAAGAGCAGCACAATTCGCACAGTCATGTATATGGACAAGGACATCATAAACACCAGTGTCCGTAAAGATTTTGTTTTGAAAGACATGATGCAATTGGTGAATCGCTTTGAAAAAGAAACCGGGTTGGACGTTCGTATATCAGGGATGCCATATGTTCGCACCATGAATTCCCAAAACATCATTGATGAGATTGGGAAATTTATCTTAGCGGCACTAGGCGTTACATCGCTTATATTTTTCTTTTTCTTTAGAAGCATACGTGCCACCTTTATATCTATGTGTGTGGTAATTATCGGAGTCATGTGGGCTTTTGGAATACTCGGCCTACTGCAATATGAAATTACCGTGCTTACCGCCTTGATTCCACCATTAATCATAGTAATCGGTATTCCCAATTGTATTTTCCTTATCAACAAGTATCAGCAAGAGGTAAAGAAACATGGGAATCAAGCACTTTCCTTGCAGCGTGTTATTTCTAAAATTGGAAACGCTACCCTAATGACCAATGTAACCACGGCGTCCGGGTTTGCAACCTTTATCATAACCGATAGTAAATTATTAAAAGAATTTGGGATTGTTGCGTCAATCAACATCATAGGTATCTTTATAATCTCCCTACTTATAATACCCATCGTGTATAGCTTTATGTCGCTCCCCAAAACAAAGCACTTAAAGCATTTGAACAAAAAATGGATTGATGCTTTCGTAAATTGGATGGAAGGAATCGTAAGAAAACAAAGAATATCGGTCTATATCGTATCCATTTCATTACTCGTATTAAGTATTATTGGTATTTATCAGATAGATATTTCTGGAAGTCCCATAGAGGATATGCCAAAAAATGCAGATTTTTTTAAGGACATTCGCTTTTTTGAAGAAGAATTCGATGGCATTATGCCAGTAGAAATTGTAATAGACACAAAAACTCCGAAAGGAGTACTTAAACCTGCTACGCTAAAACGCATAGATCGCCTTGGACAAGTGGTAGATGAAATACCCGAGCTCTCCAAACCGGTTTCAGTTGTAAATTTAGTCAAGTATTCTAAACAGGCCTTTTATAACGGAATTCCAAAATATTACCAGCTTCCCACAAGTCAAGAAAACACTTTCATTATGGATGTTGCCCGTAAATCGTCCGACAACAGTGACCTCCTTAAAAGTTTTGTAGACAGTACTGGACAGACGGCTAGACTGACCACCTTTATGCGGGATGTAAACACAGAACGCATGGAGGAAATAGAGCGAATTTTACTGGACAATATCACTAAAATTTTTCCAAAAGAACGCTACACCGTATACATGACGGGTAGTGCCCTTATTTTTTTGAAAGGAACAAAGTATCTGGTAAAAAACCTTATTATGTCCTTGGCACTGGCTATTGGGCTCATTGCCTTGTTCATGGCTTATTTATTTCGTTCTTTTAGAATGATCATCATATCCCTGATTCCGAATCTACTCCCACTAATTGTAACCGCTGGTATTATGGGTTTTGTGGGAGTTCCTATTAAACCATCGACTATTTTAGTATTCAGTATCGCTTTTGGAATATCCGTAGATGACACCATACACTTCCTTGCCAAATACCGTCAAGAACTGACGGCGAGTAAATGGCGTATAGAAAAATCTGTCTATGCAGCCTTGAGAGAAACAGGAGTAAGTATGTTCTATACTTCTATTGTTCTATTTTTCGGGTTCTCCGTTTTTGTTATTTCCAATTTTGGCGGTACAGTAGCCTTAGGGGCCTTAGTTTCGGCAACCTTACTTTTTGCCATGTTAGCCAATCTTATCCTGTTGCCTTCTCTATTAATTTCCTTGGAACGTAGTATTTCTAACAAAACAGTTCTAAAGGAACCACAAATAGATATACTTCCCAAAGCAGAGGATAACGACTAATGCTCTTTTCAAAAGCTATTGCATTTTAAGATGACTATAGATTCATTCTTTTTTATCAAAAAGCTATCTTTGGACTTTTAATTTTCAATTGATTTGACATGCACTCAGCAACGATAAAGGAAGTACTTCAAGGAAAACAATTACTACAAGAAATTACCGTAAACGGATGGGTACGGTCTTTCAGAAGTAATCGATTTATTGCCTTGAACGATGGATCTACACTAAACACCATACAATGTGTGGTAGATTTTGAAAAATTTGATGAAAACCTTCTTAAGCAAATCAATACTGGCGCTGCACTAAAAATTACCGGAACATTGGTAGAGAGTCAAGGTCGTGGACAATCTGTAGAAATTCAGGTGAATAACATTCATGTTCATGGCACAGCCGATCCAGAAACCTACCCAATACAACCAAAAAAACATTCGTTAGAGTTTCTTAGGGAAAAAGCCCACCTAAGAATACGTACCAATACCTTCGCTGCCGTAATGCGTGTAAGGTCCGCACTCTCCTTTGCCATACACCAGTATTTTAGAGACAACGGCTTTTATTATTTCCACGCCCCTATTATAACAGGCTCAGATGCAGAAGGCGCTGGCGAAATGTTTCGTGTAACCACTTTAGATAATAAAAACCCACCCCTAACGGAAGAAGGTACCGTTGATTACAAAAAAGATTTTTTTGGCAAGGAAACAAACCTAACAGTTTCAGGACAATTGGAAGCGGAAGCCTACGCCATGGCCTTGGGGAAAGTATATACATTTGGCCCAACCTTTAGAGCTGAAAACTCGAACACTTCTAGACACTTGGCCGAATTTTGGATGATAGAACCAGAAATGGCATTCTTTAATCTGGATGACAATATGGACCTTGCCGAGGATTTTATAAAAAATGTTATCCACTATGTATTGGAACACTGCGCCGAGGATTTAGAATTTTTAGAAAAGCGTCTTTTAGACGAAGAAAAAAGCAAACCTCAAGCAGATCGAAGTGCTATGCCGCTATTGGAAAAGTTGAGATTTGTAGCAGAAAACAACTTCAAAAGAGTAAGCTATACAGAAGCTATTGATATTTTAAAAAATAGCAAACCTAATAAAAAGAAAAAATTTCAATATCCTATAGAAGAATGGGGTACAGATTTGCAAAGCGAACACGAACGTTACCTTGTTGAAAAACACTTTAATTGCCCAGTAATCCTTTTTGATTATCCTGCCAAAATAAAGGCATTCTATATGCGGTTGAACGAAGACGGCAAAACCGTACGCGCCATGGATATTCTATTCCCTGGAATAGGAGAAATCGTAGGTGGGTCTCAACGGGAAGAGCGCTTAGATGTGCTGAAACAGAAGATTGCAGATTTGGATATCGATGAAAAAGAACTTTGGTGGTACCTAGATTTACGTAAGTTTGGAACTGCAGAACATAGCGGTTTTGGTCTTGGATTTGAAAGACTTGTGTTATTCGCGACTGGTATGGGAAATATCCGTGATGTTATACCGTTTCCTAGAACACCACAAAATGCTGAGTTTTAAATGCATTTCGTTATTTTTATAGTGAGTACAAAAAAACTATGCTAAAACAATACTTACAGTTTAAACTATCGCAAAAACTATCGCCTCAGCAAATACAATTGATGAAGCTGATACAATTACCTACACAAGCCTTTGAACAGCGCTTGAAACAGGAGTTAGAAGAAAATCCTGCGTTAGAAAGTGGTAAGGAAGAGTTGGAAAGTCCGGATGATGAATTTGAGGACGACTATGAGCTTGAGGATAGCGAAACGATAGAAGCCGAGGATATAAATATAGATGATTATCTAAGTGACGACGAAATACCGGATTACCGAACCCAAGCGAATAACTACAGTTCGGATGATGAAGAAAAAAGCGTTCCGTACGCAGCAGGCACATCTTTTAATCAATACCTACTAAACCAGATGAATACCGTGTACCTCAATGACGAGGAGTGGGCAATTGCAGAGTTTTTGGTTGGTAGTATTGATGAAAGTGGTTACATACGCAGGCCTATTGCCGACATTTTGGATGACCTTGCCTTTACCCAAAACATATATACCGAGGAAAAGACCTTAATGCACATTCTTTCCATTGTTCAAGCGTTGGACCCGCCGGGTGTAGGTGCACGTTCATTGGAAGAATCTCTAGTGATTCAATTAGAACGAAAGGGACTAACCCCATCTATTGAACTCGCCATTCAAATCTTAAAAAAGTCTTTTGATCAGTTCTCAAAAAAGCACTATCAGAAGCTAATACAAAAATATAACATTACCGAGGCCGAACTCAAGGAGGCTATTTCGGAGATAGAAAAATTAAATCCAAAACCAGGTGGCTCCTACTCTGGTAATAATAGAATTGTTGAACATGTAGTGCCTGATTTTTCCATACGCATCGTGGAAGGAGAACTAGAACTAAGTCTTAATGGTAGAAATGCTCCGGAACTCCATGTTTCAAGAGAGTACAACAACATGCTAAAAGGATATAAGGAATCCCAGGACAAATCAAAATCCCAAAAGGATACCGTGATGTTCATCAAACAAAAACTAGATGCAGCAAAGTGGTTTATAGACGCTATTAGGCAACGTCAGCAGACCTTGTTCATTACCATGAATTCTATAATGCAGTATCAAAAAGAGTATTTTCTATCCGGTGACGAACGCAATTTAAGACCTATGATCTTAAAGGATATTGCAGACGAAATAAAAATGGATGTTTCAACTGTATCCAGAGTTGCCAACAGCAAGTATGTTGACACACCTTATGGAACTAAATTGATAAAGCAATACTTTTCCGAGTCTATGAAAAACGAACAAGGAGAAGATGTTTCTACAAAAGAAATCAAGAAAATTTTAGAGACGGTTATAAAGGATGAAGTAAAGCGCAAGCCACTTACTGATGACAAACTAGCGGCCATTCTAAAAGAGAAAGGCTACCCAATAGCCAGGAGGACCGTAGCAAAATATCGTGAACAACTAGGTATTCCCGTTGCCCGTTTACGAAAAGAGATTTAATGAGAGTTCTCCTTACCATTGTAGCCTACCTGTTCCACCCTATTTTTATTCCTGTTGGAGGAACAATCGCTTATTTTCTTATCACCCCAAAACACACACCTATTGAAGTGCAAGGAGGGAATGTTTCACCTATATTCATCCTAACTGTTATCATTCCGATAGTCACCTATCTTATTTTGAAGAATATAGGTGTTGTTCGTACTATGTCCATGACTACAATAACCGAGAGAAAATATCCAGTAGCAATACAAACTATACTCTTATTAATGATACTTTATAAGGTAATTCCGAACAATTATATTGTTGAACTGTATTTTTACTTCGTAGGATTGGCAGGAGCCTCATTCACGTGCCTTATGTTGCTCTTTTTGAATGTAAAGGTAAGCTTACACCTTGTTGGCGTAGGAGGGCTTCTTATGTATCTTATTGCCCTAAGTATTCATTTTGAAACGAATATCATTATCGCAATCAGTTTGTTCATATGTATCATAGGGCTAGTAGCCTCTTCCAGACTATACCTAAAAGCACATACAAAACCAGAACTGGTCATAGGGCTATGTATTGGACTGCTTTCTCAGCTATTAACTGTAAAGTATTGGTTATAGAATATAAAAGATAACGCCAATTCGCAATGGACTAAATCCTAGCACTTGACCATCTAATACCGCATTATCCCTAAACAAATCGCTTAGTGCGTAATACATGTGTAAATTAAAGGTGTTGTAGCCAACATTTAACGTAAGCCCATATTGGAATCGTTCTACATCTGTATTATAAAATCCGCTCTTATTCCCCTCTATCACGGAAATAGACCTAGCGCCTAAAACATAAGCTGCTTTTACTCCTGCGTATAACCGCCAAAATCTGTACTCTTCTAGGGTGGAATTACGCCACCTAAATTCTAGTGGGAATTCAACCAAATGGGTTTCGAGCTTACTTCGTTTAAAACCTGATATATCATCGCCAAGGGAATAGGATATACCATCAGCTGTCTCTGTAGCTATTAGATTGGAGTAGTAGGTATTTAACCCCAAACCTAGACCAATACCTACAGCCTTTGTTCCTGCAGCATTTAACGGAATATCTTTAATCATACCTAGTTGCAGCCCATAAGATAAATTCCTTTGCGTTACAACATCAGGCTTATTTCGCAAAAAATTATAGGTAAGACCAAAATAAAATTGATCCTCAAAATACCGATCGTCGTCGCTATTAGAAGCCACCTCGACCTGACCGACCGCTTGCAACATACCCCCTAGAAAAACGAACAACAACCACTTTCTCATACAAGTATAAAGTTACTAAAATAAAAAACGCTCCAATATAGTATTGGAGCGTCATTTAAAGTTTGAAAATTATAAACTGCCTACTGGAGATTTCTAAAAGCGTCTCCTTCGTATGTGGTATAATTTACTTTTAATGCATTTACTTTTCTTAGCTCTTGCTTAATATCTGATATAATACCCATACTGGCATTCTTGTCCACCTTTAAGGCAGTAGTTAACACATTCTGAAGCTCTTGCGATTTCTTCGCGCGCTCCATTAAAATGTAATCACCAACATCAGAAGGATTAGAAAACTTGTCGTTCAACTGAATTTTTGGTTCTGTACCAAAAACCTTCTCATATTCCTTTGTTGGTTTACCAACATAGATATAAATTACTCTATCCTTTTTCTCTAGCTTTTTAATCTCACTAGCATTAGGAAGAATATTATCTACCTTTAAAGAACTATCCTTCATAACCGTTACAGTCATAAAGAAGAACAAAAGCATAAATACAATGTCCGGTAGCGAAGCCGTAGACACCGCTGGTATTTCACCATCTTTTTTCTTTGCAAATTTTGACATAGTGTTTATTTTATGTTTTGTTAATTAGCCGAAGTCTCTGCTTCTGATAACTTTTGAGGAAATAATCCTTGAATCCGTTTTACCTTTTCCTTTAATTCCTCTTTCACCGCATCAGATGTTTCAGGATTCAGATACTCTGCCTCCATGTCAACAAAATTCTTCTTGAACAAACGCATTGCCTCTCTATTCCTAAGATCATTGTACGCGCCTACCAATTCATTTTGAACCGTAATGTAGGTACTATACTGTGTCTCTCTATCGTTCTTTAAAGAAATAATCGCTTTATTAGGATTATCCGAAGAAGAACCATCTTTTGCTCCTTGACAATAATTACAATATTCAGGGCTTCCTGATGGTGCTCCACCGTTATCAAGAAAAGCCATCGCCTTTTCTCTCAAATTCTTTATTTCCACGATTTCGTCCTCAACCAAAAGCTGTCCATTTCTGTTAATATTTACAGTAAATATATTCTTTTGTTTGATAATTGGTGGGTCTTCCGTTGGCGGCTCCCAGGGTGGTAACATACGATCTAAACCCGCATCCGTTTCAATGGTAGTTGTTACCAAGAAAAAGATTAGCAATAAGAACGCAATATCCGCCATGGAACCGGCACTTACTTCTGGTGCTCCTGCTCTTCTAGCCATAATTATCTATTTTTATTTACTGAACATATTTTTAACCGCTGGTATAATCAAAGAAGCTACAGCAATAATCGTTAGGATAAAAAATACATTCAATCCCATTCCGATATTTTTCACTGTTCCTTCATCTGACATTGCCATGAATTCAGGAGCAACATCAGTTCCACTAGACAAAACATAGGAAATGATAACGACTAAAACAAAACCACCTACTACAAACAAAGTTTTCTTTAAACCCTGCGGGTTTGAAAACAAATTCTTCAAAGTAAACAGAACGCTTACCACTACAGCAACACCAAGTAAGATGTAAGTAATGATAAACATAGCGTTCATGGCTCCGCTTTGCGCTGCTTCAGCAGCTGGCATATCCCTCTCAGGAAGCATAAACCAAAGTACTGCACCAATTAAGCCTATTGCTATCAATGCTATTTTTACGATTTTTTGCATAATAATTTAGGTATTAAAAGATGATACTTATTTTTTGTGATCTACCAACATATCTATTAACGTGATAGAAGAATCTTCCATATCGTTTACAATACTATCGATTTTCGCGATAATGTAATTGTAAAAAATTTGAAGAATAATTGCAGTAATAAGACCAAATACCGTTGTTAAAAGTGCTACTTGGATATCCCCTGCGATAAGCGATGCACTTAGATTACCAACTGCTGCAATCTTTTGGAAGGCCTGAATCATACCAATTACCGTACCCATGAAACCAAGCATTGGAGCAATAGCTATAAATAAAGACAACCAAGAAACGTTCTTCTCTAATTGACCCATTTGTACACCTCCGTAAGCAACAACTGCTTTTTCTGCGGACTCAACACTTTCACCTGCTCTATCCAAACCTTGGTAGTAAATAGAAGCTACAGGTCCTTTTGTATTTCTACAAACCTCTTTAGCTGCCTCTACTCCTCCGGAGGCCAAAGCATCCTCTACTTGTTGTTTAAGCTTTGAACTATTAGTGCTTGCCATGTTCAAAAAGATAATTCTTTCAATCGCCACAGCTAATCCTAATATCAAACATAAAAGCACAATACCCATAAAACCGGCTCCACCGGTGATGAACATTTCTTTTAACATTTGGGTAAAACCTCTCTCTGCTTCTGCGGGTGCGTCTTGAACTACCAGCGCTACCGCTGCTACTTTTGCACTTACCATATTTGTACCTGCTACAAATGCCCCAGCGATCGCTAGGCTTGGGAATAATTTTTTCATTTTTTTCAAACTTAAATTAGTTAGTTAAAGGGTTAAAGATAAAAAAAAAACAATATAAAAAAAGTAAAACTTCAATTGCAGAGAGGAAGGGATTCGAACCCTCGATACCCTTTTGGGGTATACACGCT
>JBLICT010000111.1:0-9590 GCA_047632415.1 Maribacter sp.
AATTAAATTTAAACTTTCTAAGTATGATTTAAAATCCTCGGGTTTCATATTATAAAACATTCCATTATCATACCCTGCAGCTTCTATATAGCGATATCCCGCAACGGAAACGGCTTTTAGAGTTTCCTTCGCATCTGAGCCCATGGCTTCCCTAAGCGTATAAAGTGCCAATCCTCCAAAAGTGGAATTATCTTTATCAACAACAGCTGTTGTCATTTCTGCCTCGCCTTCTTCATTTGATGCCTTTTTAGGTGCATCTTTACAGGATACATTTCCAAATATGCATACTATTATAAGCAGCCTTGTTGCCGAAATTAGCCCTTTTGATTTTTTCTTCATTCCCATTATCTTTCTATTTATACTTAGCCCTAAATGTAAGAAAATGTGATCTGAATACTAACCCTTACCGCTTAATTATTTATCAGCAACGCACGCATCTAAGCGCACAAAGAAACAAATTATGAGATTTAGAATATACAGAACTCTCAGAAGATGATATAGAAAGTAAGGGTTATCCCAAGCAACTAAAATGAAGCCCGCAAATAAGTCTTAACAACAAAAAACAAGCTTATCCTCTAAAAATTCCTTATTAAAATAGACATAGCTGCGCAAGAGTATAACAGCTCTCGGGCACTACTTTCAAAAACCATAACTAAGCAATTTAAAACATTAACATTTCTTTAGGGTCGTTCGCGTTACTACTCCTGTCGTTTAGAGAATAGATAAAATCGCTAAACAAATAATCATCATTTTTGCTCCATAAGTAATAAGATAAACTACCAATTTTCATGACAAAACTATTTTTCACCGGTATCTGTTCCCTATTTCTATTTACAACCCTTGCTACTGCTCAAGGACGGGATGTTTATATAAGCGGTACCGTATTGGACCAAGAGAACAACCAACCCCTTGAATATGCTACGTTAGTGATACAAAGTGTTGACGACCCCTCTAAAGTTTCAGGTGGAATAACGGATATAGACGGAAAATTCAAGGTAGCCACTCCACCAGGTAACTATAACCTAAGGGTGGAATACATATCCTATCAATCCTACGTGAAAAATAACCAAGAAATTTCTAAATCCTTAGATTTAGGTACCATACGTTTATCCATTGATGCTACCCAATTGGAAGAAATGATCGTTGTAGGGGAAAAAACTACTGTGGAGGTACGCCTAGACAAAAAAATCTATAATGTGGGCAAAGACCTTACCAACAGCGGAGCAACTATTAGTGATGCTTTGGACAATATACCATCTGTGACCGTAGATGTTGATGGTGCTGTAGCCCTTAGAGGTAACGGGAATGTACGTATACTTATAAACGGTAGACCTTCTGCCTTGGCAGGTTTTGGTTCAACGGACGCGCTTCGTCAACTACCAGCAGATGCGATAGAAAAAGTTGAGGTAATTACAAGCCCTTCTGCGCGATATGATGCCGAAGGTACCGCTGGTATTTTGAACATAGTATTAAAGAAAGAAAAAACCCGTGGATTCAATGGTGTTATCAATACGACTGTGGGGTATCCCGATGCGGCTTCATTAACTGCTAATGTGAACTTAAGAAAGGATAAATTCAATATTTTCAATACGATAGGCTATTCCTATCGCACACCACCCGGAAATGGTCTTTTTGATAACACCTACCGAGAAGGCGCTTTTGATAGAATTATAGAAGACCGGGATATCAACCGAAAAAACAGTGGTTTTAATATGAATTTAGGTATTGAATATTTCTTAACAGAAACGTCCTCTTTGACCGCAAGTGCATTTGGTAGAATTAACGATGGTGAAGATGTGACTGATAATACAACTTCTAGATTTATTGGAACCGAAATTGATAGTCGTACGCTTCGTATAGAAGATGAGCAAGAAGAGGAAAAAAGTGCCCAATTCTCACTTAATTATAACAATGATTTTAATACGGAGGGACATAAGCTTACCGTAGATTTACAGCTTTCGTATAATGAAGAACTAAAGCCGATAACCATAATTGAAAATAACACCTTTCCCAATACGGAGTTTATTGCAAATGAAAATATTCGGGAATTGGAATTTCAAAACGAATATTTGGCTCAAGTAGATTATGTGCTTCCTATGGGCGAAGCGCAATTTGAAGCTGGTTACCGAGGAAATTGGGAACAATCGGATACCGATTTTAGTTTGGAAGAGTTCAATTTAGATTCTGGTGTTTTTGTTCCGAATTTAGGGCTAACAAATCGCTTTCTATTTAATCAGAACGTGAATTCATTTTACACGCAATATGGAAATAAGCTCGGTGCTTTTTCCTTTTTAGCCGGGCTTCGATTAGAAAACACACAACTTAAAGGTGCCGTTAGCGGTGTAGATCTAGCTACCTTACAGGAAGCCATAGGCGAGGGAATAAATCTTGATTTTGACAAGAATTATTTGGGACTCTTCCCTACATTAAACTTAATCTATGAGCTTGCGGAAAATGAAAACTTAACGCTAGGGTATAACCGTCGTATAAACCGACCTAGAGGTTACTTTATCAACCCATTTCCCTCTAGATCTAGCCGAACCAATATATTTCAAGGGAATCCAGATTTGGATCCAGCCTTTGCCAATGCTTTCGACTTGGGATATTTAAAACGTTGGGAAAAATTGACATTGACCTCATCTGTGTATTACCAAAAAGAAACAAACTCCTTTGAACGCGTACAAGAAGAAACGGGAGAGGTTACAACGGATGGCATCGTAATCATCCGATCTATACCCATTAATCTGTCTACCAACGAACGGGTAGGAGCCGAATTAGGATTGTTGTACAACCCTACCAAATGGCTTCGGTTAAATGGTAGTTTCAATTTCTTTGAATTCAATTCGGAAGGAGAATTTAATGGTGTTGATTTTGGTGCAAAAAATACAAGCTGGTTTTCCAGATTTAGCTCAAAAGTAACCCTTCCAGGTAAAATAGACTGGCAGACCAACGCCTTTTACCGTGGTCCTACCAATAATGCACAAACTGAAAATGAAGGTATATTCTCCTTAAATTTGGCGTTTAGCAAGGATATTCTTAAAGACAAAGGCACATTGGCCTTAAATGTTAGTGACCTATTAAATTCAAGAAAAAGAATATCGTTGACACAGACCCCATTTTTTACCTCAGAAAGTGAGTTTCAGTGGCGCGAACGGCAAATAACGCTTTCTTTTGTCTACCGTATAAACCAGAAAAAAAAGCGTAGCGAAGGAAGACAGCGTGGTGGTGACGATGATGATGGTGAGTATTAACTACTCAGAAGTTTTTTTTAATTGTTGACAAACAGCTACCTAAACAACATTGCACATTAAGTCAAAATAGCATAATCATAATTGTAGTATTTTTCTTACTTTTATATTTACTAGTATAAATATTTAAATAAGACTATATGGCGAATTCTAGAATTATCCTTCTTATTGATGATGACTCCATAGAAAGATTCAGTATTAAAAAAATAATTACTGAATATTTAGAGCATGCACGTTTTATATCCTTTTCTTCAGGTAATGATGCAATAGATTATTTGACTAATTTTCAATCTACCGACGAAAACTGTAAAATATTGATTTTATTAAACGTTAATTTACCCTATTTAATGGGTGAAAAATCCCTACCTCAATTTGAAAAAATCTTAATAGAAAAACAAAAATTACTCCAACTTCATTTATTAAATTCACCTACAGAAGAAACTAAAGCCAGTCAGGCTTTATTAAAGCATAATAAGGTAGACAGTATCATTCAAAAACCAATAACAGTTGAAGAACTTAAAGTTTTACTTTGTAATTAAAGAGTTTTAAAAAGATATAAGCCCTAAGTACATTAAACATACTTAGGGCTTTTTTGTAAACTAATTCATAACCATATTTGCACATTCTAATCACTATTTAGATACCAGTTCCTTATAGTTTCTAATTTTACATTCCCAATCCCAAGCAGTTTTCATGGCATCGTCTAAAGAGGTCTCTGCTTTCCAGCCCAATATTTTATTCGCTTTTGTAGTATCTGCATAGGCCATAGTTACATCACCGGGGCGCCTATCAACAATTTTGTAGTTCAACTTGTTTCCAGAAACACGTTCGTAACTCTCTATTACCTCTAAAACGGAACTTCCAGTCCCTGTACCTAAATTGAACACCTCAAAATTCTCTGTATTTTCCTTTTGCAATAATCTTTGGAGAGCTAAGACGTGAGCTTTCGCCAAATCGCCTACATGAATATAATCACGTATACAGGTTCCGTCCTGTGTATCATAATCTTCTCCAAAGACACTTAAGCAATCCCGTAGGCCAACACCAGTTTGGGTAATATAAGGCACCAAATTCTGTGGCACTCCCAACGGTAACTCACCTATCTCGGAAGAAGAATGTGCACCCATAGGGTTAAAATAACGCAAAGCAATCGCATTTATCTCCTTATGTACTTTACATACATCCTGTAAAATTTCTTCTCCAATCTGTTTTGTATTTCCATAAGGGGACTCCGCAGGTTTTATAGGGGAATCCTCCGTGATGGGCACAATATCCGCTTGCCCGTAAACCGTACAGGAAGAACTAAATATGAAATTCGATTTTCCCCTATTGGTTAGTTCTTGTAGTAAATATACTAGACTGCTTACATTATTTTCATAATAAGCCAAGGGATTAGCTACGCTTTCTCCTACTGCCTTATACGCTGCAAAATGAATTACACCCTGAATATCATTATATTTTTGGAAGAACCCCGCTACTTGAGACTTGTCCCTAAGGTCTAATTTTTCAAAATTAACTTTTTTACCGGTTATCTTTTTTATGCCTTCTAAAACTGCTTCGGAGGAGTTGCACAAATTATCGACAATTACGACATCAAAACCTTGATTCTGTAATTCAACCACCGTGTGCGACCCTATAAAACCGAGACCACCTGTCACTACTATTTTCACACTATTTATTTTAACTATTAAATCGCACCACTAGGTATACTTGTTCGAAGGCTTGCACCAAGAACCTTTATTTAATAAGGGTTTATTTTATACTAATAAGCTTTCGCCTATTGTAAAGCGTTATTTTTAATAGCCTGACGAAGACTATCGCGCCAATGTGGAATCTGTACATCAAAACTGGCTTTCACTTTGGCCTTGTCCATAACACTATAACTGGGGCGTTGCGCCGGCAACGGATACTCCGCAGTCCTAATTGGTTTTAAAGCGATATGTATATCGGCTTCTTCAAATATGGCTTTGGCAAAATCGTACCAACTTGCAACGCCTTCATTGCTATAGTGATATATGCCAAAGACATCCGTATTTTTTTGTATCAATTCTAGAATAAATCGAGCTAAATCAACTGCATATGTGGGGCTTCCAATTTGGTCAAAAACAAGGGAAAGACTATCTCTTTCCCTGCCAAATCTGAGCATAGACTTCATGAAATTATTGCCAAACTCTGAGTATAACCACGACGTCCTTATGATGTAATAATCGGACATATGCTTAGTGATTTCCTGCTCCCCTCTATATTTAGATAACCCATAGGCACTTATAGGTGCTGGCGTATCAAATTCAGTATAGGGTAGACCCTGTTTTCCGGAAAAGACAAAATCAGTAGAAATCTGTATGAGTTTAGTTTGATTCTCCTTACATGCTACGGCCAAATTTTTAACTCCAAGACCATTTATCGCATTGGCCTGCGCAAAATGTTCCTCTGCTGCATCTACATTAGTATACGCAGCACAATTTATGCAATAGTCGTAATTATTACTTCTAAAATTTTCCGAAACGGCTTCTGCATCTGTAATATTCAATTGTGAAGATGTGCAATAGGTAAAAGAAAGAAGTCCTTTACTTTTCGCAATAGATTTTATGGCAGAACCTAATTGTCCGTTTGCACCGGTAACCAAGACTTTAATCATACACTTAGAAATTATAGGACTGTTTTTTCTTTTTGATTGAAAAAGGGAAGTAAAATATCCTTTTCAGAGATTATAAGTTCATTATCTGGTAGTTTCCAATCTATAGCAAATTCAGGATCATCATATCGGATACCCGCCTCCGATTCTTTATGGTATAAATTATCACATTTGTAGAAAAAGGTAGCCGAATCGCTTAAAGTGAGAAACCCATGGGCGCATCCCCTAGGAATAAAAAGTTGTTTTTTATTCTCTTGGGAAAGGGTGGTTATAAATACGCTTTTATACGTGGTTTTATCTTTTCGGAGATCTACAACTACATCCAATACTTCCCCTTCCAGTACCCGAACTAACTTTGCTTGAGCAAATGTTCCTTTTTGATAATGCAATCCCCTTAGCACCCCTTTTGAGGATTTGGATTGGTTATCCTGAACAAAATTTATCGCAGTGCCAATAATACCCTCAAGCTTTTGTTGATTAAAGCTTTCAAAAAAATAACCTCTCTTATCTGCAAATATATTGGGTTCTAAAACATAACACCCTTCTATCGTTGTAGCTTCTGCTTTCATAATCTACCTTAGTTCCATTAATTTGTTACTGTAGCCGCTTTTGATAAAGGGCTCGGTAAGTTTTTTAAACTGACTTTTGGTGATATAACGCATTTTATAGGCAGCGGACTCAATAGCTCCAATTTTCAAACCTTGTCTTTCCTCTATGACCTGCACAAACTGCGATGCTTGCATTAGGGAATTGAACGTACCCGTATCCAACCAAGCAGTCCCTGAATCTAATATACTCACTTTTAACTTTCCGCGCTCCAAATACGTTTTGTTTACATCAGTTATTTCAATTTCACCTCTGGCACTTGGCTTGGTATTCTTGGCAATTTCTACCACATCATTATCATAAAAATAAATACCGGGAACCGCATAATTCGATTTTGGTTTCAACGGTTTTTCTTCTATGGAAATCACATTATAATTATCATCAAAATCGACCACGCCGTAACGTTCTGGATCATTTACGTGATAGGCATAAATAATAGCACCATCTGGTTCATTGTTCGCTTGAAGCATTTTTTCCAATCCTGAGCCGTAAAAAATATTATCACCTAAAATCAGTGCCACTTTTTCTTTTCCAATAAAATCCTCTCCTATAATAAAAGCCTCAGCTAACCCATTAGGTTCTTCCTGCACAGCGTATTCAAAAACACAGCCATACTTTCTGCCATCACCTAATAATTTTTCAAACATTGGGAGATCGTGCGGCGTAGAAATGATAAGGATTTCCCAAATCCCTGCCTCCATCAAGGTGGATAGCGGGTAGTAAATCATAGGTTTATCATAGATGGGCATTAACTGCTTACTCACTGCTAAGGTGCAAGGATGTAGCCTTGTACCCGATCCTCCTGCTAGTATTATTCCTTTCATGTGTTAATTTTTAAAGTTTAAACGGACAAACTAACCTACCTAGTCATAGCGGTAAGCTTTGATAATTAAAACAATCATTTCAGATCTATTTTAATTATGGGGAGTTTGCAGTCTAAAGGGTATTTATACCGTTTTATTTATTAATAAAGGCAGACCTACCTTCGTGAAGATCGGTAAATTTATTCAAATACCATGTGACGCTCTTTCTAATGCCCGATTCAAAATTCTCATCAGCCTTCCAACCTAGTTCGTTTTCTATCTTGCTAGCATCTATAGCATATCTAAAATCATGGCCGGCCCTATCCTTTACATAGGTTATTTGTTCCTTGTAACTCTCACTATTATGCTTTGGTAATTTTTCATCCAATAGTTCACAGATTCTTGTGGCTATATCCAGATTGTTATGTTCGTTTCTTCCTCCAATATTATAGGTTTCTCCAGATATGCCTTTTTCGTAAGCCAGGGCGATACCTGTGCAATGATCCAAGACATAAAGCCAGTCCCTAATGTTAGAACCATCACCATAAATAGGAATATCCGCCCCTGAAAGCGCCTTTCTTATAATGGTAGGTATCAACTTTTCGTTATTTTGTTTTGGACCGTAATTATTAGAACAATTAGTGGTCACTACATTCATACCAAAAGTGTGGAAATAACTACGTACAATAAAGTCCGAAGATGCTTTTGAAGCACTGTAAGGACTGTTTGGTGCGTAAGGTGTTGTTTCTGTAAACAAGCCTGTTTCGCCAAGACTACCATACACCTCATCGGTTGAAACATGATGAAAACGACAATTGCTATAATCTGTATTGTATACCCCAGGAGCGACCATCCAGTGTTTCTTTGCGGTATCTAATAAATTAAACGTACCCAATATATTTGTTTGCATAAAAGCATCCGGATTGGCAATTGAATTATCTACGTGAGATTCTGCGGCAAAATGGATAACCCCTTTAAAATCATATTTTTTAAATAGTTCCTCAATGAGACTACGATCACATATATCTCCTTTTTCAAAGCTATATCGTGGATGATTAGCCACTTCCTTTAAATTCTCTTCGTCACCGGCATAGCTCAAAATATCAAGATTTACAAGGTGTACCTTTGGATTGTGTTCCAAATAAAAAGGAATAAAATTAGAGCCTATAAAACCAGCTCCTCCAGTAACTAAAATACAGTCCATACAATTTTAAATAAAGTTATCAAATTTCTTACTTTGTAAATATAATCCTACATTTTTTAAAAATTAAATGATTGTTGTGAAATGACCTTTTAGTGTGGTAGACAGACCATAAGTATCGATTAATGATTAACAAAACATGTAAATACTAGTAAAAACCTAATACTATAAAACCTTACTACGGTTATAGAATTTCAAATAATTTCCTACTTTCACATCAACTAAATTTACATTAATGAACAAGGCCCCCTCTAGAATACCTTTAGTAGCTTGTATTGATGATGAAGTTATCAACTTGGAACTTCTAAAATTTTCCATAAAGCAATTAGATTGTGATATTCTACTCATCCAACATAGTCTTCAGGCTATCAAAAAGTTACTAAACAATATCCCAGATGTTGTTCTCTTAGATGTTCAGATGCCCCATCTAGATGGCTTTGAACTATGCAAACTCATTAAACAAAACTCCAAATTAAAACACATTCCGATTATTTTTATTACCGGAATAGGAAAAACTGAATCTAAGGTAAAAGGATTTGAGCTTGGAGGGGTTGATTACGTGACCAAACCTTTTAACAAGCCTGAGCTGCTTGCCAGAATTAAAACTCACCTAAGCCTTAGTGAAGCTAATGTAAAGCTAAAAAAACAAGCTGCCAATCTCAAAAAAGAAAATGTTTTAAAAGATAGATTGTTCTCTATTATAGGCCATGACTTACGATCGCCATTAAGTGCAATAAAAATACAATTGGATTTCATTCTACGTGGGATTATTGATCCAAAAGATGATAGCTTTATAAAAAAGACGATTCATAATTTAAATGCAACAACGGATGAAGCCTTTAGCCTACTAGACAACCTTTTGGGATGGGCCAAATCTGAAAGCGGAAGTTTAAGTATTATAGAGGAAGATGTGCAACTCTTACCATTAGTAGAACAGTGCATTCGACTTCAAAAATTAGCCTTAGAAACGAAAAAAATTGAATTAAAGCTCGATATTCCAATTGAAGCAGCTATCCATTCGGATATGAATATAGTAAAAACGGTGGTTCGTAATTTACTATCCAATGCGATAAAATTTACACCTGTTGATGGAAATA
>JBLICT010000112.1:0-9450 GCA_047632415.1 Maribacter sp.
CTAGCCCAATTTCATTCATAAAAATAAGCCCGTTTTCTTTGGCTACTTTGTCTAGTTCCATTATTTCTGGACTCACATAAGATGCTGTGACTAAGTGTTTTTTAAATCGAATACAATCCTCAGCAACTTTTATATGAAATCTAGCAGGAAGCATAGAAACCACAATATCCGCGTTTTGGATGGCAGCTGCTCGCTCGTCATCCTTAAATACATCTAAAACTAGAACAGTGCAGTTCGCATGTGATGTTATTTTTGTTGAAATGGATTCGGGATTCAAATCTCCAATGGTCAGATGTAAAGATTCACTTTCCGATTTCTCCAAGAAATAATCCAATAAATATGATGTGGATTTACCAGCACCTACTACCAAAATTTTTCGAGACATGTGTATTGCTTATTTTTGTTATTGAACGATTAACTAAGGTATCAAATTGTTACATTTATAAAAAATTAACAGAGTTAAGTTATGAACAAAACAATATTTGTAACGGCATGTGTTTTAGGTCTTTTGGCCGTGGTATTCGGTGCATTTGGCGCACACGGGCTACAGCAGCTTGTGGAGGCCAAATCCGTTGCCAGTTTCGAAACTGGGGTGCGCTATCAGATGTATCATGCTTTTTTGTTATTTGTACTAGGGCTTTTATCTGGCGTATCTGAACATATAAAACGAATTGTCTTTTATTTGGTGGTTGGCGGTGTTGCGCTATTCTCTTTTTCAATTTATCTATTGGCAATCAATAGTTTATTCGATTTCGATTTTAAGGTAATCGCGTTTATAACTCCGATAGGAGGTGCTGTACTCATTGCTGCTTGGGCAATATTAGGGTTTAGTATATACAAAAGTAAATAAGACTATAGTACCTTAGGTAATTACTAGACATAAACCGTTTTGATATATGAACATGACAAAAGTGATAGGACGAGTTTTAGGGCCACTATCTTTCTTTCTGATACTCACCTTTTTTCATCCTATAGGCCTTTCCCAAGAAGCGAATGCTGTTTTGGCTACTACGGTATGGATTGCCATTTGGTGGATTACAGAAGCAATACCAATTGCAGTTACTGCGCTGTTACCCTTGGTACTGTTCCCGTTGTCAGGTGGATTAGATTTGTCATCTACAGCTGCTTCTTTTGGACATAAATATATATTCTTATACATGGGCGGTTTTATCATCGCTATTGCCATTGAAAAATGGAACCTCCATAAACGTATCGCCTTAACTATTATCAATTTTATTGGTTCGGACGTTCGTAAAATTATTTTGGGCTTTATGGTGGCCACTGCATTTCTATCCATGTGGATATCCAATACAGCCACTGCGGTAATGATGCTGCCTATCGGTATGGCCATTATCAAACAGCTCAAAGACAATCCGGATACCATTGAAGATGAAAACCAGACTTTTGGGAAGGCATTGATGTTGGCCATAGCATACAGTGCCTCTATTGGTGGTGTAGCTACTTTGATTGGTACGCCTCCCAATTTGGTGCTGGCAGGGGTAGTTTTAGATACTTACGGTTATGAGATTACGTTTATGCAGTGGTTTAGTTTTGGCCTACCAATTTCTATCATTTTACTTTTTGTTTGCTGGAAATACTTAACGCGCTATGCGTTTCATTTTAAACAAGCTGAGTTTCCTGGAGGTAAGCAAGAGATTAAAAGGCAATTGAGTCAGTTAGGAAAACTATCCTACGAGGAAAAAATGGTCGCCCTAGTTTTTGCCCTTACTGCATTTTGTTGGATAACCCGTTCCTTTTTACTTCAAAAAGTCTTACCTGCGCTGGATGATACGATTATTGCTATATTTTTTGCAATACTATTGTTTTTGATTCCTGCTAAAAACAAAAGGGAGCAACTTATTAATTGGGAAGAAGCTGTAAAAATGCCCTGGGGTATTATTTTACTTTTTGGCGGTGGAATGGCCTTAGCTAAAGGTTTTGAAGTTAGTGGACTGGCCGTTTGGATAGGTAGTCAAATGACAGCACTCTCCGGGCTTCCGATTTTACTGCTGATACTGGTCTTAGTTGCAGCCGTAAATTTTTTAACGGAAATCACTTCCAATCTGGCTACTACCGCAATGTTGTTACCAGTTCTGGCGCCCATGGCTTTAACTATAGATGTACATCCTTTTGTTCTGATGGTAGGAGCCGCTGTTGCTGCTTCCTGTGCTTTTATGCTCCCGGTAGCAACGCCCCCAAATGCCGTGGTATTCGGTTCTGGATATCTTCGCATTCCAGATATGGTACGAAAAGGGTTTTTTATGAATGTGGTATCTATTTTCACTGTTGCCCTATTTGTTTACTTCGCTTTGCCAGAGTTGTGGGGTCTTATTATCGATACATTTCCTGAACAGCTAAAAAAATGAAATTTCTATTAATTCCAGATAAGTTTAAAGGTTCGCTCACAAGTGAAGAGGTTGCCAGTGGTATACAGCTAGGTGTAGAAAAAGTGATGGCAAGAGCTTCTTTTCATGTCATTAAGGCTTCGGACGGGGGAGATGGATTTTTGGATGCCATTTCACGTTATAAAGCCTGCGTAGGTATTGAAACGGTTGGTGAAGACCCCTTAGGTAGGTCGAGGTTATGCAGGTATTTATATAATAAAGATGAATCGGCAGCGTATATAGAGCTGGCAAACGCCTCAGGGATGGAGTTGCTTAGTGCTACCGAACGCAATCCCATGGAAACATCTACTTATGGTACAGGATTACAAATTAAGGATGCCATTGAAAAAGGAGCACGGAATATCTATGTAGGATTGGGCGGTAGTGCTACGAACGACGGAGGTATCGGAATAGCCCATGTCTTGGGATATAGGTTTCTGAACGAGAAGGGTGCTGTGCTGGAACCTGTGGGTAAAAATTTAATTCATATCTATGAAATCGATACCGCCAATGTTTCTTCGCTTTTACGAGAGGTTTGCTTTTTTGCGGTGAACGATGTAAGTAATCCGTTATTTGGATCAGATGGTGCCGCCTTTGTCTATGCTAAGCAAAAAGGCGCTACCTCCGCCGCTATACTCAAGTTGGATAAAGGACTTCAGAATTTAAACAAGGTTGTAAAATATCAGTTCGGAAAGGAAAATGCACTGCTTTCCGGAGCGGGTGCGGCAGGAGGAACTGCTTTTGGACTTAAAAGTTTTTTGAAAGCCGATTTTTTACATGGAATCGATTTCATTCTTAAATTATCAGGAATCGAAACTATCTTGGTGTCAGATACGTTTGATTATATAATTACCGGTGAAGGTAAGATAGATGCCCAGACCCTTAGCGGTAAACTAGTGCAAGGTGTTTTGGTCTTGGGAAAGAAATTTAATATACCCGTGGTTGCTGTTTGCGGACAATTGGATGTCGACATTAGTACGCTAACGGAAATGGGCATAAAGGATGCTATTGAAATTCAGGATACGAACAAAACATTATCCTATAATATGAAAAATGCACAAACCTTGTTGGTGAATTCCGTGGTGGAATTCTGTAAAGGCATAGGTTAATTTTAGCATATAACGCAAAGCATCTTACTATTAAAAAATAGGAAAATCGTAAAAAAGAGATTTATTTCTATCAAAATCACAATATAATCTACGGTTTTTCGATTTAAATGTAGCTTCTATCAGAATAGTCATTGTTATTTTTAATGTATTTTGTTGTGGGATAGGAATACCATAATTCAACCGATATTCCGTTGATTAAAACTTAATAGTAACAGGCTTGAGATATAATTTCAATAATTTTGTACAAACTAAACAATAGCTTTATGACTGCATCCGACCAAAATACGAAAACGATTTCGTTGAAAGATTATGGTATTACGCACGAGAATATACAGTATCAATTATCTCCTTCTGAATTACAGGCGATAACTGTAGAAAGTAAAATGGGGGTAGAAACCGCAAACGGTACTTTGGCCGTAAATACGGGTGAGTTTACCGGCAGGTCTCCCATGGATAGATTTATTGTAGAAGACAGTATTACAAAAGATAAGGTGTGGTGGGGAAATATAAATATTCCTTTTCCAGCTGATAAGTTTGATGCCTTACACAAAAAGGTAATCAGTTATTTGGACGACAAGAAAATATTTGTAAGGGATAGTTATGCTTGCGCCGACCCAGAGTATAAACTTAATATTAGGGTTATAAATGAATATCCTTGGTCTAACATGTTTGCTTACAACATGTTTTTAAGACCTACGGAGAAGGAGTTGGAAGGCTTTACACCGGAATGGACAGTGATTAATGCTCCCGGTTTTATGGCCAATCCAACAGAGGATGGTACTAGACAACATAATTTCGCTATTCTTAATTTCGCTAAAAAAATTGCCTTGATAGGCGGTACAGGATATACTGGAGAAATTAAAAAAGGTATATTTTCGGCCTTGAATTTCATATTACCTGTAGAGAAGAATACCCTGCCTATGCACTGTTCTTCTAATGTGGGAAAAGAAGGCGATACGGCTATATTCTTTGGATTGTCCGGTACGGGAAAAACAACCTTGTCTACAGACCCAAATAGGGAACTGATAGGGGATGATGAACATGGCTGGACCAGCAAGAATACTGTGTTTAATTTTGAAGGTGGTTGCTACGCTAAGGTCATCAACTTATCGCAAGAGCAGGAACCTGAGATATACGCAGCTATCAAGCCTGGAGCGATATTAGAAAACGTTGTTTTGGATAACAAAAATAATGTCGATTTTGCTGATACCTCAATAACACAAAATACACGTGTAAGTTATCCTATATATCACATTGATAATATAAGGCAACCCTCTATTGGGAAAAATGTCAAAAACATTTTCTTTTTAACGGCAGATGCATTTGGAGTACTACCTCCAATATCAAAATTAACTCCTAGCCAGGCGGCATATCACTTCATTTCTGGTTATACCGCAAAGGTTGCTGGTACCGAAGCTGGTGTTGTGGAGCCACAACCTTCGTTTTCTGCATGTTTTGGAGCTCCCTTTATGCCTTTGCATCCAACAAAGTATGCCGAAATGTTAAGCAAGAAAATGAAGGAAACCGGTGTGGATGTTTGGTTGGTAAATACAGGTTGGACAGGCGGCCCTTATGGAATTGGAACTAGAATGAAATTAAAGTATACAAGAGCTATGATTAGTGCAGCCCTAAACGGAGACTTGGGATTGTATTCTTACGATAATTACCATATACACTCTGTTTTCGGAGTAGCGCAGCCTAGGAAATGTCCTGGTGTTCCAACAGATGTTTTAAGCCCAAGAACCACTTGGAACAACGATCAAAAATATTATTCAACTGCTTTTAAACTTACGAATGCCTTTAGGGAAAATTTTAAGAAGTTCGAAAGCTATGCTAGCGAAGAGATTAGAAGAGGTGGCCCACAACGCTACGGATTTTAAAGGAGTCCACGGTTTGGAAAATCACATTAGTTCTCTTTGTTAAGTACGGAGTAATCTATTTCGACTAGGTAAAATTTAAGCATAAAAAACTCAGCACTAGTGCCGACTTTTTTATGCTCTATTTGTAGTGGTGCTTACTACTTGTTAGCGCTTATTACATACTTTTGTAACGCCATGGTCATAGATGGTATATCGGGTGTAGGCGCCATAATATCTATTCGAAGACCTGCTCTTGTGGCCGCATCTACAGTAGAGTTTCCAAAAACTGCTATTCTAGTTTCGTTTTGTTCAAAGTCTGGGAAATTCTGTAGCAATGACTCTATTCCAGAGGGACTAAAGAAAACCAGAATATCGTAGTAGACATTTCTTAAATCGGATAAATCACTGATTACCGTTTTGTAAAAAACACCTCGTTTCCATGAGATACCCAAAGCATCCAATTGATCTGGTATATCTTGTTTTTGAGCATCTGATGATGGTAAAAGAAAGATCTCGTCCTTATATTTTTTTATAAGTGGCACGAGCTCGGAAAATTGTCTTTTTCCAACGTAAATTTTACGCTTTCTATAGACAACATATTTTTGAAGATAATAAGCCACGGCTTCGGACTGACAAAAATATTTCATACTGTCTGGTACTTTAAACCGCATCTCTTCAGCAATCCTAAAAAAATGATCTACGGCATTCCTACTTGTAAGAATAATCGCAGTAAATTCTTTAGGATCTATCTTTTGCTGTCGGACACTTTTAGCATCCACACCTTCTACATGTATAAACGGTCTAAAGTCTACCTTAATCTTTTCTTTGCCAATAAGTTTGGAATAGGGAGAATGTTCCATTTTTGGTTCTGGTTGAGAGACCAAAATCGTTTTTACTTTCATATATAGCACTATTTGAGAAGGCTTCCCATTATTACTAAGGGTGCAATTTCGAGTGTCCAAAGGTACAAAATAAAATAGAAGAAATATTTTACAAAGAAGTTTTGATAATTCTTCAAAACCAAGACCCAACCAATCATATTAATGCTCAAGAATAAGAATATAGCTGTGAAAATCACAACGTTAGGGCTAACATTAACATAAGCTAGTAGGATATTTGCAAAGAAAAATAGGATGCCCCCATAGTTTAAATATGATGTTTTCTTAAAGATTATTTCGCTAAAAATGGAATGTGACTCAAAAATATATTCGTTAGTTAGTTGTAATACGGTCTTTAGCAATAGGAACAAAAAAGAACCTAGGAGCAGTAATGAATATAAAAAGGGATACTGGGTATTACCCGAAATCATCAAATTTTTAAAAACAAAGAAAAGAAACAGCGCTGTGTTGATGATTTGAAAAATGGTTAAAAGGACATGAAACCAGTTGAGTAAACGCTCTTTCTTATTGTACATGAAAATATACTTGTTATTGAATGGTAACACAACAAAATTTAAAAAGCGAACATAATAGAGGCTCTTGGCAATCAGTACAAAAAGTAAACTACCAAATATAATTAGGGTAATCCAATCTAGCGATTCGGGAGTTCTTAAAATGGGATTCATTGCGGTAAAGGTACAGGTTTGCCGTTAAGTCCAAAATACAGATTGTTTTCCGAAATAACTATTCTAAAATAAGCTGGTTTCTCTATTTTGGAAGGGGTAGGGGGCGTTATTTTAAAATAAGTAGTGTCTTTGGCTTGTAATGCTTCGGTTTCTAGTTTTAGCGTATTCACTATTAATGGTTTAATTTCCTGTACCTTTTTGAAGCTATCTAAATAGGCTATTCCAAACTTTAATTCGGTAAGTGGAACTTGAAAATTATAAGGGTTGTACACTTTTAACTCAAGACTTTCACCCAAATTAATTTCGTCCTCATCTGCGACTATGATACATTCGAGTTTCCGGTATGAATTAAAATTTGTGATGTAGTTGCCAATAAATTCAGTGCCGGACATTTTCGTAAATTTAAAAGGGCCATCCTTACTGTATTTAGAGATGTAAAGTATTTTTTTGTTTCGCACCGTTTCTTCCGAATCGTCAATGGAATATTGGTTCTTTCTGTAATGGACATTATTGAGCGAAAATGAAGTATTTTTACTGTAAAAACTATACATGGGTGCATTTCTGTACGAGTTTTCGAAAACCACTGGGGTACTACCTGCTTCGTTGGCAACTTGCTTAACCCATTCCTTGTTCCCATGTGTCTCATAATAAATATTGAACAGTAAGGGTTGATGCACTAAACCAACACGAAGGTATAACACTATGGCAATATTAGCGAGCCCTAAACGGTAAATCCATTTTGCGCTGGTTTTGTTTTCCAGCATATATTGAAACACTAAGACTACCATTGGAATGCATATAAGTATAATCCATTGCGCCTGTATCCTTCTGTTGAAGCTAGAAAGGAAGAAGAAGATGATGACGCCGTAGGTTAAAAAAAATAGCGCTTTGGTAAAAAGACCATTTGATTTGGTTTTTAATAAGGCTTGGTATATGAACGGAAACGTTAGTCCAAAAATAGCCACTAAGTTCACAAAGAATCCTAGGGTATACTTCTTAAAACTGTACGCTCCATTTGGGCGTTCTGAGATATGATAGTTTATAGAGACAAAATCTTGTTGGTATAGCCAATGAAAATGTGGGGCGTAGCATATCAATGCAATTAGTACGGAATACCAAGCGTATTTGTTTTTAACGAGTTGTAGGTTAGAGAATAGTACAAAAACGATAACCAAAACAGCATGGTACTTACTATACATTAAGCAAGCCATTACCACTCCTAACACAATTGATAGCCCTAAGGATGGTTTTTCAATAAACTTTTTATACGCCAATAAAAAACAAGAAGTAAAGAATAATAAGGGTGTATCTGGCAAGGTAAGAAAGCCATAGGCGTTCAGTAATGTCATCGAAAATACGAGAACGAAAAAATGAGGAATAAATCCATTCTTTTTTGGATGGTCCACAACAAGCCATAAAACTAAGATATTTGCTGTGGATAGTAAACAACTCATAAAGCGTACACCCAGCTCACCGTTAAAAAAGAAACTACTGATTTTTATGAGCAAGGCCACCATGGGCGGGTGGTCAAAATAACCCCAGGCCATATTTTGACTATAATACCAATAATATGCCTCGTCATAGATCAGTTCCGTAAAATAGGATTGAACTAGGTTTAGCACCAGAATAGCGGCCAAAAAATAATAAAACTGCTTAGGTATTTCCTTTAACATGGTTGGTTTTATTTAGGACAAAATTACAACTTCTGAACATTACGCAATTTCTAAAAAAATCATAAAGCTTACCCCTGTGTTTTTCTACCGTCATTAAAATAGTATTTTTGTATACATACGCTAGTATTTATGGCCAATAGCATTGTAATAATTCCAACCTACAACGAAATTGAAAACATTGAACCTATAATAAGGGCTGTTTTTGAGTTGCCAAAGGATTTTCATGTACTTATCGTAGATGATAATTCGCCTGACGGTACAGGGGAATGCGTTATCAAGTTACAGAAGGAATTTCCTGAGACTTTGTTTTTAGAAACGCGCATGGGAAAATCTGGTTTGGGTACTGCATATATTCATGGCTTTAAATGGTGTATTGAAAGAGAATACGATTACATATTTGAGATGGATGCCGATTTCTCCCATAATCCAACAGATTTGTTACGCTTGCTTAAAGCTTGCGAGAGCGGGGCAGACGTAGTCGTAGGTTCTAGATACAAGCAAGGTGTAAACGTAGTAGACTGGCCTTTGTACAGGGTATTGTTATCTTATGGAGCATCATTCTATGTAAAGATGATTACAGGTATGCGAGTTCATGATCCAACAGCTGGTTTTGTGTGTTACAAAAGACACGTTTTGGAAAGTATCAATTTGGATTCTGTGCGCTTTGTGGGCTATGCTTTTCAAATCGAAATGAAATTTAGAGCATATCTAAAGAATTTCAATATACAGGAAATCTCAATTATTTTCAGGGATAGGGTAAGGGGTAAATCCAAAATGAGTTCTTCGATTATTACCGAAGCTATTTGGGGAGTCTTCTCAATGAAAATAAAAAGTCTATTTCAACGAAATAAATTTTAATTA
>JBLICT010000113.1:0-9407 GCA_047632415.1 Maribacter sp.
TCTAAGAGACTAACCTTCCTTCTTTTTCTTTCCTCCTTTTTGCCAAGGAAGTTGATTCGTAAAATATAAATAAACGAAACAAACCAAGAATATCGGAAGTATTACTCCATTGAAAAAACGAGTAGTTTCCCCTATCACAAAGTTTGCAACATCTGGAAAAAAGATATAGATAAACAAGGCCATACCAGTTATGGTTAAAATAATTCTATTTCTATTTCCAAAGAACGTGTTGAAAATCTCACTAGGATCAAAGTTCATATTAGTTTTTTAAATTTTAGAGTATTATAGCACATTGAAAGTCCTTTTGTCAAGGCAAAGAAAAACCCACCTACATATTGTAGACAGGTTGTGAGGCTCTGCTTCCTCTTGGAGATCAATTTAAACAGCCTTAAATGGGGGTAAAACGCATTATTCCTGGCCTAGCCAATACTTACGTAACAATGGGCTACTTAGTAAAAAATCCCCACCAAAGGCAAGGATTTTTTCTTATATTTCTAATCACACTGAAAAGGATCTTCTGATTCTTTTGGGCAATGACTTGTTCTTTCAAAATAAAATACTTCTTTTTTGAAATCCTTCTCACAGTGTGGAGTCATTGTCTCACCCTCTTCAAACGATATTTCAGTAAACAGCACCCTTCTAACCCTAAACTCTATTAATCTTATGCAGAGCTGTTCAAAGCATCTTACTTGCCCATTTTTTGAAGCCCTAATTCTTTGCTCTTGAACCATAAAATTCTTAAAATAATCAATGTTTTTAGGGTTTTTGAATAGATCAAACAAATTTTGATCAAAAATTTCTATTTCGCGATGGTGTGCATCTCTATGCGTATAGAACCAGAAAATATAACTTTCTTCAAAGGTTATATTTTTATAAAATGAAATACGGTTGATTTTGTTGGTCATTCTTATGCTTTGTTTGTAATCAAGTTACAATAATGACTGGGAAAGTCAAGGTATCTAAACCTTGCACGAAAAATACGTTGATATATAATGGTTTCTGAAGCAATAGGTATCTTATCTGTTGCTAATGATAAATTAGAGCTTTGGTCGAAAAGTTATCAGTTAAGTACGGCGCTTTAGGCGTCAGAATAAACTATGAACAAAGCATCACTAGTAGAGATCGTTCACGAAAAAATCGGTGGAACAAAAGTTCAAGCAGAAGAAGTAGTAAATAGCATGTTTGATGCTATCGTTGCTTCTATGAAAGCTGGAAACGATGTTTCTATCGCTGGATTCGGTATCTTCGCTTCAAAAGCGCAAGCTGCACGAACAGCTCGAAACCCACGAACAGGAGACCCTGTTCAAGTACCTGCTAAGAACGCGCCAAAATTCAAAGCTGCTAAAGCTCTGAAAGACGCACTTAACTAGGTTTTATTACAGCAAGCGATAATCATATGAGAATTTATTTTCATTATGTTAAGTAACGCTGTAATATAAAGCAAAACAGCTTTATATCTTTTGTATACAAGAGATAACCCGGCGTAATTTAATTATTATTGCCACCTTACAAAAAGACCTGTTGAGAAACAGGTTTTTTTGTTTCCTGGACTTGCTGGTTTAATGCTTTTTTGCTACTATACATCTCGTTATAAGAACACCTGGGGGTGTAGTATAACGGCTCATTATGCCTGCCTTCCAAGCAGGAGATCGGGGTTCGATTCCCCGCACCCTCACAAATATAAAAAGCTACGGTTCCTTCCGTAGCTTTTTATATTCTCTGAACGGATGCGAGAAAACAAATTTCTTTGTTTTTGTGGGAATCGAAACAGCGGAGCCATATTTCGAACAAAGTGAGAAAAGGCGAGTTGCGTCCAGCAGTTCTTATGAGTGAAACGAATTAGAAACTGCGGGATCGTCCCCGCACCCTCACCACCACGAGCACTAGTTCAAGCGCTCGAGAAAGATCACATAATAAAAAAGACCTGCACACCAGGCACAAGTCTTTCTATATAATTATTTACTCACCACTTTAGTCTGGTTGGTTTCCAACCTCAAGAATCTTTCTTTTTTCTTCTGCATTCTCTTCTCCAGCTACTGAAGCTGGGTTAGCTGGGTCAATGTTATTTGGGCCCATATTGTTTAACATAGAAGCTATAGTTGCAATGTCGTTGTCTACATAATTACCATACGCAATAATTTCAACAGGGATATTTGTTGGATTTAAGAGCCGTTCTTCAATTTTACCTTTTAGATGTTCGGGTTCAAAGATGTAAATTTTTTCTGGCTTTGTCTTTTTTACCGCTTCAGACAGCTCTTCTGAAATAGCTTTAAAATATCTGAGTAGATTTTGCTCTACATCTTCTTCTCGGGGCGACCCAGAACCATAGCGTTCACCCTTACCACTTCTAGTAAAGAAACCTTCGTTGTCACTGTAAGGAAGAGGGTGTTTCTCTACATGTTCTAAATTAGTTAGTGTCCCATCCTTCAAGCTGAACAATTTTCCATGCTCCTTAGCTGATACTACTACAAGTCCGTCAGTTTTTTTTATATTACTCATGTACTTACTATAACAGAGTTTGTATTTTCAGGCTGATCTATCTATGATTGAGCTTGCTAGACAGAACAATAACTAGAACTTTATTTTTAGTCACTTTTTTTAGCGCGCGAGGGATCTCAATTTTAGACTATTCTAGCCGCAGAATATTTAGTACCTCTCGAGCTTTTTCTTTTATAGATTCATGTTTAACATCAATTGTATCAATAAGACTTAGCCTTTTTTGGAATTCTTTTTTATATGGTGTTTTTAAATCTATATCACTAAATATTCCTTCAAATATTTGCACATCCTTTGTGTCTTTAAATTTAACAATATCTAAAAACTTTTCTGGGTAATTATCTTTAACATAAAGTGTTACCCATGTCGTTTGATTTTCAAAAATGTCACCGAATAGGGGTTTACCGCTATTCTTATCTATACAATCGATAATGTCATCTCGTATTTGAAACAACAGACCGAGCTCAGTCATTATTGAAACAAGAACGTCCAGAGATTCGTCTGAATTTGTACCGCTAAGCATAAAGCCAAAAATGGCTGGGCTTGTAAATGTATACCAAGCAGTCTTGAGTTCATGTCGCGCAAGAACTGTTTCCTCTGAAACAGCACCAAGTGTCTTATTCATACCAAATGAATCTAAATACTGACCACGAGTAGTACGCTGAATCATCTTTCTGAATTCTTTAAATATTGGTTTTGGTAAATTTGCCGCCTTTGCCATTGATTCTACAAGGAAAATATCCCCCATAATAATAGCTACATCGCTTCCGAGTCTTTTAGACCCTTGAGAGAACTTCTGAGTTGCTACGTGAATGGTCTGAACACCTCGTCTTGTAACTGACTCGTCCATAATATCGTCGTGTATAATTGCCGCTAAGTGAAAGAGTTCAGAGGCAAGGCATATATCCATCAAAAGATCGTCTTCTAAATCCGTGTCTGCAAAAAAATCTATCAAGAATGGGCGTATTCTTTTACCCCCTTTAGTGTAATTAAGTACGATGTCAATCAGAAATTCGTCAAGTTCTGTTGCAATTGAATGAAATTCGCGTTGCTCTTTCAGTATTGATCTCACCTCTTTTAAAAAAAATGGATCAAATTCCTGTTTAAATTTTTCAATTTTTTCTTTAGTCGTCATGTGCTAAAATAATTTATCATATGAGAGATTATATCACGTACGTAAAAACAGAATATCAAGCTGACTTAAAGTACTGTGAACAATTCATTTTTTCTTTTGGGTCTAATTACTCTTTAGGTGTCCGATTATTTAACAAAAGAGTTCGTGAAGCTACAATATTTTTCTATGCCTTTGTTAGGTACGCAGATGAGCTTGTTGATAATCCAGAGAAAAAGATGGTGGGACAAACTCATACCGGCTTAGATGAGTTTATAATCGAATGGAAAAAGGTCGTTGCTTCAGGAAACACACTAGATGCACATCCGATTTTACGTTCTACATATTTTCTTTTTAGCAAATATGACATTCCTTTTAAATATACGTTTGATTTCCTTGATGCAATGGATCAAGATCTAGCTGTGTCACGATATAAAAATTATGCAGAGTTAGAAAATTACATGTGGGGCTCCGCATCAATTGTGGGCCACGCCATGACCTATATTGTGGGATATACAGATGAGGTGGCATTTGAGCATGCAAAAGCTCTTGGCGAAGCCATGCAACTTGCAAACTTCCTGCGCGATGTTGATGAAGATTATCAGGAACGGGATCGTGTGTATCTTCCCCAGAAAGATATGTTGAGTTTTGGTGTTAATGAGGGCATGATAGCTGGCCAAAAAATGACACCTGAGCTTCGTAGTCTTACTGAGCACTATACAGATAGAGCGGAAGAATTATTCACCAAAGGAATCAAAGGAATTAAATACCTGAAAAATGGTAGATTCTCTATATTACTTGCTAGTCGTATGTACCGAGAGAATATTAGAATTCTCAAAAAAAGAAATTATAATATTTTCGGGACAAATATTCGACTGTCAAAATCAAAAAAGATGCAAATGGTTCTTAGTACATGTGTACTTTATGGACTAAGAGGTTTAAAATAATATTATGAAAATGAAACGATTACTAAATATCTCTCGTCCTCGATTTTGGATTTATGTTCTAGGTACTTTTATGGTTGGTGCAATTGCAGCTGGAGACCCAAGACTTCTTGAATTAGAGACTCTGATTATGCTTGGCGTTCTTTTCTTGTTTTTTACCTATCCAGCAAATTTAATGATTTACGGAGTTAATGACATCTATGATTACGAGACAGATAAACATAACCAAAAGAAAATTGATTACGAAGAATTGGTAGAGCCTAAAGATCAAAAGGTGCTCTGGTTGAGTATTGCTCTATGGGTAATTCCATTTTTTATTGTATTGTTTTGGTTAAATTGGCAGGCATCTATCGCGTTCCTGATCTTTAATTTAACATCGGTTTATTATTCAGCTACTCCAATTAGAGCAAAGACAAACCCACCGTTGGATATAATTTTTTCATCTATAATTTACATTTCACCGGCTGTTATTGGGTTCTTTGCTACGGGGAATATGGATATCTCTTGGATTGGAATTGTAGGAGGATTGCTTTGGGCATCTGCAATGCAAACATATTCTGCGGTGCCAGACATTGAAGCTGATAAAAAAGGTGGTGTTAGCACATTAGCGACCGTCTTAGGTCAAAATAATTCTCTCTGGTTTTGTTTAACTGCGTACACATTAGCTACATATATTGGGTACATGCACCTTGGGTGGATTCCAGCAATATTAGGCTTGGTATACTTGTCTATGGTTATCTATGCAATGAATAAACCCGATCAATCATTTTGGGTTTATAAAAAATTTCCAATTGTTAATACCGTATTCGGGATGATTATTTTTTTTCTATTAGTGTTTAAATTCTTATAGCGCAAAAGGATCAAATCATAAAATTAACTATCAACAATGGAGAACTTCACCTGCGAAACCTTAATGTGTTTACGTCTGAAATTGTTTCTCTTATTAATGATTTAGACATTTTTTTAAAACATTCTTCAAAAGACCTACGTTCTTTTAGCTTTAGTTATAATAGAAATCTTGGTGAAGCAGGTCTGATTAAGCTTCTTGAGGTACTTCCAAAATCCATAAGCATACTAGGATTAGTTGACTGCGGTTTAGGCAACAAGGATATGGAAAGTTTATTACAATGGGTGAAAATGAACCCCCAGATAAGTATGATATGTATCGAAAATAATGTTTTTTCCAATAAATCAAAAGAAGATCTAGTTGACCTATCTCAAATCATGTCTATTGCTTTGTCTATCTAATTTAAGGTAAAAAACTATCACATATGTGATAGTTTTTTAAATGTATGTGAGATGAGTATACTTGTAATTACAAGTCCTATAATTGCAGGGATTATAATTCCGTATCCAATATTCACTCCAGACCATAATGATAGAGATGCTATTGTCGGTAAGATCAACCATGCTGTATAAGTTCTGCTGCGTTGTCTAGGTTGCATGAGCTTGATAATACCGTAGGCTAGTGTCCCAGAAAATACCCAACCTAGAAAATTTGTCAGTGGTACACCATACCAAAGTCCTCCATTGGTGTATGACCATAATCCACGTGCCACCGCACCAGGATCCAATACAAGATCACAACAAACTAATAATAAAATATATCCCAGCCACTGTTTCCATGGTGTATTCGTGAATGTTTGTGAAAAAGCATATGCCCCAACAACCAATGGACTCCACGCAATGAATACCGTCCATGGTGTGGTACCAAATAATTGATAACCGAAACCAGAGGTATATTCAAAATATGAATACGGAAAACCAGTATACAGAGCTATAGTTTCAATCCCTAAGGCAAATAACCCCAAGGCAATCATAATGATGATTCCGACTCCTTTGTGTAGACGATACATTCCATACCAGACAGGTATAGAAATACAACACACAGCAATGATTGATCCAACTTCGTGGAACATCTCAGTAGGGATACGAGCCATAATTAACCCCACAAGGGTAAATAATACAATAGTAATATAAAGAAGAGTTTTAATAGTTAGCCGTTTAGATCGATCAATGGATTTGGATGCGTGATATTCTCAATACGTTTGTAAGCTAGTTCTGCTGAGATTAAACAAACAGGCATTCCAATTCCTGGGTTGGTTCCAGCACCTACGTATAATAGATTTTTTACCTTTTTAGATTTGTTTCCTGGTCGCAATAGTGTTTGCTTCAGAGTGTGCGCCATACCAAGAGCGGTCCCTTTGTATGCGTTATAGTCACGCCCAAAATCATCACCCCAGTATGAACGTTCATACACAATAGACTCTTCAAGATCCGGTAGATCAAGGTCTGATTTCATCATCGCAATAACCTTATCTCTATATGACTTTTTCATGGCATTGGTTATATCCATTCCTGCTGCAATAGGCACCAACACAAACAGAATATCTTTGCCTTCAGGGGCAATATTAGTATCGGTATGGGTTGGTTTACATACATAATATGACGGATCGTTTGGTAGAGCTGGTTTGTCAAATAAATCTTTAAAATTTGCTTTCCAATTTTGTGCAAATCGCAGGTTGTGATGAATAAGGTTTGGAACCAGACGATCTAGTCCAATATACATAATAAAGGCACTTGGCCCCATAACTGCCTTGTCCCAGTATTTCTCTGGGTAGGTTTGATGCTTCTTTTCAGTAATAAGTTTAGTCTCAGTGAAGTGTAGATCAGCATTAGAAATCACGTAGTCTGCATGAATTACATCTCCATTATCTAGGAGGACTCCTGTTGCGGTTTTGTTTTCAATAACAATCTCTGAAACACCTGCTTCTGTCATAATGGTGGTACCATGTGTGTCATTCATTTTTTTTAATGATTCGATGATGGTATAGATCCCTCCTTTTGGGTAATACACACCATAATGAAAATCAATAAAATTCATTATGTTATAAAGGGCTGGAGTCTTTTTGGGTTCTGAACCTAGAAAGACCAATGTATATTCTAATATCTTCTTTACGCGGTCATCAGAAAACCATTTATTAACATATCTTTCCATTGTTTGGAGCGGGTTCATGTGGCGACCTTCTTTTATTAATTCCCACTTAAAGAAATCAGCAATAGAGTTGTAGTTTCTATACATGAATGACTTTTTTGCCGTTGCGTATTGCTTACCAGAAATCTCTAAATATTTTTTTATTTTGGGTGTTACACCAGGTTCAAATTTTTCGAATGTTGGGAGGTCTTTTCCCAGGTCAGAGTAAATATCAACAACGGGATATTCTGTGTCGCCGGGGAAGAATACTTTGTATGACGGGCCTAGTTTGACCAATTTTAAATGGTCATTAATGTCTTCTTCCATTAATTCGTAGAAATGCTCGAAAATATCTGGCATCAAATACCAGGATGGCCCCATATCAAAAGTATACCCTTCAGCTGTAAAGATATTTGCACGTCCTCCAATATTTTTATTTTTTTCTAGAAGCGTTACATTGTATCCACGTTTTGATAGAAGAGCTGCTGCCCCTAATCCACCAATACCTCCACCAATAATAACTACTTTTTTTCCAGTATTTTTCATATTTTTTTATTATAACATGTGACCTTAATTTTTATATTATAGACCCAAAACTTAGGAATCTCTTGCGGAGTGAACGATGGCTTTAATTCTGAATCAAAATTTTATCTATTGAATCCGTAACTTCATAGGCGGATCTTATTGGGGCTCACTACTTACAATCATGGTTTTATTTTTTATGAAGAGATTGGCATCTTATGAATATAATCAGAAGATGTTGCTAGGTCAACCATTATCTGTGCAACCTTTGCTCGAGGAGTACTAAATTCAACAGGTCCATGGTCACTAAGCGCGTAATCCCCACCAAAGTCTTTATTGGTTAATTTTAGAACCCTCAGAACAGTCCAATCCAGCTCTGACTTCTGAAGAGCCTCAACATGTTTCTGTCCGTCATTGATTCGTTCTGGGTCAACCATGGAAATAATCATATTAAGAAATCGATCGACAATAGATGGTGTGTCACCTTCCGTTCGAGCCCCTGTACCCGTGAGGCTAATTAATCTTTTAATATTATTTTTGGCCATCTTAGAAATAATATTCTGGATACCTTTTGTCTGCATTAATGGATCGGTGTCTTTGATATGACCCACAACACTGATAACAGAATCTACGTCACGGATTGCTTGATCAACCGCTAGGCCATCAAGAATATTCCCTTGAATTACTTCCACTGACTTATCAAAATGATCCGCTTTCGTTTTACCGTAGACGAAAGCAACAACACTGTGACCAGCTTTAGTAGCAATCTTTACGACCTGAACACCCGTTCGGCCATCAGCTCCGAAAATACAGATTTTACTCATAAGACCCTATTTTAACCTTAATATCATTCGTTTTTAGTAAGGGAAACTTTGTTGGCCTATCATACTGAAGCAACTGAGGCTCTGAAGAGACCTCAACATTATCGCGTTCCAGCAACATCATCAACTCTGTTGTTTTATGAATGCGCCGTTTTTTTGTCGCCAAGCCGTTAAATGAATACGTAGCAAATATTCCCGGTGGAACTTCTTTAAACACAACATTATTAGAATTTGGTATTGGCATGTTGTCAAGAGTAAACTCTGAGGGCATCATGAATGACATAGTCATCATGTCGCCTTTTTTTTCAGTAGTTACAGGTGCGGTCATGGCGATAATTTTACTCTTTTCCTCTGTTGAAACAGGAGTGGTCATTGCCATGTTTTTCTTTTCAGTATTTGCTCCAAAGATATACCCTCCAAGCTCACCAAATGCTTGTCCAGTTGATGATGATGAATCTCCAGGAACCGTTGTTTCGGCGATTATGTAGGAATCGTATTTACGGATTTCATACCCATTCCGTTCTTCAAGAACTATGTAC
>JBLICT010000114.1:0-9384 GCA_047632415.1 Maribacter sp.
GTTCGTTCCTGAACTTTACTTCTAGACTTTAATCTTTTATTTATTATTTGGGTTCGGTACATTAGGAAATACGACGAAACATGGAGCGTTAAGATATGTGTCCTTTATTTTAAACTTTAAATAATTATCAGGGGGCAGATTACTTTAGGTTAACTTATTCTTCTATTTCCTTGCCAGCAATTTAAACTTTAAAGAAATCAGCCACCATCGAAGTTCCAGTCTTTCCGCCATCATCAATATTTGATACTATTATAACAGTGTAATTATCCCGCATAAAATCCATAAGTTCATTATGAATCCCATACCATCCCCCACTATGGCCTTGTATGGTTTGATTATACCTTAGGTCGATATCGATTCCATAACCTATACTTGTATTATAACCCTTTACTTTTGTTTCAAACATTAGTTTTGTTGTCTCTTTTTTCAAGAGCTTTCCATTTCGTAACGCTTTTGAAAATTTGAACAAATCCTCTACAGTGGAATAATGGAACCCTGCTGGAGAAGCCTTTGAAAGGTAATAGTCGTTTTTTTTAAGAATCTTACTTTCCCCAAAAAAAGTAGTGTATCCACTAGCTCTATTTTGGACCACGGAATCAATTTCCAACTCCGTTGTATTGATCATTCCCGACGGGATGAAAATATTATCTTTTACATAGTCGTAATAGTTTTGCCCACTCATTTTTTCGATAATTAGACCTAAAATCACAAAACCGGATCCACTATAATCGTATTTTGACCCTGGTGTTGATAACAACGTATCGTTGGCGAATAGGGGTGTGAAATCTGAAATGTTTCGATATTTTAGTTTATCCGATTGTAAAAATTCGCCAACATAAAAATTATTATTCCCAGATGTATGTGTTAAAAGCTGATGTATTGTTACTGAATCTCTTACCAATTTATTCGGATAGTCGGGCATATATTCTCCAATAGGTAGTTTCAGTTCTACTTTCCCTCTATCATAAAGTTGCAATGTAGCAACAGCTGTTATCATTTTTGTAATCGAAGCAAGATTGAATTTAGTATCTACAGTATTTTTAATACCGTATTCCATGCTTGCAAGTCCAAATGCTCGTTTCTCAATTATTTGGTCATTATGAGCGACTAGGATGGCACCAGAAAAATCTTCTGCTTTTAAATCATTTAAAAATGTTTTGATCTCTATTTCCTTGGATTGCCCAAAAGAGAAAAGTCCCATGAACAGCAGAACCGTAAAAAGAGAAATATTTGGTTCGACTTTCATAGGTTGGGATTGGTGTATTTCTCAAATATATTCATCTAAAGGGAAGGGGTCATAATAATGGTGCAATTGTTTTTTGATTGCAAGTATTGCTATTATCATCCTCTAATTAAATAATATATCAATCCGTTTCAAAGGTTTCCAGACTTAGCTGTTCTCCATCAAAAACGGCATAGGTGTAGTAATTTATCCAGTCGCCCAGATTCGTGTATCTAGATGTTTCGGAAAGTTTTATTTCCAACGGAAGATGTCTATGACCAAAAATAAAATGATTGTAGTGCTGGGTATTTAGTTTCCTTTTGCAATACTGTACCAGCCATTCGTTATCCTCACCTAAAAATTTTGCGTCTTCATCACCTGATATAAGTTTATTCTTAACGGACAGGTACTGTGCCAGCCGAACGCCAATATCAGGGTGTAACCAACGGAACAGCCATTTACAAAACGGATTGGTAAACACTTTTTTCATGCGTTTGTAGCCTTTGTCCTCCGGACCAAGCCCATCGCCGTGACCAATAAAAAAGGAGGTGCCGTTTATAGTATATTGCTGTGGCTTGTGAAATACCGGAATATTGAGTTCTTCTTCAAAATAACCGTTCATCCATAGATCATGGTTGCCTACAAAGAAATAAATGGGTATTCCGGAATCTGAAAGTTCGGCTAGTTTGCCTAAGGTTCTTGTAAATCCTTTGGGAACTACGGTCTTATAGTCCATCCAAAAATCAAACAGGTCGCCGAGCAAGAAAATTGCACCTGCATCTTTTTTGATTTCATCCAACCAAGCCACAAACTTTTTCTCACGAGGAAAACTTTGCTTCATCGAAGGTGCACCCAAGTGGTTATCACTCGAGAAATATACTTTTTTTCCTTTTGGTAGTGGTATGATTGTCATTCAGGATACAAATATAGGAGAATAGCGTTTTGCTTTGGCATGTGCATCAATTTTCCTTTGATACGAGCTGATTTTAGTTTCTCGTTAGCCATAACTTGAGAATGTTGAACGGTAAGAGCCACTGTTAGTTAATTTAAATGATATATATGAACGACGATATTAAGAATATTGAGAACAGAATGAAGCAGATAATTGAGAAAAACGAAGATTCTGTAAAGGGTTTTGAAAAAGCTGCTGAAAATGGGAAAGAACTTGGAATTAAAAAATATTTTGAACAACGCGTGGAAAAGCGTAAACTTTTTATAAAAACTCTACGTAATGCTATTCCCGCATTACAGACTGGGAATACTGAAATAGACGGTTCTGTAAAAGGAAGCACCCATAGAGCTTGGATGGATGTAAAAATGTTATTTGTGGAAGATAACGATGAAGCTATGTTAGAAGAATCTGTTAGAGGTGATCAGTCCGCTATTTCTGAGTACAACGAAATTTTGACAGATAGTTTGGTGCCGCATAGAATAAAGGAAATTATAAGGGAGCAACGTGATGAAATTCAGAATGATTTGGAAGCATCACAACTCTTAGAGGAGATGGCATAGAGTATCAATTGGTAAAGACGCTTCTATAAAAAGAAAAGAGATTTGGAACTATGCATAGTTTCAAATCTCTTTTCTTTTTAGGATTTACAGGTAGGTTTTTACCAACTAATAGTTAGGTATTATCCGATGCGTACCATTCGGCAAATGAGGTTTCCGTTTCCTGAAGCCTTAAAGAGTGTAATTTGATGTTTTTTGGTAATCTAGCGATGATTTTAGCTGAAAAATCAATCACCATGTTTTCGCTCGTAGGCTGGTAATCGGCTAGGATAACACTGTGCCCTCGATCGGTAAGTTCTTTTGCCAATTCTATATGCGGCGTGTTTTTATTGAATACGGTGGAGTGATCAAACTTATCTACAATTTCTTCCTTCACAATTTTTTTCAAATCGGTAAAATCTATGACCATTCCCAATTTTACATGGGAAGTATCGGTGATAGGTTGCCCAATTACCGTTACAGAAAGTTTGTAGCTATGTCCGTGTACATTACGGCATTTTCCATCATATCCATACAGGGCGTGACCGGTTTCAAAATTAAACTGTTTGGTAATTCGAATATTGCTCATAATCAACTGTTGAGCCGCAAAGGTAGGGATTCTTTAAAACGAAATTGATTATTTACCTGTGTTGATGTCCTGTTTTATTCGGTGGGTGTTACCGGTTGAGACCATGCCATTTCATATAGTATATTTTCTATAGGGTTTTCTTGCAACTTGGATGATGTAATCTTACATCTTGCAAAAAGCAAATCTTCCGTAACTTCAAACTCCGCTAGTGATTCATTCACTACGCTCAACGTTTCAGTCTGGGTTTGGCCTTTTTTGCATCCAATAAAGCTTATTTCATAGGTGACACCAAGCTCTGGTTCAATCTTAACCGAAATTATATTGTTTTGGTAGGTCAACGTTTTAAGTTCGACACCTGTGCTGGAGTAAAAATTTCCCGATTCTAATGAATGTATTAAACTCACAGCAGAGAGTGTGTCTGCCTGTACCATTACCCAACCTCTTCCTGCATTACTCCAAGATTTTCCTTTGTTGTGATAATGGTGCGAATCATCCGTTGCAAGTCCATACATCAAAGGTTTGTTATTTTTTAAATAGGAGATATTGATAAGGTCCCACATTTCTTCTGTAGAAATATGTGTAGTGTCGCCCATATTATGCACCATCGGGTGCCCGTTGTATACTTCAAAAAATCGCTCTCCGTTTAATGACATCATATCATCTAGCGTTATACTGTAATAGAAGTTAGGATGGTTGATATGGGGTATCATGGGGACACCGGTTTTCTTTCGCTGTTCAAGCACTTGATTTATATTATTTTGCATCACCTTTGCAACGCTCGTACCACCCATTGGGTCTATTTTTTCTTGAATGTTAGTAGCATTCATATGAATGTGTTTGTCTTCATATTTATCCGTGATTTCTTCTGATTTAATAACTAGAAATGCTCCTTCCTCTTCTAGTTTATCCCGGTATTCTTCATAGGTCTTTAACTTCACTAAAGTTTGTCCTGAGTCTATTTTATGTTCTACCCAATCTGGGCCATAGGCCTTAAGATAGTTTTGAAAAGCCTTTTGATAAATTGAATCCTCACGAATAGTCACCCATTTTTCACCGTCTGCAATGGTGTTATGGTCGGATAAGGCCATAAACTCATAATCGCGGGATTTGTACCAGTCTAGAATTACTTCCGGAAATTCGTCCCCGTCACTCCAATAGGAATGTGTATGTAGATTTCCCTTATACCAGTTTTGGGCAGTCTCTGTTTGTGTTTTCGGTTTGGTTTCACCACAACTTATGGCTACCGTCAATAGTAGTAAACTAAAGATATTTTTTACTGTAAGGATTTTCATGGGTTCGATTAAATAGAATTCACCCCTAAAGATAGAACTTTTAAACAGTGTTTGATTGAACAAAACGACTATTGCTGTAAGCATAATAGTGTAATATAAGAGTGCTGGTTTAGCGCACGGGTCATTAGTATTCTAATTGATAGTGAATAGACCCTTCTATGGCAAGGCTCAATAATTTTACCGACTTATAAAGAGCAAGTATGCTCCGCTTATAATTAAAATTGGACTCGCAATCCTAAGTAAGCTAACGCTCCAACGATATAATCCTCAGAAAGATGTAACCTTTACCTGATTTGGATTCCGGTTATTGTAAACAATTTTTACTTTTTCGCCAATTTTGTAGGTTGCAGGACGGCTATTAATGCTGCCAGTGTAGGTTAGTAGTTCTTGAGAACAGTCTTTAAATTCGAATATGGGTGCGTACAAGCTTCTATTTTTTCCTTTAGCCATTTTATAGGCAATTACGTTTGCGGTAGTGCGTTTCCCCTTATTTAATAAGTCTTGGCTTTTTTGGTAGTGTGTTCAAGCTACATAGGCCAAAATGGAACCGGACGCAAACAAAACGATATAAAATAGTATCCAAACCTGCATTTTTCTCCTATGCATTTGTAGTTAACGTTTGTAACGTTTTCTGTTCCTTATTCTACCACCTGCATAAATAACAATGACAATAAGAGCAAGTATCGGCAATATAATATCACTATTTAGAAAATTTAAAATATCCATGGTACTGTTCAATGATTTGGTATCCAAACGGTATCATACCCTTTTTTAGTATGCGTAGGAAGCTTCAGTTTTCTTTGTCGGTTGTTAATGGGAAGCTTACTTTTTGAACTTGGAAAGTGCGTTTCTTGTAAACTCGGATAATGCCAAGCTACCTGTAATTTTAGCTCTTTCTGTTAACAACGTATCCCAGTGATCGGTATTATTCCAAAGTACCTTTTTCCATTCTAATAAAGCTGCGGGGTTATAGCTCGATAGTTTTTGGGCAAAAAAATCGATTTCTTTATCAAGCTCATCAATCCCTTCAAAGACTTTTGCGTACAGTCCTTTTTCCTTGGCCCAATAGGCATTTTTCCATTCAGTAGGGGCTAGGGACAGTTCTGATAGTGCAGCGGTTCCTATTTTACGTTCCACTGCCGGGGCAATGACCAGCGGTGCGATACCAATAGAAAGTTCTGATAATTTTATGGAAGCGCTCTCAACGGCAAACACATAATCACAGGCAGAAGCCAATCCTACGCCGCCACCCACGGTTTTTCCCTGAATACGACCTATAATCACTTTTTTACAACGACGCATTGCATTGATAAGGTTGGCAAAGCCGCTAAAGAATATTTCGCCTTCTTCCAAGTTGGAAACCTGTATTAATTCATCAAAAGAAGCGCCCGCACAAAAGGCTTTTTGACCTTCGGATTTTAGAACAATCACGGTAACTTCGTCATTTTTGGAAAGTTTGTCCAATTCTGCTGTTAACCTAATAAGAAGTTCTAAAGTAAAAGAATTACTTGCCGGATGGCCAAACTCCACCGTTGCGATTTGGCTTACTATTTTGGTGTAAAGACTGCCGTTGGTTCTGTTTGTTGTCATGTTATTAGCGTTTGATGTTGGGTGCTCGTTGTCTACTTTAGGTTCAAAGTTAAAAACTAAGTACGTTATTGCGAGGTAAGAAGCAATCTATTTCAAAGTAAAATGGTCTCTCAAAAGTTTATACCCTTTTATAGCGTGGGCATATAAGGACACATTAAGTGCAAATAGCTACAAAATGAACTCCAAAAGTCTTGAACTGCGCTCAGTCTGGTACTCAATTAAAATACCGTTACGAAAGTAGGGGTCTAAACTTCCTCCTGAATTTCCACACAAGCGCACCACCTCTAATAAGCATCCAAACAGAGAAGGCTATCCATATTCCCATAAGGCTCCAATCCATATACTTTCCAAAAAAAAGCATAGGCACAAAACCAAGGAAGGTTGCGGTCAGAAGAGTATTTCTAAGATAGCGCATTTCCCCCAGACCTTTAAACAACCCATCCAAAACAAAAGCTACGGTATTTATGGGGAGGCCAAGTATTACGATAAAAAAGACACCATAAAAGGCTTCAAGGACTATAGTTTCTTTTGAGAAAAGCGAACCGATAGGATAATAAAAAGCGAATGCTAAAATCATAAGCACAAGGCTCACGCAACCGCCGTAAATTATAATTTTTTTTGAAAGTTCCCATAAGCCATTGTAGTCTTTTGACCCTAACAGTCTTCCGCCCATGATGTTTCCGGCTGCACCGTACCCGTCAATAAAAAAGGCAGAGAAAAGCCAGATGTTTATGGCAATAGTATGTGCTCCAATATATTTATCGCCCATTGCTGCAGCCTCTCTTACGGCAAGTATTAAAGCTGTATTCAAGGCTATGGCCCGTACAAAAAGGTTGAGGCTCATCACTACCAACCTTCCTAGCTCTGAGTGCACAGGAAATGTTAACTTAAGACTGATATTGGTTTTGGTAATCAGCAGAACAAAGGCCATTACCGCCATTACTCCTTGTGCAATTAAACTGGCATAGGCAGCACCTTCCAAGTAGAGTGGCTCTATCAATCCTTCTACACCAAAAACTAGCATAAAATCTAAAATAACATTCAAAACGGCACCGACAATAGCGATGACCATAGGCCAATACGTATTTTGAAGTCCTCTAAAAATACCCATGACCGCAAATACGAACAAGGTTAACGGAAAGCCCCAAACTCTTATACTATAGTAGCTAATACAATACTGTAAAATTTTCCCGGATGCGTTAAGAAATTCAAAAATTTCTTCAATGATAAAAATAGTGGATAAGAGGATTAGAATACTTAGTCCAATATTTAAATAAATAGCTTGAGCAGGAAGGTTCTTTACTTCGTCTAATTTACCAGCACCCAAGTATTGCGATATAATGGCCGAAATAGCACTGCGGGTTTGACCTAGAATCCAAATAAGCATGGACAAAAAAGACCCTACGATACCTGCAGCGGCTAAGGATTCTAATCCGTCTACGGGAATATTTCCAACGATGGCCGTGTCCGTTATGGACAATATTGGCTCGGCAATACCAGCAATAGTGGCCGGAACTGCAAGTTTGTTAATACTTTTGAAATTAATTGTAGTGCTCAAGAATAGTAGTTAAAGTACCAATTCATAACAATGAAATGGATGTTCGCTTTGATTAGGGAAATAGATATCGGTTAACTTTTGGTAGCCTCTTTGCTCGTAGAAGCGTTGATTGCGTTTATTTTTGCTAAAGGTATCCAATCGGACCGAAGTAAACTGGTTGCTTCGGGCGTGATTTTCCCCAAAATTTATTAATTGTTGAGCAAAACCCTTTCCTTGATAGTTAGGATGCACAGCCAAACGATGTATGTAGAGATGGTTGCCGTTATTAGTTAACCAGGTAATTGGAATGTATTCTGAATCTATTAGAATGGATAATACTATACATCCGATTAGGCTATCATTTTGCTTTAACACATACAACTCCTTGCGTTCAATATCGTTTATAAATTGCTTTTCATTTGGATATTCAGTGGTCCACTGATAAATACCATTGGATTCCATATGTAAGCGACATGCATCACATAGTTTAAGAATATCTGTAATTTCGGATATCTTTGCAAGCTCAATCATAAATTGAATTCAATTTAATTGTAAATTTAGAGTAATAATCAATAAACCAATTATGACTAATATTCTTGTTCCTATCGGCACCTCTTCAGATGCACACGAAACCCTGCAATATGCAGTAGACTTTGCTTCGGATTTCGGAGCCCGTATTTATGTAATGGAAGTATTTAGTGCAGTCTCTAAGGCAGGCACCTTGGCTAATGTTACAGAAAAAATCGCAGAAAGAGGCAAGGAACGTTTAAAAGGCGTCATCGCTAAAATAGAAAATAAAAACGTCGAGATTAAAGTGGTGACCTATAAAGGGGAATTGGTAGATGGCCTAAATGATGTGAATAAAGAGATGGGAATAGATCTTATAATTCTAGCACCTCGTAGCCATGATATTCAAGAGGAACTGTATTTGGGAGCTACATCGGGAGGTATTATTAAACGTACCGACATCCCTGCGTTGGTGGTGCCCAAAGGGACTAAATATACAAGTTTTAAAAATGTATTGGTGGCATTTAAGTCGGGTATATTGAAACGAAAAAGAATACTGGATCCCTTGGTAAATATTGTCAATAAACACAGGTGCAAAGTAAATGTATTATTGGTAAAAACGCCGGGTTATACAGATGATGACCTTAAAATAGATACGGCATTAATGGATATTTGCTCTGAGCTAAGTATCACAGAGAATGCGACTACATACCAAGGTGTTTTGCAACATTTTGAAACGAAACAACCAGATTTGTTATGTGTTTTTAGACGCAAACGTGGATTTTTTAAAAAATTATGGGAAAAGAGTACGATACTTAAGGCAGAGTTTTCTGCTTCGGTTCCTGTATTAATTTTAAGCGTTAAGAAAGATTAAGATTACTTTGATAGCTTGCTAAAAAGCATTTCCTTTGCGCAAGCCAAAAATGGGGGATTAGCTCAGCTGGCTAGAGCGCTTGCCTGGCAGGCAAGAGGTCACCGGTTCGACTCCGGTATTCTCCACCAAGTTTTATAGGGCTTCACAGATGTGGAGTCTTTTTCTTTTTTCACAATGCACAGTTTGTGCACACTTTTGAAAATTTCTTCCTTTTCAGATAAAATTTAGCATAAATAGACTGAATTCAAGCCAAATTAGTGCAAATAATAGTCCCAAAAAACATTC
>JBLICT010000115.1:0-9377 GCA_047632415.1 Maribacter sp.
AGTTTTTGGTTCTGTTCGTTTAAAAAGATAGAAAAGTTCTTTCGTTTATACTCGAATTTTGGTAGTGAATCATAGGCCTCTACGGTGGCGTCCAGGCTGTCCCTAAAGTAAAAAGGCCCGAAAACAAATTCTCCCTGGGCATTGGTCTCCTTTTTGGAGTTGATAAGCTCGGGACCGTATAGGTTCAACGTGGCAACAGTCTGTCTAGTCTTGAACGGGCTCTTGAACTTGGTGGTTCTACCGGTCACCATAATGCCTTTTTCAGGGGCATATTCCGGGATCTTGCTTACGTTTTTGGAGAGCATGTCCTTCCAGACAAACCTTCTCCAACCATGGGTGAGCATCAGCGCATCTAATAGAAATTTACGTTGCTTGGAATCCTCTGCAAAGAAAAAATCTGGGTTCTCTACACTGCCACCCAAATCGGAATCCAACAACAGCCAGCTTCTTATGTTGGTAGACGCTCCTTTGGTTCCGTTCTTAGAAACGACACCCATGGAGAAATCCCCTTTTAGGGGTTCGCCTTCTTCATCGGTCAAGGCCATATTTAGATTCACTTTGTCACGAAGGCCAAAGGTCTTTGTGGGTGCAGATATGGTCAAACGGGCATCGTTTTCTGGGTTGTCTATAAAAACAAGGCGTTCGCTTATGGGCTCGCCATCACCCGAAAAGAGCGTAAACTGCGCGACCCCGTCTTGAAGTTCTTCTGTGTATATTTTGGTGGCGTAGGACGCATTATCCTCGGAGCTGCCGAGTCTTTTGAATATAAGATCTCCCCTTAAATGCCCTACTAACAAGGTGCCTTCAAGGCCGTTCTCAGTTGTGCTCGCCACCTGCACCAAAACATGGTCTTCCCGGTTCTTAAGGCTTAATATATAACCAGAGGACATCGCCTCTGGCAATGGGAATTTTTGTTCGGTTCCCTTATAAATGACACTTGCATAATACTGCTCTCCCTGCAAAGGGACAAAGCCTACACTTCCCAGACCAAATTCAAAACTCTCGAATGGTTCTACAACCTCGTCTTTTGAATTTTTGATATAGCCCTTTAGCGCGACCCCGTTTCCTTTGGCATCAAGTACTTCGAGCCCCATGGTGCCGGGTAAACCCTTAACAAGATGGCCACCTTCGGGGAAGAATGTAATATCCGGTTTACCGAACATGGCATTGTCTGTATTCCTTTCAAAACCACGAAGGGACTTTGCGAGGGGAATCTGTTCCGCGCTCAGTCCGGTGCGTACTTCCTGAACAAAAATAGGGATGCTTTTTTCAAAAACCACCGGATCGTCATCATTGAGCATGTACTTGGTATAAGAACGTAGTGTATATTCACCTTGCGGTATATCCGAAGAGATTTTAATGTCTCCCGAAGCGCCAATCTCATCCACGAACAGTTTGCGTTGAACAATAACACTGTCCTGAGCATTGACCAGCTCCATATACACCACCTTGCTTTTATCGGAGCGGTCGTGTGAAATACCGTCTACAAGATAGGTCTTAAACCAAATGGTCTCCCCATTGGTATAGAAATCCTTATCCGTATGCAGGTATGTTTTTTCGGGCGCTAGGTTACGGCTGTAATCCGTAAGCATCGCCTTTACTTTCTGCAAGAGCAGGTATTCTTGGGAAAGGTTAGAAAAGGAAAGGATAGAAAGAACGATTATCAATCCAAATACAATAGATATACTGACTTTTTTCATAGTAATACTTTTAATATTACAAATAAAATATAAAAAAAGAGCGATATTCCTGATATGTTTAACAAATATTTAGTTAATGTCCTAAAATATTGAATATTCTTTAACAACAAGATGTAGCGGTGTTGTTTGGAAAAAGAAAAGGACATCTGTTTTGTACGCTTCATCTATTTTTTCAATCGGTTAAGGATAGCACTTCAATATTAAAAGAGTCTAAAATAGAGATGAGGTATAAGGTACACAGATGAAAAAGTAAAATAGGCTCATTTAGACAAGGTATGCCTTGTTAAACTGCAGATTATTTAGGATTGGGGTATTATTCTTAGCTTGAGAAGACACATAAATGTTATTCACTGGTGCTTTAACTAGAATTCCCTATTTTTGTGAAGCTAAATGCGTGATCGACTATTATGGGTCAAAAAGTATTACTATCCTCAAAAGAAATCAACATCATTCTACATCGTTTGGCTTGTCAATTGCTTGAGAACCACCTAGACTTTAAAAATACGGTATTAATAGGACTGCAACCGCGCGGAATATTTGTGGCACAGCGCTTATGTAAGATTTTACAGGAGGAATATGGCGTTAAGCATATCGATGTTGGGGTTCTTGATATTACCTTTTACCGTGATGATTTTAGAAGGGGAGACAAACCTTTAGAGGCCACCAAGACCAAAATTGATTTTCTCATTGAGGATAAGAATGTGGTCTTGATAGATGATGTACTGTATACCGGACGTAGTATTAATGCAGCCTTAACCGCGCTACAATCCTTTGGAAGACCCTCCGAAGTAGAATTGTTAGCTTTGATTGATCGTAGATTTAGTAGACACTTACCCATACAACCTAACTATAGAGGCAGACAGGTAGATGCTATTGATGGTGAAAAGGTGAAAGTGATGTGGAAAGAGAATGAAGGTAAGGACGTAATATATTTGATTAATAGATAGAAAATGAGCGAACTGAGTGTAAATCACTTATTGGGAATTAAATACCTGAAGGAATCGGATATTCAACTCATTTTTGAAACTGCAGATCATTTTAAGGAAGTCATTAATCGTTCTATTAAAAAAGTACCTTCCTTACGCGATATTACCATTGCTAATATTTTTTTTGAAAATAGTACACGTACCAAGTTGTCCTTTGAGCTTGCTGAAAAGCGGCTCTCTGCGGATGTTATTAATTTTTCTGCGAGTCAGTCTTCAGTAAAAAAAGGGGAAACACTCATCGATACAGTTAATAATATTTTATCCATGAAAGTGGATATGGTCGTCATGCGCCACCCAAATCCTGGAGCGGGAATTTTCCTCTCTAAACACGTTCAGGCATCCATAGTAAATGCGGGCGACGGAGCCCACGAACATCCCACCCAAGCACTTTTGGATTCATATTCGATTAGGGAACGTCTCGGTGATGTTGCTGGTAAAAATGTAGTTATTGTTGGGGATATATTACACTCTCGTGTGGCACTCTCCAATATATTCGCGTTAAAACTTCAGGGTGCTCATGTAAAGGTCTGTGGCCCCAAAACCTTACTTCCTAAACATATTGCATCTTTAGGAGTGGGCGTAGAGACCAACTTAAGAAAAGCTTTAGAATGGTGTGATGTTGCTAATATGTTGCGCATACAGAACGAGCGCTTAGATATCAGTTACTTTCCTACTACGCGGGAGTACACGCAGCAATTTGGAGTTAATAAAAAGTTGTTGGACAGTTTGGACAAGGAAATTATAATCATGCACCCTGGCCCAATAAACAGGGGTGTGGAGATAACTAGCGATGTGGCAGATTCTAAGCAATCGATAATCCTAAATCAGGTAGAAAACGGTGTCGCCATCCGTATGGCGGTGATTTATTTGTTGGCTTCCAAGATTAAATAATAGACCTATGATTTTTGATAAAGACGGAAATACCTCCATTGTATACCAAGAAAAAATTTCCATCGCTACTTTTTTAGAAAATCTAAACAAGGCCTATCCTAAGGTTAAGCATGATAATTTAATTGTAAATCTATTTTCTTTTGAAATACTTGCCGCTGGCGATGTCCTAGAATTTTTAGAACTGTCTAAGAACCACAAAGAAAACGGAAAGTCCTTCGTTATTGTAACAAACAAGGTTTCTTATGACGAAGTACCGGATGAAATCATGGTAACTCCAACGCTGCAAGAGGCCAAGGATATTATTGAAATGGAGGAAATAGAAAGGGACCTTGGCCTGTGAAGTTAACCATACTCGGTTGTTACGCCGCTACTCCTAGAACGCTTACAAATCCTACCTCCCAAGTATTGGAAATCAAAAATCATATGTTTTTGATAGATTGTGGGGAAGGCACACAAGTGCAACTGCGTAAGCATAAAATCAAATTTTCCAGAATTAATCATATTTTTATTTCTCATCTACACGGTGATCATTTTTTTGGCCTACCCGGACTAATTTCTACGTTTCGATTGTTGGGAAGAGATAAAGAGATGCATGTGTATGGGCCAAAAGGCATAAAGGAAGCCATTACCTTACTATTAAAACTAGGAGATTCATGGACCAATTTTCCACTGTATTTTCATGAGCTAACTTCTAAGGAAAGTATTCTTGTTTATGAGGATGAAAAAGTAAGTGTGAAAACCATCCCATTAGAACATAGGGTCTATACCAACGGCTATTTATTTCGTGAAAAGATTGGGGAACGAAAGTTGGATCGCAATGCGGTAAACGAATATAAAATTGACAAAGCTTATTTTCAAAATATAAAAAATGGAAAGGATGTGGTTTTGGAAAATGGCAAAACGATAGAAAACAAACTGCTTTCATTCGACCCACCAAAACCAAAGTCCTATGCCTTTTGCAGTGATACCGCCTACAAGCCTGATATTATTCCCATTATAGCCGGAGTAGACGTACTTTATCACGAAACAACATTCTTAGAGTCGGAAGCCCTTTTGGCCAAAAAAACCAAACACGCTACGGCAACTGAAGCTGCCCAAATTGCCAAAGATGCAAAGGTGGGTACGTTGGTGTTGGGACATTATTCTACCAGATACAAATCTATTTCCCTTTTTAAGGAAGAGGCCCAACAGGTTTTTGAGAATACTGAATTGGGGGATGATGGTAAGTGTTTTGAGTTTTAAGTAAGAACAGGATCCTTTCTTTCCATAAATTTTTACTAAAAGCAAAATTCTTGCTTTACAATGTCCCATCTTTTCCTCAACTTTGATTATCTTGTTTTTTAAGTGTTTTATATGCAGAAAGATCTAGGGAATTACAGAAAATCTTACGAAAAAAGTGAATTGATAGAGCAGCGTGTATCGGATAATCCAATGCAATTGTTCCAGACTTGGTTTTATGAAACTGAACAATCTGATAGCGTAGCTGAGCCAAATGCCATGACCGTCTCCACTATTGGTCTGGACGGCTATCCAAAAAGCCGGGTGGTACTCTTAAAAAAGTATACCTATGAGGGTTTTATTTTTTATACCAATTATAACAGCGAAAAGGGTAGGGCTATTGCGAAAAATCCGGAGGTCTGCATTTCATTTTTCTGGCCTGGCTTAGAACGCCAAATTATTATAAAAGGGAAGGCTGAGAAAATAGCGAAAAACCTTTCCGATGGTTATTTTGAATCTAGACCAGATGGCAGCAAGCTTGGTGCCATGGCTTCTGATCAAAGTTCGGTCATTCCTTCGAGAGACGTTTTGGAAGCAAAGTTAAAAGAGCTAGAGCTAGCTTACGAGGGCAAGGAAATTCTAAGACCCAAAAATTGGGGCGGGTATATCGTAAAACCCGTTTCCATAGAGTTTTGGCAAGGAAGACCCAATAGGTTACACGATAGAATACGCTATAGCCTTCAGCCGGATTTTGATTGGAAAATAGAGCGACTTGCACCTTAAAGTAAGAAATAATGAAGAATTTACTTTTAATACGTCATGGAAAATCGTCATGGGAACTGAACGTTAGTGATGAGGACAGGGCTTTGTTACAGCGGGGTATTAGCGATGCAAAATTAGTGGGCGAAGCACTTAGCCAAAAAGGTGTGCAGCTGGATTTTGCCTTTTCGAGTCCAGCAAACAGGGCACTGCATACGGCTATGATTTGTTTACGTCAACTTAGGTTTCCGTTGGATAATTTCAAGGTAATTCCTGAGTTATATGATTTTTCTGGAAATTATGTATTAAATTTTGTAAAAAGCCTACCGGATGATCTTAATACCGTTTTAATTTTTGGACATAACCATGCTTTTACCCATATTACCAATTCATTAGGGAGCAACCATATAGAAAACGTGCCAACCGGCGGATTCGTTCACCTGCAATTTAATGAGCAATCTTGGACTTCTATTTCCAAGGGAACAACTATAGGAACCATTTTTCCAAAGCAGTTAAAAAAATGATGAAAAGTAAAAATCAATATATAAATAGAGAAATAAGCTGGCTTAAATTTAATGAACGGGTCTTACAAGAGAGTGCAGATAAAAATGTGCCTTTAATAGAACGATTACGTTTTGCTGGAATTTTCTCTAATAATTTAGATGAGTTTTTTATGGTGCGTTACGCCACGGTAAAACGTATTGTGGAGGCAGGTAAGAAGGGGAAAAGTGTTTTAGGCGGAGAAGTGGCCAAGGACCTGTTGGAGGAAATTACTAAAATTGTAATAAAACAACAGGCCAAAAGTATTGAGATCATACGAGAAATTGAAAAGCAGCTTGAAGAACAGAATGTTTTTCTGATTACAGAAACAGAGCTTTCCGAGACGCAGCAGAAATTTGTAAAAACGTATTTTCTTCAAAATGTTAGTCCGCAACTAACGACCATTATTCTTAGCGATTTAGCTGAATTTCCAACATTAAAAGATACCGCAGCTTATTTAGCCGTAAGAATGTTGCTGAAACGGGACGATCGTACTCGAGAAACATCTAGGAGAATAGAAAAAAGATATGCGCTTATTGAGATTCCAAAAGGAATAGAGCGTTTTGTGGTCTTACCTAGAGAAGGAAATAAGGACTACCTTATCATGCTAGACGATATGATTCGTTTTTGTATGGATAGCATCTTTACGATGTTCGATTATAGTTCCATATCGGCCCATATGATAAAAATCACAAGGGATGCTGAGCTGGACATAGATAATGACCTGAGTAAGAGTTTTATAGAAAAAATTTATTCCAGTGTAGAGGGGCGTAAAATTAGCAATCCAGTACGCTTTATTTACGATAAAAAAATAGGGAAAGATACCTTGCAGTTCTTAAAGGAAAAGATGAATGTTGAGGATACCGACAGTATTATCCCTGGTGGTAGGTATCATAATAAGAGAGATTACCTTAGTTTTCCAAGTTTGGGCAGGAAAGATCTTTTATACAAAAAAATAGTTCCATTACCGGTAAAAGGACTGAGTCTGGAGGGAAGCTTATTGGAGAAAATCAGCGAAAAAGATTACTTACAGTACACCCCATACCACACCTTTGCCTATGTTTTGAAATTTTTAAGGGAAGCTGCCTTAGACCCGAAGGTGAAGACGATTAAAATTACCGTGTATAGGCTAGCAAACGATTCCCAAGTGGCAGCTTGCTTGTCTAATGCTGTTAAAAATGGGAAGCAGGTTACTTTGCAGATAGAGCTTAGGGCACGGTTTGACGAACATGCCAATATACGTTATGCAGAAGAGCTCCAGGCAGAAGGCGTTAAGTTGATATTTGGTGTTCCGGGCTTAAAAGTACATAGTAAAATCTGTTTGATAGAGCGTGAGGAAGCTGGTCAAATGAAACGATACGGTTTTATAAGCACCGGTAATTTTAATGAATCTACAGCTAAAATATATACGGACTATACCTTGTTTACAGCTAATGAGCCTATTTTAAAGGAATTGAACAAGGTGTTTGATTTCTTTGAAACTACTTATAAAATAAACAAATACAAGCATTTAATAGTATCTCCACATTACACAACCAAAGTATTTAAAGAATTAATAGATAAAGAGATAGAAAATGCTCAAGCGGGAAAAGAAGCGTTTATCAAAATAAAGATGAATAGTTTTACCTCTTACACTATGGTTGATCGATTATATAAAGCGAGTAATGCTGGCGTAAAAATTCAATTAATTGTTAGGGGTATTTGTTGCCTTATTCCAGGTGTAACAGGAATGAGTGAGAATATTGAAGCTATTAGTGTCATCGATAAGTTCTTAGAACACCCAAGAATGTTCATTTTTTGTAATGACGGAGATACTAGTGTTTATATTTCATCAGCTGACTTTATGACTCGTAATTTAGAGAATAGGGTAGAGGTGGGTTGTCCTATTTACGATGCCGATATAAAGCAAGAACTTTTGGATACTTTTGAAATATCTTGGGCAGACAATGTAAAGGCACGTCTTTTTAATGAAGCACAGGATAATGCGTATCGTAAGAACGATAAAGAAAAAGTACGTTCCCAATTTGCTATGTATGATTATTATCTTGATAAATTGAAAGACTAAAATTATTGACTCTTGAAAATAAGAAAGTTTGCAGCAATTGATATCGGCTCAAACGCCATTCGTTTGCTCACGCATAACGTAATAGAGGAAAGTGGAAAAAAAACACAGTTTCGTAAAAATGCATTAATAAGAGTACCGGTGCGCTTAGGCGAGGATTCATTTACGGAAGGAGAGATTTCTGAACACAATATAGACCGCATGGTAAAGGCCATGAAGGCGTTTAAACTTCTTATGGAAGTTGCAGGAGTTGAAAAATATAGGGCCTGCGCCACATCGGCCATGCGCGAGGCAAACAATGGTAATGAAGTACTAGCAACGATTGCCACTGAATCTGGTATTCAGGTAGAGGTGATAGATGGCAAACAGGAAGCTGCTATTATAGCGTCCACCGACCTCAAGGATATTATTAGGCAAGACCAATCTTATTTGTACATAGATGTAGGTGGTGGTAGTACGGAATTTACCTTGTTCACAGACGGAAAAATAAAACTATCCAAGTCCTTTAAGTTGGGTACGGTGCGTTTACTAAATGGTTTGGTAGGGGACCGGATTTGGGAAAAATTACAGGAATGGATTACCGTCATCGTTAAGAATTCTCCTAAATTATCCATTATTGGTTCTGGGGGAAACATCAATAAACTTCATAAAATGTCGGGGCGCAAGGAAAGCGAACCTTTATCCTACCTCTGGTTGAATGCACAATACCATTTTTTGGAAAGTCTGAGTTACGAAGAGCGCGTATCTGAATTAGGTTTAAACCCAGATAGAGCAGATGTTATCATTCCCGCTACACGTATTTTTCTTTCTGCCGCAAAGTGGAGCGGAGCTAAAAAAATACATGTACCTAAAATTGGATTGTCGGATGGGATCATTAAAAACCTGTATTATACGGAGAATAATCCTTAACCGTGAATCGTTTCCTTGGTTCCTAAGCTTTTCATGATTTGAGCTTCGTACTGTAAAAGTTCATCCCATTTCTGGTTTACCTCCTTTAAATCTCCATATTTACGTGCAAATTTAAGGAACATGGTGTAGTGTCCCGCTTCGCTAATCATTAATTTTCGGTAGAATTCTGCTAGGTTTTTATCTTCCAATTCTTCTGCAAGTAATCGGAAACGTTCGCAGCTTCTGGCTTCAATCAAAGCCGCGTATAACAGCCTATGTACAAGTTGTGTCGTTCTGCTTCCACCTTTTGGGAAGAATTTTATCAATTCCAGC
>JBLICT010000116.1:0-9207 GCA_047632415.1 Maribacter sp.
GACTCCATGGCCCATTATTAAGTAAAAAACTTGCCATTTTTGGCATGGTATACACAGGAACTTGCTTGGCGTTCGTTGCTTCTTTGCCCAGATACATTAAACCGGTATAATGGCCTATATGTGCATGTGTCAAGAAGATGCCATTTGGAATATCGGTGTTTTGAAATTCAGAATAGGCGCGTAAATCGCGAAGTTGAGTAGTTATATCGGGAGTGGCTTCAAACAGAAAGGATTTCTGGGCGTTACGGTCCACTACTCCGAAAGACACTACTTTACGGGAGGCATCTTGATTTTTGAACAAGGCAGCACAACATTCTTTTTCGCAAGCAATATGTGGCGAACCGGCATCCTGTATTGTTCCCAAAATGATAATAGACACTCCCTTTTCAGTCAAAATATTTGCTTCGATAACTTGATCAGAAGCGAATTGGCCATAGGATAGAAATGTTGCTCCAAGTATTAAAAAAGCAAACAACTGTTTTTTTAAATAACACATTATTCAGTCGTTAAAAACTTCCGAATATCCTTAGAAAGTTTTATTAAATCCGGTTCATGTGTATACATCATGTGTCCTGCTTCGTAATAGGTCATTTCAACCCGTTCGGTTACAATACCGTTGCGGGCAAATGTATATTCCGCATCAAAAAAGGGTGTAATTAAATCATAATAACCACTGGCCACCATTACCTTCATAGCAGGATTACGACGCATGGTCTCGCCCAGATGTGGCGCTGTGTTTACGGGCATGGGCTCCCAATACTGAGTATCCGGTACCGTTCTCCATCGCCAGTTACTGCCTCCGCCTGAAGTAATATAGGGCCTATCCATTTTTACTTTTAATTCTGAGGCTAGGTAATGATTTAAAGAAGCGGTATAGGCAGAACTGATTTTATAGCTGGCCGCGTCGCCTAAATGAGGACGCTCAGAAACTTTGTCGGCTTCATCGCCCATAAATCGCCCATCCAAACGGCCAATCGCTAAACCTTCATCTTCCAATAATTTCTTTTGAAATCGCCCCATTAGTATCCGAAGGTTGGATTGTAGGATGTATTTTTTATCCAGTCCTGTGAAATAGGCCAATTTTTCTGCTACAGCTTCCTTTTCGGGACCACTTAAAAGATTTCCCTTATATAAGGCTGGCATATAGGTATCGTAAGTGAAGTTTCTACTTTCTTCCACAAAGGCTTCCAAGGTCTTCCCCTGCCCTGCTTTTTTGTGGTACCATGCCGTAGCTGTCATACTAGGTAAATAGGTCACGTAAGAAGTTATGTTGTGGTGTGCCGAAGTGGATCCGGCATAATCTAATGCCTGTGAAATCAATATCATGCCGTTGAGCGCCATGTTTTGTCCAGAGCCTTCTAAGGCCTTTCCTAGGGCTGCGGCACGTGTAGTTCCGTAGCTTTCCCCTGCCAAGTATTTTGGGGAAAACCAACGTTCGTTTTCTGTGACCCAAGTGCGGATGAACTGCGCAAATGAGCCCACATCTTCTTTGAGACCGTAAAAATCTTTACCCTTACCTTTTCCTACTAAACGACTAAAACCTGTTCCTACAGGGTCTATAAAAACCAAATCGGTCAAATCCAACAAACCGTGTTCGTTGTTGACGAAATTATAAGGCGCTGCGCCATCGTCTTGTTGTGCGTTAGAATCGATTTTCACCACTTTTGGGCCAAAAAAGCCTAAGTGCAACCACATAGATGCGGAACCTGGACCACCGTTGAACACAAAAGTAACAGGTCGTTTGCCCACATCGCCCATAGGGTTTTTTGTGTAAGCGACCGACCAAAACGTAGCAATAGAATCACCTGCTTTATTAGTCAAATAGGTTTCTTTTGCAGTAGTGGTATAGTTGATGGTTTTGCCACCAAACACCCCTTGATGCTTTGTTACAAAGGACTGTGCTTTTGGGATGGGCTTGACTTCCTCCTTATTATCTTCTTTTTGAGCGCTTAGCACTGCGCTAACGAGGAGCAGTATGGGAAATAGTATCTTTTTCATAACAGGTTTTGAGTAATATTGGTTTCACTACGAATTTAACTGAAACCCCTTTAAGTTTGAAAGAATGCGCGAGAAATTTTGTTATGTCCTGCATACCATGTGCTTATGGTTTTAAACAGCATAACGTATAGGAGAAAGCCATTTAGGGTATCGTGCTTACTTAGTAAGAATCCTGTTCAGTTTTATCTCATAAGCCCTAGCATACTGCTCCATACCTAAATCGGTAGGATGGGTGCCATCTACAAAGGCATCGTTGGAAAGGTTGATTTCATTTTTGGTGAGCATATAGAGGTTTCTCACACCATTTTGTTCCAATTCATTGAAAATATCGGTAGCCCACTTATTTAGAGTTTCGTAAACGCTTCTTCGATTACCATCCACTTCGCCGTCGCTGTAGCCTGCATGTTGGGTTAGCAAAATTTTGGCTTCTGGTCTTTTTTTACGAATGTACAGGATGCTGTTGCGCAATCGTTTTTTAATTTCGGCTTCGGTGTTTGTCTTATTCGGACTCAAATTGGGCAGGCAATCCAAAACATAGAGCTCTGCCGCTACATCGGTCACGAACGTTAGCACTTCGGGCTCTAACCGACCATTGCCTGAAAAGCCTAAATTTATAATTGGATAATCGAGCTTTCTACCTAGAATATTCGTCCAAGCCATACCTGGCCTAGAAGCACAGGCTCCTTGAGCAATAGAAGTACCATATACCACAATTGGTTTTTCTTTACGTTGTGGAAGAAATGTAATGACACCTCCCTTTGGTATACCGATTTTTAAATTTTTACAAGTGTTGTACAAGGGAAGGTACAACTGATATTCCCTACCTTCTTGTGGGCTTTTTGCTGTCTTATAATCGAATTGTACGGTTTCCCCAAACGTATTCTTCCCACGATACCAAAGCCAACTGCCCGCATCGTTTTTTCCATATAAATCGACCCCACTTACACCTGTGGCCGGCATGTGGTTCATCGCTATATTTCCATCTACCTCGTATGCTATTTGAAGGCTATCGGCATCCGTGGTAAAACGAATGGAGAGTCCTGCTGCATGTTTAGAAAGCGACCAAACAGGTTTTCTGATAAGTGCTTTGGCAGCATTCGGCAATCTATTATAACCAATATCTGACCACCCTTGACCTTGAATTTTGGTCAAGGTTTCCAATGGGTTATGCCAAATGTAGTTGTTGGTTTCTTGAGCGGACAATTGAGAATTCCACACTACAAAGAATAGATAAATAATCAAGGGTCTTTTCATAATACCATATATTAGTTTGTTGTTTGTCTGTATCGTCTATGCCTTGTGAACCTTCCCGAGCAATCATAAAGCTGTGATTATCATTGGCCTAACTCCCTCTACACTACCGTAAAGTACCTCCTTGATGCAACACACTAGAACCCAGAATAAAAGGGTGCCAATGAAGTTTTCGTTACTTCCCTCGTATGGTAAGGCTCCCTTATTCTCTGTTTGCGAATGTGGCACTTATGGGGCAAGATTTGATCTTGGCCTATAGCACAACAGCATTCTCTTTATAGCGGGCATCAATGGCCAACTAGCGGCTTACGGAGCGTTTATCGGAAATGTTGACTCAATACGCATCATTATTTGGGTTATTTTTCTTGTGGCCACTAAGCCATTAAAGGTTAGACCGATACTTTGACACATCGAATTCATTGCTTAAAAAGGAGTTGTACAACGCGCTGTAGCAGCTCATTTCCTTAGGGAACAAAAGATATTTTATAACCAAGTACCCTTCTGCCTTAAAGAAAAATTGATATTCTTTTAAAAATCGATTCAACAAGGTAAATGCGTTACAATTTCAAGATAGCAATTAAATTCAAATTTCACTTATCTTTCGAAGTTCTAACCAACCTATAGCAAATGGAACAATCTGCTGAAACGCAATCCAAGCGACTCTTCTCGTTGGATGTCTTCCGTGGCGCTGTTATGTTTTTACTGATTGCTGAAGCCGCGGGCTTCCATGAAAGTTTTGCTAAGCTAACCGACGGTACTCCATTCTCTTTCTTGGCTCTTCAAGTACAACACCACCCATGGAACGGCTTGCGTTTTTGGGATCTCATACAACCATTTTTCATGTTTATAGTGGGGGTCGCTATGCCTTTTTCGCTTCGGAAGCGAGTAGCTACTGAAACACGTTGGCAAGCAACTAAGCATATTTTCAGGCGTTGTTTTCTGCTATTTTCCTTTGGTATATTACTGCATTGGGTCTATAGTCATAGCCCTGTTTGGGAACTTTGGAACGTATTGGTGCAACTAGCCTTTACCATATTGATTGCTTATGGCATTATGAACCAATCGTATAGGTTTCAAATAGGTGTTTCCGTTGCACTTTTGATTTTTACAGAAGTGCTGTACCGCACCTATAATCCAGTAGCGCCTTACGCACAAAACCACGAGAGCTTTGGGGCATGGTTCGATATGCTTACTATGGGAAAAACAAACGGCGGTTATTGGGTGTTCGTTAATTTTATTCCTACTGCAGCCCACACCATTTGGGGTGTTGTCTGCGGCCAACTTTTATTGTCTAAAAACTCCGAAAAGCAAAATTTAAAATCATTTTTAATTTGGGGAACGGTAATCATGGCCTTAGGATTTTCTATGGATTGGTTGGAAATCACACCAATAATAAAGCGTATTGCCACAACATCCTTTACCCTAGCATCGGGGGGCATTTGTATTTTGACCTTGACCTTTTTTTATTGGGTCATAGATGTTCAAGATTACAAGAAAAGATGGTTAGTGATTTTCTCCGTGGTGGGCACCAATTCTATTTTTATTTATCTGTTTTCCGAAACCTTTGGGCATTTAATATTCCGAAAATTTGATATTTTGTGGGAGACGGGCTTGTTTGACCCCCTGATTGATTATAAAGATTGGATACTAGTTTTTGAATCCTTGTTGACACTTTTTTTTTGTGGGCGATCACATATTTTCTGGATAAACGAAAGATTTATTTTAAGGTGTAAATCCAGTTATTAGTTAAAGCTCAAAACATAGGCATTGGATATGAGCGCTATAAACTATAAACAAGAGATTACCGCGTCATGGCAGCTTTTTATATCACTTCATATCTCTTTTCGCTCCTCAAAGCGGGTCGATAATTAAAAAAGTCGCTAATTATTAAAGACGTACAAAAGGCAAAAGAATATAGGCCTAAAACTACACGCTACTTACTTAACTGATTTGCATTTTCTAAATATATAGCATTCTCTCTTTCTTTTGAGAGTTTTTTAAAGAAGAGCATTTCAGCCTTAAACTGCCAATCGAAGTTTGCGGATTGGTTGGCTAAATGAACGTGATGGTCTTGGTCAAGTTCATAGTTTTCTGGTTTTTCAAGAATACGGGTTTTCGCATATACCGATTCAAATTTTGTACGTAGGGCGGCAAACTCCGCTTGTAGTCCGGCAAGGTGTTTTAACGCCTCTGACTTTGCCCTAGGGGTATGGGAATTATCATAATTTCTTAAAGCCAGCAGTAGCTTTGGCGAGAAGCCGGCCATAATGTTTACTTGCTCGTACACATCAAGCGTGTAGCTGTTCCGGACGGCTTTTGATTGCATTATGGCTATTTTTTTTGCAATACTATCTGTACTAGCTATAGATTTTTCAGCCTCTGCGAGTACGTCTTTGTGGTCTTCGCTCCAAGCACCTTTGTTATTTGGGTCTGGAAAATCAATAACGCCTTTTTCTAATGGGTTCTCCATAGTAGACAGATAATTTCGTTTATTTCCTTGTAACAACGTATTTTTCCAGAAGGCCGCAGGTTTTTCCAACTCGTCTATAAAGGCATAAGAAGCACCTGCCAATTCATTTGAAAATTCCCGTTGCCGATAGGCCGACTTTAAATCAGCCTTACTTCGCTTATCGCCGGACCATGTGTATTCGGAAAAAGCGATAATTCCACGCATATACAGTTCAAAATGGGGCGAATCATCGTCCCAGAGGGTTAATAGGAGTCCGTTAGTGCCACTATTAATGGAGTTGACTGCAAAGGTTTTAATCGCCTCCATATTACTTTCTTCTTGTGGCATAAGCACCCAACGGGTCTGGCCTGCCGTGGCACCCATAACTTGTAGCCCATTACTACTGAACCACTCCATGGCCTTTGTGTTTCCTATAGCTTCTGGCGAGCTGTAATTCCAACGCATATAGATGCAGTTTTTAGGAAACCGATCCAAAAAAGCTGTGAGTTTATGTTCGTTCCCTGCCCAGATGCTGTCCACTTCTTTCTGACTCATTTCCGGCCGGAACGTTGGGTCATATACATCGGCCTGTTTTAGGGGCATATCGTCCCAAAAGATAGGAATACGGTTATGTTTCTCGGCAAATTTGCTCACCTTACCCAACCAAATCAATTGCAGTTCTAAAGAAGACATTCCGCTATCTTTTCCTGTGGTATGCACTTCATCTCCGCCTACGTGTAAGTACTTGCCGTTTGGGGTTGCTTCCATGGCATCTAAATAAAGGTCAAATTGTACTTCGTAGGTTTTTGGGTCCAAGGGATTAAATGCCCAGTCACTTTCCACATTGTCACGAAGCGCATAATATTCGGGATGTTTTAAAATAAAGGAGGCATGCCCAAGTCCTTGTATTAAAGGGCTAAAATCGATATTTCGTGCTGTTGCATATTCACTGATGTCTTTCCACTGCGCTATGGATAGTGCATCGGCAGAAGCAATTATTGGTTGTCGCTTAAATTTTAGCTTGTCTTCCACCTCGGCGATAATACCATTTACCTTGTATCGCGCCAGCTTATCAATGAGCTTGTAGTAGTATTCTGTTTTTTCTAAGTGATGCTTTACATCCAAATGAATAGCACGATACCCTAATTCCGGAAAATCTGTAATCGTGGTTAGTGGCAGATTGGCCCTTTGTTCGCATGCATCTTCCATCAATTGACTCAAGCTCATTAATCCATAGAAAAGTCCGGCTTTATCTTTACCCGTGATAGTTATTTTATCGTTGGCAATGACAAGCGTATACCCTTCCGGTTTTAAATCTAAAGTCGAATCAAGGTTTAAAACCACATGGGCTTTTTTGATGTCATTCACTTCGGTTAGATGCTTTAATTGTTCATCGTATACCGGAAGCAAACTCTTGGTTGCGTTAAAATAAAACTGCACATTGGAGCAATCAAAATCGCTTATTCCCTTAATATCAAACTGTTGCGGCACGGGTAGTAAGTTGAAATTACCGGCAACCTTAGGTTTGGTAGTACAGCCTAAAAGGAGGATAAAAGCGAATGCCAAAACACAACTTCTTTCCAGCAAACAGTATGCATTTGGCGTCGATTTTTTCATCAAAAGGGCTTAAAATTTTAAATTAAAAAAGATATAGTATCTTTTATTTTACTATCAAATGGAATAGTAAGATATGAATCTAATTTTAATGCATCTAAAAGTGGTTTTTAGATAGGTATGCCCTACTTCAAAATCCCAGTATACTTACCTTCGTTCCCTAACAATTCAGTCGCGGCCATAATGGCGTCATCATGGTTGAGGTAATAGGTGTACAAGCCTTTTCTGTAGAAATAGCGCTTCACGATTTCATCCTCAAGGTTCTTTTGAATTTGGTCTTGGTATTTGTCTAAGGCTATAATCTTACCCTTTTCAATATTCGCTAAAAGGTTCTTATAGCTATCATTTACGTCGGGCCCTAAGAAGTCGTTTTCCGACCCAGAAAGCGCTTTTTTTATAGCCTCTTCAGCTTTTGTTTCAAACGAGAAGTCGCTCGCTTTTACAAAACTTTTGAAATTATTGAAGTCTGTATTTGAGAACTTAAAGTCATCAACAGCGCCTAAAGTATTGCCGTAGTGATAATCGGTAGCATAGTCAAAAATGATATTGTTTTGCAATAAAGCTTTGGTAAGGTCATTAGTTTTTAACGTGGATATCTCAATATCTGGCAAGACGCCGCCACCATCTTGTACTTTTCTACCGTTGCGTGTGGTAAAATCATTGAATTCTGTATTACGAACTGCTTTTCCGTTGTCGTCTCTGTTCCAATAATCTAGCGATTGTATGCAGCGGCCCGAAGCGGTGTAGTATCTAGAGATGGTCACTTTTAACTGTGTGCCGTAAGTTAATTTTAAAGGGCGTTGCACCAATCCTTTTCCAAAACTTCGCGCGCCCATGATAACAGCTCTATCCAAATCCTGTAAGCTACCGGAAACGATTTCACTTGCCGATGCACTCCTACCGTTTACGAGCACCACTAATGGAATTTCAGTATCTACTGGCTTGTTCTTTGTATTATACTCTCTATTGAATTTTTTTACTTTAGATTTTGTGGTAACGATGAGCTCTCCTTGTGGCACAAAGAGATTGGTCACGTTGATGGCTTCAGATAGCAGTCCACCTGGATTATCACGCAAGTCCAAGATAATTTTCTCCGCGCCTTTTCCTTTTAAATCTATCAGTGCAGACTTTGTTTGGCTGGAAGCCTTTGCATTGAATTTGGCCAGTACAATGTAGCCAGTTTTATCGTCAATCATACTATAGAAAGGAACGGCGTCTACCTCTATACCTTCCCGTTTGATTGTGGTACTGCTTATCTTATTTTGTCGTTTGTAGGTAATAAAGACGGATGTGCCATTTGCACCTTTTAGAAGTTCACTGGCGTTATCTTCAAAATCGGCTACTTTAATATCACCTATTTGAATGATTTCATCCCCAGCCTTTAGACCGGCCTTATCCGCAGGATATCCTTCGTGGGGCTCTACGATAAGCAATCTATCCTTATAGGAACGCACAAGGGCTCCAATGCCCGAATATTCCCCAGCATTGTTAATGCGGTAGGCTTCTACATCTTGCTCGTTTAGGAATTTAGTATATGGGTCCAAGCCATCTAACATATTCTTTATAGCCGTATCCATCAACTCTGCAGGATTGGTTTCGTCCACATAATTCATGTTCAGCTCTTTAAAAAGGGTGGTGAAAATCTCTATTTGTTTGGCAATCTCAAAAAAATCGCTCTTAAAACTACTGCCAACTACAAGAAAGGTTATGGCTATGATGGGTACAAGGACTCTTTTTCTAACTATCTTTTTCATCTAAACAAAATTAGGACAACCTATTGATATAGATTTATGTGGATTATGGAATCGCCCTTTATCATATATCCTTTAAGGATGTTATAGTATATGGGCGTTAAATTTTTTAAGCAAAAGTGTCATTTTATGCTGCATCACCTC
>JBLICT010000117.1:0-9189 GCA_047632415.1 Maribacter sp.
TGGCTGGCTAAAAATCACACCCTCACTACCCTATCCAGTAGAATATCAAGTTATAAATTTGGGCATTGTATTAGGTACTATTTTAGTTTTGGGCATTATCGCTTCCAAAATTGCCAGTAGTAGAATCAATAAAAAGTTAGTGTCGCACTAAACAATCCTCTATTTTAAACTGTCTGGCTGCATAAAAAACATAACTTTGCCTCGAATCCAAAACTAGCTTAATGGATATTATTACCCCTTCCTTACTGTCTGTCGTTGTGCCTTTGTACAACGAAGAAGATAATGCCGTATTATTGACACAAAAGATTCACGAAAGCCTAATAGGGTATACCTATCAGATTATTTATATCGATGACTTTTCTACGGACCGGACAAAGCAGGTAGTTAAGGAAATGCAAGACGAAAAAGTGCATCTTATTGAACTCAAAAAGAACTACGGGCAGAGTTTAGCATTAGCCGCAGGTATAGATTATGCAGAGGGTGAATACATCATCACCATGGATGGCGACCTACAAAACGACCCCAGTGACATTCCAGAAATGTTAAGCTATGCGGTTAGTGGGGAGTTTGACCTTATTACCGGTATTCGTCAAAAACGCAAGGACTCGCTTGTAAAAAAAATCCCTTCTAAAATCGCTAACTTTTTAGTGCGTAGGGTTACCAAATTAGACATTAAAGACAACGGTTGCGCTTTAAAAGTGTTTACTAGAGATATTGCAAAGGACCTAAACCTCTACGGAGAAATGCATCGTTTTATTACGCTCCTAGCGCATTTAGAAGGTGCACAGATCAAACAGGTCCCCGTTAAACACCATGCAAGGCATGCTGGAGTTTCTAAATACGGTTTAGAGCGGGTTTTTAAGGTAGTAGCGGATATGATGCTGCTCCTCTACATACGAAAGTACTTTCAACGACCCATTCACCTATTTGGAATTTTTGGGTTTTTAATGATCCTTCTAGGGGTGCTCATCAACATGTACTTGCTCGTTGTTAAAATTGGCTTTGGAGAGGATATTGGAACTCGACCTTTATTGATGTTTGGTATGATGTTCATCTTGGCCGGCATTCAATTATTTACCATTGGTATTGTGATGGAACTACTGATTCGAACCTACTATGAGTCCCAGAATAAAAGACCTTATAGAATCAAAAAAGTGAGTGTAGGTGGCAAGGCCCATTAAGGCTATAGCCACTGTTGTTAAGCTGGTCGTAAGCGGACTGCTTATCTATTTTATTTTTTCTAAGATAGATGTGCAGGAAATCGGAAATACGTTGCGAAGCAGTAATCCCTATTACTTAGGTTTAGCCTTGGTTTTCTTTCTTTCCTCAAAGATAATAGCTTCGTTTCGACTCAATCTTTACTTTCATCAGTTGGACGTATTCCTGACGCATAAAAGCAACCTAAAACTCTATTTTTTAGGCATGTTCTACAACCTCTTTTTACCAGGAGGTATTGGAGGAGATGCCTATAAAGGCTATGCGATTAAAAAAAAGTTTGACGTCGCTACTAAAAAGGTGGTCAGTGTACTTGTACTCGATCGTTTGAGCGGTCTTTTGCTTTTATTCGTATATGCGTGTTCCTTGCTGCTGCTCATTCAGCAAGAAACCATTTTAGCATTAACTCCATTGTTTTTGGCAGGTATTCCAATATCCACTTTGGTATTTTGGTTATTAAACCGAAGCTTTTTCAGATATGCGCTTCCTGTATTTTGGAAATCGGTAGGGTATTCCGCTTTCGTCCAATTGGCACAATTAATTTCTGTTTGGTTTATTATGAAAGCTTTGGGTATTGAAGGACATCAAATCGCCTATTTGGTGATCTTCTTGATTTCTTCTATTGTTTCCGTTATACCTCTTACCATTGGTGGCATCGGAAGCCGGGAAGCGACCTTCTTTTACGGCGCATCTCTGCTAGGACTTAACGAGAACATATCCGTGGGTATCAGTGTTATTTTTTTCTTGATTACCGCTTTAGTATCCCTTGCAGGGATTTGGTATCACTTTAAAAAAATCGATTTGAAAACAATAGAAGGTACCCCCTGAGAGCAGCTTATAAGACCCCTTAATAAACGTGTATTAGATACATCTTATTCAATACCTTATGTCGTGTATCTGGATTTAGAAACTTAGCCTGCAAGCGCGTAATGCGAAAGTGATCTACCGAATACTCTATATCCCAATCCAATCCGGAATTGCGTAACAACGCAAGTTCTTTAGCATCAGCATAGACCCAAACATCATGGGTTGATTGAACCTCCTCCAAAGTGGTTAGCTGCACCGGGCGCTTGTTATAAAAATCCAACGACCACGTATAATTTTGACCTATTTTATATATTTTGTCTACTGGAATATTATTCTCTTTTACCAATTGGGACATTGAAGAACCACCTTGATATGCTAACAGATTAGGATAAAAATGAAGGTTCAGTACCGTATTCAACAATAAGGAAGCACAAACGGAAACTGTAATCAAGCGTGCGAACCTAGCTTCTCCCTTCAGACAAAAATAAATACCAATACTTGCGGCTATTCCTAGGGCGATACTTACAGGCATGCTCGTTTCCTTGAATACAAAAAAGCAAATTAATGCTGATGTGATAAACACAATTGATAAAACAAAATACTGACCTACCAAGAACATCTTAGTCGCCTTAACTTTTTGATTCCGATGCAAGCTATACACGTATGAAGCCGTGAGTACGGAAAATAACGGAATGGTCACATTTAGATAATGTGGTAATTTAAATTGGGCAAAACTGATAAGAATAAAAATAAGGATGATACCGCCTGTAGTCAAAAACTCTGTCTTTGGACTGCGAACAAACTTCATTTTAATAAAATTCTGAATCCTAGTGCTTATAGCTACAATCGCCAAGATGGTCCAAGGCAGAAAGACCCATAAAAAGGTGTGAAAGAAAAAGAAATAATCGCTACTGTTCTTGCCCATACCCTCTCCGCTTAATCGCTCAAAACTTTGTTCCCAAAAAATAAAGAAGATGCCGCTTCGGTCAGGTATTCCACGGATGATCTTTTCCGGGTGCATATCAAACTGATGATAATAGGCATACAGCATAGGTGATATAACAATACCGAATAGTACCAAGGCAGCAAGTACTTTCCAATTAAGAAAAACCTTCCAGTTTCTTGTGTACCCTACATGGCATAAAATGGGCAAACCTATGACCAACAAGGCTATCTGACCTTTGGTTGAAAAAGCAATACCAGCACCAAAAGCACCCAACAAAATGGCTCCTAACCTACCCTTCTCTATATACGTAACTAGTTGCCAAATAGCAAAAATGGTGAAGCCTGTAAGCACCGCATCTGTACGGACGTCTATAACGCCGAGCACGATCGTCTGTGCGGTTAAGAAAATTAGCGCTGCTAATTTTCCAGTATGTTTATTATACAGTAGGTTTCCTAGTCCGTAACAGCTATAAGCACCCAAAAGTGTTGCCAATAGACCGGGAATCCTATACGCCCAATCGTGAATTCCGAATATCTTGTAGGACAAAGCTGCCAGCCAATAATGCATATGAGGCTTATCTAAATACTCGTTTGGTCCTTTAAAGAGATTTAAAAAATCGTTCTCCTGAACCATGCGCATCGCCATTACAGCAAACTGGGCAGAGTCGTTTTCCATAAGCGTTACGAACATCCCGCCAATGTAAACAAGAATAACCAAGCCAATTAAAAACCAGTACCTTACGTTAGATATCATAGGGAAAATTTCCGGAGTGAAAATATAAACAACTTTGAAAACAACCAGCCAAAAAGGCTGCCAAAGAATGCGCCAGTTAAAATATCCAATGGAAAGTGAACGCCAATATACACTCTGCTATAGGCAACAAAACATGCCCAAAGCAATAATAGGGGTGCAATGCCTTTGAATTGAGATGTTAGGATTTGACCAAAAAATACGGCAACAGCAAAGGAATTGGCGGCATGAGCGGAAAAGTAACTGAACTTACCACCACAGCGACTTTTTACCAAACGCATTACATCCATAAGTTCGGGATCGTGGCAAGGTCTTAATCTACCTACCCCATATTTAAAGAAATTACTGAGCTGATCGCTGATGGTAATCAAGAGTGCTACTGAAATAACCAGCAGCACTGTTTTTTTTAAACCATACTTTTCATAAGACAGCAACAATAAAAACACATAAAGCGGAATTGCGCTGAGCTTATGGGAAACAAACTGCCAAAAAGTATCCCATGAAGGCCTTCCTAATCCGTTCAGATATAGGAAAAATTCATGGTCCCATTGCAGCAGTTCTTCTAGCATACTACCCTATTCTTCGTAACGGGATACCTCGCGATCATAAAACTCGGTCGCGGCAGCGATAAGACCCTCGGTTTCTTCTTCTAAATCTTTTTCATCTTCCTTAGAAAATTCCTCAAACCAATCTACCTCATCGTTTTCTAGATTGATAATGAACCGCGGATACTCGGTATGTACCACAAATATGGCGTTAGGGAAATCTGTATTATCACCCAGAATAAATTTTGGTAGTTCCATAGGAAAATGAATAGTTTATTTTATCTAATTCTTTAGTTTATCAAGACACGGAAACCGCTTCTTTATGTATCAATTTTTTTGTCAAATAATTAAATCGAATATACAACATAATGGCCGATGCCGTAAGGCCTACTAGAAGTCCCAACCAAATTCCGACACTTCCCAATTCCGTATGCAAGCCTGTATAGTAAGATACCGGAAAACCTATCAGCCAGTATGCAATAAAGGTAATAATCGTTGGAATCTTTACATCTTGCAAGCCCCTTAAAGCACCGAGTACTACCACTTGGACGCCATCTGAAATTTGAAAGAATGCTGCCACAAATACTAATTGCGCGGCTAGGACGATTACCTCCGTATTATCTTTGAGGTTTAAAGCATCATCTAAATCTAAGTAAATGGTAGGAAACCAGTTTCGTCCCACTAAAAATAGGATGGCGAACACAATTTCCAACAAGAACGTAAGTAAAAAGATAGATTGGGCTATTCTGCGGAGTTCGGTAAAATTCTTTAACCCTTTCTGATTTCCTACGCGTATCATGGCCGCAACACCAAGACCCATGCCGAACATGAAGGTCATGCTGCTCAGATTCAAGGCAATTTGATTGGCCGCTTGCGGGTTTTTACCCAGCACACCACTTAACCAAATAGCAGCAGTAAAAATAGCCACTTCAAAAAACATTTGTAGTGCAGATGGAAAACCAAGTGCAATGATTTTTTTCATGACGCGTTTCTCTAACGCTCTGAAATTAAAACCGGTTACAAAAGGATAAAACGTATCCTTACTCCTTAGGAGCACCCATATATAAATCACCATTACCACTCTTGAAATCAAGGTGCCAATTGCCGCGCCCACAATGCCCATTTCCGGAAACCCAAAAGAACCGAAAATCAGTAAATAATTGAGCACGATATTAATAACATTAGCCAATATAGTAGCATACATAGGATATTTGGTCTGGGACAAACCTTCCGAAAACTGTTTAAAAGCCTGAAAAATAATCAAAGGCACCAAAGAAAAAGCGACCAAATCTAAATAAGGCATGGCCAACTCCACCACCTCAATAGGTTGCTTCATCATAAACATTAAAGGCTTGGCTAGTAGAATAATACCAAAAAGCGATAACCCTAATATGGTACAAAGCACCAAACCGTGCTTTAATGCACTTTTTGCGTCCTTTGCTTTACCTGCTCCGTCGGCCTCGGCAACCAAGGGCGTAATTGCTGTAGAAAAACCAATACCCAAAGACATGGCAATAAATACAAAACTGTTCCCTAAAGAAACCGCTGCCAGTTCTGCGGTACCCAATTGACCCACCATAATATTATCCGCGAACTGCACAAAGGTGTGACCAAGCATCCCTAAAATAACAGGGACGGACAGTTTTATATTATATCTAAATTCCTTGGTGTACTTACTAGGCAAAAGCTATGTTTTTGAAGATGCAAATATACTTTTTAAATACTTATGCTCATGGGAACATATATAATAGCCCTAGGTGATTCTTTGAGAACGAAGCGAGACATAATACGTGTAATAAATCATTAATTGTTTAGCGATAAACATTCTAGTACTCGAATCACCCAAACTTTTTTGCGGCGTTCCAATACACGTCCATTTCTTCTAAACTCATTTCTTGGAGTGATTTTCCTTGTTTAGCAGCCTCGGTTTCTAAATATTGAAATCGGTTCGTGAATTTTTTATTAGTCCGTTCTAAGGCATTTTCAGGATTAATTCCCAAAAATCGAGCATAATTAATCATGGAGAAAAGCACATCGCCAAACTCGGATTCCATCTTATCAGCATCACCAACGCGCACTTCTTCTTGTAGTTCCCCTAATTCTTCTTGTACTTTTTCAAAAACCTGCTCTGGCTTTTCCCAATCGAAGCCTACGCCAGCCACTTTTTCCTGTATTCTACTTGCTTTTACCAAGGCCGGTAAACTTTTAGGAACGCCTTCTAGCACACTTTTCTTCCCTTCCTTAAGTTTTAATAGTTCCCAGTTACGTTTTACATCAGCCTCATTGGTAACTTTAACATCTCCATAAATATGTGGATGCCTATGAATCAATTTCTCGCAAATGGCATTGGCTACATCTGCAATATCAAAATCTTTGGTCTCCGCCCCTATTTTAGCATAAAAAACAATGTGCAGTAAAATATCGCCTAGCTCATTCTTGACTTCCTCCATATCATTATCCAAGATGGCATCTCCCAACTCGTAAACCTCCTCTATAGTCAAGTGCCTTAACGATTGTATGGTCTGTTTTTTATCCCATGGGCACTGTGTTCTTAACTCCTCCATGATGGTCAATAGACGGTCAACCGCGGCTAATTGCTCTTGTCTTGAATGCATTCTTGTTTGCTTTTCTACAAAATTACAAATTGCCCAAGTTTTAAGGAGTTATTCTTAGGCTTATTTGATAGTTGGGTTATTAGGATCACTTCCCTTCTAGGACGCAGACACTGCAAGAGCAGCGGCGATTTAATGGCGTGAGAATGGAGTTATTGGTACCGACGTGCAGAGCTTAGCACTATGTCTCAGTTTTACACACGCATTACTCAACTCCTTCTAGAAAGAATCGAAGTATGCAAAACGAAAAATTAAATGTATTTTCAAGCCTTTAACAAGAACGATTACTATGAAATCAATCGCATTCCTATTATCCTTACTAGCATTTAATTTCTCCTGTACCTCACAATCTAAAAGCATTATAGCTAAGGGGGCGGACCTTATTTTAGTGGCCGATGGATACGCGTTTACCGAAGGGCCAGCATCAGACAAGGAAGGCAATGTCTATTTTACAGACCAACCTAATAATCGTATTTTGAAATGGGATGCACAGCGTAATACAGTTTCAACTTATATGCGTCCAGTAGGGCGCGCGAATGGCCTTTACGTTGATTACCAAGGAAATCTTTTGGCTGCTGCAGATGAAAAAAATGAACTTTGGCTAATTGATGCTAACAAGAACGTGAGCATTCTTTCCCATCAATTTCAAAATAAGAAATACAACGGTCCTAATGATATATGGGTCGATAAAAAAGGGGGCATCTATTTTACGGACCCTTACTACCAAAGACCCTATTGGCAGCATAAAGAAGCTGAATTGGCAGCACAATCTGTCTATTACATAGCTCCTAATAGTACGGATGCAAATGTAATTGCCGCTAATTTTACGCGTCCTAACGGAATCATAGGAACTGCGGATGGTAGCACGTTATATATTGCAGATATTGGAGATGGAAAAACCTATTCTTACACGATTGAAGCGGATGGTACTCTGAGCAATCGCCAGCTTTTTACCCGAATGGGTTCCGATGGTATGACAATAGATAACCAAGGGAATGTCTACCTAACTGGAGATGGTGTTTTTGTTTTTGAATCAAAAGGAAATCAGATAGAAAATATTGACACGGGTGCCGATTGGACGGCCAATGTTACCTTTGGCGGAACAGAACAAAATATGCTGTTCATTACTGCCTCCAAAGCTGTGTATACGTTAAAAATGAGCGTAGAAGGAGTTCGCTGGCAAAGGCAATCCATTACCAGAATTTCTTAAGAAAATAAAAAACTCACAAAAATAGTACCCATCTTCAATGACAATTCTGGATTATTCCAAAACTGGCCTATTTTAATTATCTTCCACCATATAAAGCCAAACTAAATGACTGTTTACATTTTCGAATTTATAGGAACTGCCATGCTTATCCTTATTGGTAATGGCGTGGTAGCCAATTTAGTACTCAAAGGCACCAAAGGTGCAGATCTTGGTTGGGTGGGAATTTCAATCGCGTGGGGTATTGCTGTATTTATAGGTGTGTTTATTTCTGCCGATGCTAGTGGCGCCCATTTAAACCCTGCGGTAACCATTGGATTGGCCACAGCAGGAAAATTCTCTTGGGGATTGGTGCCGGGCTACATCGTTGCACAGATTTTAGGCGCAATGATGGGTAATGTACTCGTTTGGCTCACGTATAAAAAACAATATGATCAAACTGATGATTCCGCTGCAATTCTAGCTACTTTCTGCACAGCTCCTGCTATTAGAAATCCGTTTTGGAATCTAGTAAGCGAAATTATAGGAACATTTACATTGGTCTTTGGTATATTCTATATTGCAGGCGGGAGTATAGGAGAAGGAGCTCTTTCACTTGGGTCTTTGGACGCGCTTCCAGTAGCACTATTAGTTATTGGTATCGGTTTTGGCCTAGGTGGCGCAACTGGCTATGCTATTAATCCTGCAAGGGATTTTGGCCCACGTCTTTTGCATGCCATCCTTCCACTTAAAAACAAAGGGGCTAGCGACTGGAGCTACGCTTGGGTTCCCGTTATTGGCCCTGTTATTGGAGCGGTATTGGCGGGTTTTCTTTTTATACTATTAGCCTGATAAAATTGCTTCGTTACTAATGAAAGTGAATTTTTTAATTCTAAACTTAATGCGGCATTTACATTTATTCATTTTCAATATACTTATGGTAGTATCCTCCTTTGCACAACAAATTATCAACGTGCCTTTTAAGCAACAAACCGAAATATCATGGAAAGGAAGCGAAAAGGAGTATGTTTCCCGTATTTGGCAGAACATGGTGGTTACCAATGTTTCTATTCCTACTCTAGAAGTATTCGCTCCACAAAACCCTAATGGAACCAGCGTTATCATTGC
>JBLICT010000118.1:0-9187 GCA_047632415.1 Maribacter sp.
AAGTAGTAACCTTTGGAGAGATTATGCTTCGTTTATCCCCTCCAGGATTTTTAAGATTTTCCCAGACCAATAGTTTTGATGTTGTTTATGGCGGCGGCGAGTCTAATGTTGCTGTTTCTTTGGCTAATTATGGCATTCCAGTAGAATTTGTAACCCGTTTGCCCAAGAATGATATCGGCGAATGTGCCTTAATGGAAATGCGAAAGCGTAATGTAGGCACCAAACATATTATATATGGCGGGGATCGCCTGGGTATCTACTTTTTGGAAACTGGTGCAGTAAGTCGCGGCAGTAAGGTAGTCTATGACCGCTCATATTCGGCAATTGCCGAAATCGAGGCAGGAATGATTGATTGGACATCGGTTTTTGAAGGTGTGAAATGGTTCCATTGGACAGGGATAACACCAGCAATTTCTAAAGGCGCTGCAGATGCTTGTTTAGAAGCGGTTAAAGTAGCTAGCGAAATGGGAGTAACTGTCTCTACCGATTTAAACTACCGCGCCAAACTGTGGAATTACGGTGGGGACAGGGAAGCTATTATGACCGAATTAACGTCCTATTGCGATATTGTGTTAGGGAATGAAGAGGATGCTGAAAAGCATTTTGGTATAAAGCCGCAAGGATTGGATATAACCACCCAAGGCGAACACGTAAAGGCAGAAGCCTTTTTATCCGTTTGTCAACAGATGATGACGAAGTTCCCAAAGGCCAAAAAAGTGATTACTACTTTAAGAGGTTCCATATCCGCATCCCATAATTCTTGGGCAGGTGTGCTTTACGATGGCGAGACTATGTTTCAGTCGCCACAGTATCAAATTACTGATATTGTAGACCGTGTTGGTGGTGGCGATTCTTTTATGGGTGGCTTAATATACGGTCTGTTGAAATACCCGGAGGATGATCAAAATGCATTGAACTTTGCTGTGGCCGCGTCTTGTTTAAAACACACCATAATGGGCGATGCCAATTTGGTAACGGTAAGTGAAGTAGAAAAATTAATGGATGGCGACGCATCCGGCCGTGTGGCTAGATAAGTCGTGACTTATAAAATATAAAAGTGTATGGCTCAATATTCAAGAATAGAAGTAGCAACCTTGATGAAAGAAACCGGCATGGTGCCGTTGTTCTATCATTCGGATATCGCATTAGGAAAGAAGGTTTTAAAAGCTTGTTATGATGGTGGCGCACGTTTGATGGAATTTACCGCACGTGGCGATTTCGCTTTCGAGGTATTTTCGGAACTCAATAAATACGCCATAGCAGAACTACCGGGTATGATTCTCGGTGTAGGCTCCATAACCGACGCAGGAGCGGCAAGTATGTTCATGCAGATGGGGGCGAACTTTATCGTAACTCCATCTTTGAGAGAAGATATAGCCATCGTATGTAACCGTAGAAAAGTGCTATGGTCACCCGGCTGTGGTTCCTTGACTGAAATCAACAAAGCGGAGGAACTAGGCTGTGAAATTATTAAATTATTTCCGGGTTCTACCTATGGCCCCGGTTTCGTAAAAGCCATTAAAGGACCACAGCCTTGGACGAACATTATGCCCACAGGAGGTGTGAGTACGGAAGAATCCAATCTAAAAGGCTGGTTCGATGCAGGCGTTACCTGTGTAGGTATGGGTTCCCAATTAATAAGCAAAGAAGTGCTGGCTAACAAAGATTTTAAAGGTCTAGAAAAAAAGGTTCGGGATACATTAAATCTGATTAAAAAATTACGAAATTAAAATATACGGATGAAGCCATTTATTACGGAAGATTTCTTGTTACAGGGTGAATTTGCTAAGAAGCTATTCCACGATTATGTAAAGAATTTACCCATTATAGATTACCACAATCATTTGTCTCCAGTAGAAATTTCGAGGAATAGGGTATTTGAGAATATCAGTCAGGTTTGGTTGGCTGGTGATCATTATAAATGGAGGGCAATGCGTGCTTTTGGTATTCATGAAGACTATATTACTGGAAAGGCATCCGACAGGGAGAAGTTCCTGAAGTGGGCGGAAACCGTTCCGTATACCGTAAGAAATCCATTATACCATTGGACACATTTGGAGTTGCAACGCTATTTTGGAATCGATGAACTGTTATCGCCTTCCAATGCGGAAGTCATCTATGATAGTACTTCAGAGCAACTGCAATCGGCCTCGCATCATACGGTGGGACTTTTACAGGGCCAAAAAGTAGATTATTTATGTACTACGGATGATCCAACGGATAGTTTGGAACATCACGCCAGTATAAAAAAGGATAAGATTAGTTCAAAAGTATACCCCACCTTTAGACCTGACAAGGCCTTTGCGGTGGAGGATGCAGCGAGGTATGCCGATTATATCAAAAAATTGGGATCGGTTACCAATAGCAATATTGACACTTATGACGCATTATGTTCCGCTTTGGAACAACGCATCAATTTTTTCCATGAGAACGGTGGTCGCTTGGCGGATCATGGTTTGGAGCAGTTATATTATTTTGATACTAACGAATACGACTGTAAGACCATTTTTTCCAAAGTAAGGGAAGGTCAAAAAATAACAACCGAGGAAGTAAATTTCTTTAAGGTAAGAACGCTGTTGTTCCTATCTAGGGAATACCATAAAAGAGGGTGGACGCAACAGTTTCATTTGGGAGCGATTAGAAATAATAATAAACGATTATTGGCCAACTTGGGGCCGGACACCGGTTTCGATTCTATAGGCGATTTTTCACAGGCAAGGGCCTTGAGTGGATTTTTAAATGATTTGGATAGTACGGACCAATTAGCAAAAACAGTGCTCTATAACCTGAATCCGGCCGATAATGAAGTGTTCGCCACTATGGCGGGTAACTTTAACGATGGTAGTATAAAAGGGAAGGTGCAATTTGGTTCGGGCTGGTGGTATCTAGATCAAAAAGACGGCATGGAAAAACAGATGAACACGCTTTCCAATATGGGATTGTTAAGTTGTTTTGTTGGTATGCTAACAGATTCACGCAGTTTCCTTTCCTTCCCAAGACATGAATATTTCAGGCGTATTTTATGTAACCTCATAGGTAAGGATGTTGCCAACGGAGAATTACCGACCGACGAAAAATGGTTGGGTAAAATAGTGAGCGATATCTCCTACCATAATGCAAAGGCCTACTTTGAGCTTTAGATTATTATTAAAAATATTGTTTCGCTGCTATTTCAAACCTAAAATAATAGTAATCTACAACCCAAACTGCCTTGGCAACCAAAGACTCAATTCAGGAAAATAAGTTACTAAAAACAAGGCAAAAATCATTGCTACAAATAAAGGTAGCAAGGGTTTTACGACCTTTTCTATACTTGTCTTGGCGATTCCCACGCCAACAAACAGTACCGATCCCACCGGCGGTGTGCACAGACCGATACAGAGATTCAATACCATGATGATTCCGAAATGAACAGGATCTAAACCTAAAGCGGTAACAACGGGCAGAAAAATAGGCGTAAAAATAAGTACGGCCGGAGTCATATCCATAAAGATCCCAACAAAGAGCAATAGTAAGTTGATAATCAAAAGAATAATGATTGGATTATCACTCAAAGCCAAAAGTCCCGAACTTATTTCTTGTGGAATATTCTCATAGCTCAAGGCCCAAGACATACTCATGGATGCACCTATTAATAGCATAACAATGGCCGTTGTAGCGGCAGAATCCAAAAGTATCTGTGGCATTTTTGGAAATGAGATTTCACGGTAAATCATTCCTAACAGGAAACTGTAGAGCACCGCAATTGCAGAAGCTTCGGTAGCAGTAAAAATACCAGTAACAATACCTCCAATCACTACAACCAGCATAAATAGGCTAGGTACAGCATCAATAAAGGTTTTAAAAATTTCTTTAAGTGTACTGCGCTTGCCTACTTTATATCCTTTTTTCTTTGCCCAAAACGATGCAACAATCATCAGGAACAACCCGGTCAAAATACCAGGTATGTAGCCAGCTAAAAATAAAGCAGCAATGGAAGCGCCGCCACTTGCTAAGGAATATACTATAAGTACATTACTGGGGGGAATAATGAGACCGGTGGTTGCTGCTGTGATATTTACAGCGGCTCCAAATTCCCGTGAATAGCCTTCTTTTTCCATTTCAGGTCCTAATATACTCCCCATTGCTGATGCTGCTGCCATAGCAGAACCTGCGATAGCTCCCATGAGCATAGCAGAAATAATATTTATGAGTGCTAGTCCGCCTGGTAAGGAACCGACCAATGTTTTTGCAAAGGCAATAAGCCGGTGGGCGATGCCTCCTTTGTTCATTAGCTCTCCCGAAAGGATAAAGAGCGGAATGGCGAGCAGCGCAAAGCTGTCTAGTCCCGTTCCTATGCGTTGCGAGACCGTGGTCATAGCTGGGATTACGGGAATACTTACCAAGAGGGTGAGTAGGGAAGAAATTGCAATACTCCATGCAACCGGAGTACCTATGGCTAAAAGGCAAATAAAACTGATGACTAGAACGAGTGTTGGTGCGTATTCCATAGCGTTAGTCTTTTAAAATGTCGGAGATTTTGTAATAGATAATGAGCATACCACTGATAGGAATGACTACATAAACTAAGGATAATGGGACTTGCAAAGCAGGAGAGTTTTGGTCCAACACATGGGTGATATAAACCAAGCGCAGACCTCCAACGACTAGCGCACCCAAAGAGAAAAGGATAATCAAAAGCCTAACGATGAATAATAGCTTTTTTTGGGTTTGCTCGTTTAATCGTCTTGGGAGCACATCTATGGCTACGTGCATGTTTTGTCCGGAGACATAAGCCGCACCCAAAATTCCTACCCATATCATAAGATAGCGCGCCAGCTCATCCGTAAAGGAACTGGGGGATCCTATTATAAAACGACTGGCGACTTGCCAAAGTACATTCAACACCATGGCAGTCATAATGAATACCAAAAAGTTGGCCAACAGTTTATCAATTTTTACTCTTAGGTTCATGTGCTATTTTTTTGGATTGGTTTATTCAGTAGCTTGAATATCTTTGATCATTTGATAAAACTCTTTATCCTCTTTGTACTTGTCAAATGAATCCTTGATTTTATCAGCAAAAAGAGTCTTGTCAGGATAAATGATATGCACACCCGCTTTTTTGACTGCTTCCAAAGCTTCGTTCTCTGCTTCTAACCATAGTTTACGTTGGTAAACGACTGAATTATCTACCGCTTTTTTTAACCAACCTTGTTCTTCTTCCGATAGTTCGTCCCAAAGGTGAGTGCTTGCAAGCAACGCATCTGGAAGTACGGTATGTTCATCAAGGGTATAAAATTTAGCCACTTCATAATGTCTGGAAAGGTAAAAACTTGGTGGGTTGTTCTCGGCACCATCTACAACACCTTGTTGCAGCGCGGTGTATAGTTCACCCCAAGAAATAGGTGTTGGTGACCCGCCAAGGCCACTGACCATATCCATAGCGGTAACACTTTCCATTACCCGAATTTTTTGTCCTATTAGGTCTTCAGGAGTGTTTATGGGTTTGTCTTTTGTATAAAAACTACGGCTACCCGCATCATAATAGCCCAAGCCTTTGAGCCAGTATTTTTTTCCTCCATTCAATAGTTCTTGCCCTAAAGGGCCGTCTAGTACCTGAAAAGAATGTTCTCTGTCCCTGAATAAAAAGGGTAGTCCTAAGACTCTCATTTTAGGTGCAAAATTCTCTAATACGCCAACAGAAACTTTAGTCATATCCAAGCTGCCAATTTGTAAAAGCTCCAAACATTGCCGTTCTGTTCCCAGTTGCTGACTAGGATAAATTTTAAGATTTAGTTTTCCGTCAGATAGTAAAGTAAGATCTTCTCCCATTTTAACCATTGCTTTGTGAACAGAATGACTCACGTCCAATCCATGTCCTAAGCGAATGGTTTTAGAAGCTTCTACCTCAACACAGGAACATACGATACCAGCAATAAAAACAAGAGTAAAAAGGCTTTTAAAATTCATTGCGCAGGCATTTTAATTAGTTATAGATTTTCTTATTCCAAGTTCCAAACCTCTTAGTTCGGCAAGGCCTCGTAAACGTCCAATACCCGAATATCCAGGATTGGTTTTTTTATGGAGGTCGTCCAACATTTTATGACCGTGATCAGGTCGCATGGGCATTCTTAAATCTTTACGACCGGCTGTCTTACGATTCTCCTGCTCCATTACCAGAGCTTTCATGACTCCATACATGTCCACATCACCTTCTAAATGATTTGCTTCGTGAAAATTACCATATGCATCGCGTTGAGTGCTACGTAAATGAATGAAATGAATTCGACTACCTAAATGGGCAACCATGCTAAGAAGATTATTATCTGGTCGTACCCCAAAGGATCCTGTACAAAATGTAAGTCCGTTATTGGGACTATCCACAGCGGTATATAGTTCCAAGATATCTTTTTCCGTACTCACTACCCTTGGTAATCCTAAAATGGGATATGGAGGGTCATCTGGGTGAATACACATGAATACTCCGGCTTCCTCGGCCGTAGGAATAATGTGGGTTAAAAATTCAAACAAGTGTTTTTTAAGTTCTGCTGGCCCTACCTTGTCGTATGTTGCTAAGATTGTATTGAATTCTTCTAGCGAATAGCCTTCTTCCGCACCAGGAAGTCCCGCGATGATATTGTTCGATAATTCTTGTTTCTTAGCATCAGTTAAATCTTCAAAATACCTTTTGGCCGTTTCTTGCTGTTTCTCTGTATACGTAGTTGACGCTCCCGGTCTTTTTAATAAGAATAACTCAAATGCCGCAAATGCGGCTGCCTCAAATCTCAATGCGGTAGAACCGTCTTTTACCTTATAATTCAGATGGGTACGTGTCCAGTCCAATACGGGCATAAAGTTGTAACAAACAATACCTATTCCGCAAGTACCCAAATTGGTCAGGGTCTGTTTGTAGTTCTCAATATAGTTGAGGTATCCTTTAGCCTGTGTTTTTATCGCTTCGTGAATCGGAACACTTTCTACAACGGACCATGTGAGTCCAGCGTTTTCGATTTTCGTCTTCCGTTTGTTGATTTCGGATACTAGCCAAACTTCTCCATTAGGAATATGGTGCAACGATGAAACTACGCCCGTAGCTCCGGCTTGTTTTATGTCAGACAACGATACCGGGTCTTTAGGTCCGTACCAACGCAATGTTTGTTCAAAAGTCAAGCTCATTTGATGTTCTAATTTTTTAGTTATATCCGTTATCGTACTTGGTCTATTTTGGAGCGCAATAGTAATTTTAGTTCTGCGACTTTTTCTGGATGTTCATCTGCAATATTTTGGTTTTCTTTTTCGGGCGACTCATAGTCGTACAGTTCTATGTAGTCATCATCATGTGCAATAAGTCGATATCTTGGAACACGTATGCTTTGCGCATTTTGTAGATACGATACAGCTGCATGTCCAGATTGTATTGGATTTTCTAACATAGCAATTAAGGAGCTACCTTGGCTAAAATCAGCTTTGGGAAGTCTTGTCAAATCACATAAGGTGGGAAATATATCTAAGGTTTCTACAATACCCATGGCTTTTTCTCCAGGTTGTATCAATCCCGGAGTATAAATAATTAAGGGCGATTTTAAAGCGACATCAAAAAGGTTGTGTTTACCCCAAATACCATGTTCCCCTAAATTCCAGCCGTGGTCTCCCCAAAGCACCACAATGGTGTTTTTGTCCGCTCCGGTCTCTTCCAACTTCTTTAGAATCTTACCCACTTGTAAATCAGCATAACTTACACAGGCTGCATAATATTTTCGTACTTCTAATGCAAAGTCAGAATCAGAAGTTAAATCTTTTCCCCAGAAATTATATTGTTTAATTTCTCCGGACTCATGCCAGGTAGTTTTTCCTTGCGGTTTATTAGGATATGGATTTTCTGGAAAAGATACTTTATCATATAGGTCCACGTATTTTTGAGGCGCACCAAAAGGCAGATGCGGTTTTATAATACCTACAGCAAGGAAAAATGGCTTGTCAGCGGTAGAAGCCAATGTTTCCAGTTCCATTAGGGTTTGTTTAGTAATAAGGTCGTCTGGATAAGTGTCATTCTCGTGAGCTGCTGCTTCATAAACAGGCATAGTACCTTTTTCTTTACTTCTCACCATGGCGTTTGCTAAACCATGCATAGCGCCTCGGGGATGTTGCCAAGGGCCAACAGGCATTAGGTTGCGATGCCACGCGTTGGGTATTTCAATTACTTGATTATTGTTCCAATCCGTTCTGCCTAGTCCACCTGGGTGATGTGATACTTTACCTACGGAAACAGTGGTGTATCCATGCTTTTTGAACCACTCTGGGATAGTAAGGGGTGTTTCGTTGTCGGCTTTCGTTATGAGTTTGGCACGCTGGAAAAGTGCGTCGTTACCTACAGGTCCGTAGGTTCCGGTCAATAACGTATATCTAGAAGGTCCACAGCTCGGAGCGTTGACAAAGTGATTAAGAAAAGGACGCCCTTTTTTGGCTAGTTGGTCAATGTTAGGAGAATGTATATACTCCGCGCCAAAGGAAGCCAACTCAGGGCGTAGGTCATCAATACAAATTAAAAGAATATTCTTTTGTTTCTCGGATTGTGCATTTATTCCCAATACCAATACCAATAGGGATAGTATAAAGATGAAACTCCTGTTTTTCATATTGTCTTATAAATCAAAAAATGCCTTAAAGCCGTCCTTTTTATTTTCAATCCCTAGAAACGAATTACTCGCAGTACTCAACAGATGATTACCGCCAGCATCATTTACTAAGATATCTCAAGCACCCAATTTTTTATTTATTTCTTTTTTGGTGACTACAAAAGACTCTTTTTTCAACACATTAGCCAATAATTGAATAGCCGTTAAGGTAGATGTATTTCTGTCATCCGAAATTGGCTAAGTAGCTTCCTTTTTTAAATCTAGTATAGTAATCTTACACCACCCTTTTGGCAAACGCCATAACCAAAGTTTTACACAATACTTCTCTGGTACCTGTCAAAATAACTAATTTTTACTCTTCAAATTATATTAGAGTTAAAGAGTTTAGGTACACAACGCAGCAGTATCATTATTTCAAATTTAAATCAGCCAATAGACTGCCCAAACTATAAAGTGGAATAGGTGTAGTCTCATCCATTTCCGAAGCTTTAAAACTAATATATACTCTCAGTATCCGTATCCTAAAGTTTTAGGGTTTTTATTGGTTTCAAATATCCTAGCTTTCAATC
>JBLICT010000119.1:0-9185 GCA_047632415.1 Maribacter sp.
TTTGTAGGTTGCATTATCAATATTGTTGAAATTAGTCAACACGATATCCGTATAACTGCTACCCACCGCAGTATTCAAGTTTACTTTAGCATCAATGGAAGAATTGGTTATCAAGGCATCACCCCTTATTGTAAATTGTCCTAATTTGCTAAACGAAGAGGGAAGGGAGTTCCCAACCAAATTGGGTAAAAGGGCATTTAATTGATAGTAGTTACTGGTTACATTCTTCATTTTTGCATCTAAGGCAAACGGCTTTTGTTTATTAAAGAGGTTCTTAAAATTAAAATCTCCCCGTATTCCTGTATTATCTGAAAAAAGAAACAGATCATCGGTATTCAAATCGTTAAGTACTCCGCTAAGGTTGGCGCTAAAAGTTGCTAGCTTGCCTTTTCCAAATTCGTTATACAGCAGATTTATTTCATCAAAGGCTACCGTAGATTCCTCAAAACTAGCCTCCAGATTTACTTTATTCAGAAAATCTACAAAATCCTCTCTGTTATAATTAAAAACAAGATTACCATTGAGATTGGATAGTGGGGTTTTAATCGTTAGAGAATCAAAACGCATTTGCTCCCTGGTATACTTAAAGGTGGTGGACATTTGTTCTACCTGAATGTCCCTTTTACTTAAAAATGACATTTCTGTAATATCCGTGGAAACTTCCGGGCCTACTATCTGAAAATCTTTACCGGCTATATTCAGATTATTGAACAATAGTATCTGTGTATTTTCTAGGTTCTCATCTATATATTGAAACTTACTTTCGTTAATGTCCACAAAAGAAGAGGAAAAGAAAAATGGTGGAGCTCCCGGTGCCCTTGGTTTTTTATCATCCAGTTTATCCACAAAAACATTTATGTTGGTCGTTCTTTCTCCTGCGTAAGTTTTAAGCTTAAAATGAAGACTATTAATTGTAATATCCCCAAACTCGAGTCTTCCTTGGGCTAAATTTCCCAAGCTCAACACCGAAGTCTTTAGCTCATCTACATAAAACAGCGTATCCTTTTTGTAATCTTCTATATAAATCCCCTTTAGCGAAGTATCCCAAGAGATAAGGGAAAACCGCAACCTATCTATATTTATGTTGGTTCCAAACTCCTTGTTGAGCGAAGTTGTGGCGTACTTCGCCAATCTCGTCTGAACAACCGGTAAGGAAAGTACCATGGTTCCCAAAATACATATCAATATCAGAACCAAGCTTGTTCTGATGAGTATTTTCCTTAATTTTTTGATAGGGCTTTATGTTTTACCTTTGTCATTCAATTTTTATTCCAAAACCGTTGGAAATCGAAACTATTTACATCCTTGCTATAGAATCGTCTTGCGACGACACTTCTGCTGCCATTCTTAGGAATACTACTGTACTAAGCAATGTGGTTGCCAGTCAAAAAATACATGAAGAATATGGTGGCGTCGTACCCGAGCTCGCGTCCCGTGCACATCAGCAAAATATAGTTCCCGTAGTTAATCAAGCTTTAGCTAAAGCAAATATCGATAAAAAACAGTTATCAGCCATAGCATTTACCCGCGGACCGGGACTTATGGGGTCTCTTTTGGTAGGCACCTCTTTTGCGAAGTCCTTAGCCCTTGGTCTTGGCCTTCCGTTAATTGAAGTAAACCACATGCAAGCCCATATTTTAACTCATTTTATACAAGATACGGATATGACACCTCCAAAATTCCCTTTTCTGGCCTTGACCATTAGCGGAGGACATACCCAAATCTTAAAAGTCAGCGATTATTTTAAAATGGAGGTTTTGGGGCAAACCTTGGATGATGCCGTTGGCGAAGCGTTTGACAAAAGTGCAAAAGTACTAGGATTACCTTATCCCGGTGGCCCTTTGGTAGATAAGTATGCACAGAAGGGCAACCCACGTGCTTTTGAATTTCCAATACCTAAGGTAAAAGACCTAGATTTTAGTTTTAGCGGATTAAAAACAAGCATCCTATATTTTGTTCAAAGAAAAACGAAAGAAAATCCAGATTTCATCACTGAAAACCTTGCTGATATTTGTGCCTCCATACAATACACCATTGTAACCATTCTAATGCGGAAACTTAAAAAATCTGTCAAGCAAACAGAAATCAAAACTATTGCCATAGGCGGAGGCGTCTCTGCAAATTCTGGAGTTAGGAAAGCGCTAGTGGGTGCAGAAAAGGACTTGGGGTGGACTGTGCATATTCCTAAATTTGAATATTGTACGGATAACGCCGCCATGATTGGTATTGTAGGGTATTTGAAATTCAAAAAAGGACTCTTTGCGGAGCAGAACGTTACCGCCAAAGCTAGATATACTTTTTAAACCGATATTATGCAACTATTTTACAACCCAACATTAGAAGAGGAATCGAAACATTTTACGTTCGATAGTTTTGAAAGTAAACATATCGTAAAAGTATTACGTAGGAAAGTTGGAGACCAACTTCAAATTACCAATGGCCGTGGACTTTTTTTGTTCGCCACTATTACTGATAATAATGCTAAAGGGTGCACTGTAGCTATTACCCACCACAAAAGAATACACCCTTCAAAACACAGTCTTCATTTAGCGGTGGCACCTACAAAAATGAATGATAGGTTTGAGTGGTTCTTAGAAAAGGCTACAGAAATAGGAGTACATGAAATTACACCAATACTTTGCGACAGATCCGAAAGAAAAACCGTAAAATCGGAACGGTACGAAAAGGTAATCCAATCGGCCATGAAACAATCTTTCCAAGCCTATTTACCCAAGCTAAATTCGTTGATTACGTTAGCTGAGTTTTTAGAAAAGGATACTAAAGGGCTCTTGTTCATAGCACATTGCGAGGACACCGAACGGTATGAATTAAAGCGCAATATTGCACCAGACAAACCAACAACTATATTAATTGGCCCAGAAGGGGATTTCACCAAAGAAGAAATTAAAAAAGCAAAAGCAAAAGGCTACAAACCCATATCTATGGGCAAGACCAGATTACGCACAGAAACTGCTGCAATTGTTGCCTGCACTACAGTTGCGCTCACAAATAACGGATAACTGCTTGTTCCTTAGCTTAACGCTAAATACCGTATACCTGTTATAGTTTAAAAATGAAGCCACAGTCGCTTACCTTTGAGTTATAAAAAAAATTAAGCTCGAATAATCTATAGTCTAGAGAAATTCATGTGAATGGTACCTCACTAAACAATAAAGCCGCTACCCTACTTTTCATTCTGATATTATGTAAATTTGAATTTTATACCTTGTTATATGAATCGGTTCACCGCTCTTATTACTTTCTGTGCTTTTCTGCTTATATCAGAAGGAAAGGCCCAAGAAATCGCCATACTAAAATATAATGGTGGTGGCGACTGGTATGCCAATCCAACGGCTGTACCAAATTTGATTCGATTTTGTAATGCCAACATAGGCACGCGTTTAAATGATAAGCCAAATACTGTTGAAGTAGGAAGCGTAGCTATTTTCCAGTACCCATTTTTACATATGACAGGACATGGTAACGTGGTATTTTCCCAAGAGGAACTTGAAAATCTGAGAACCTATCTGGCTTCCGGCGGTTTTTTACATATTGATGATAATTATGGTATGAAGCCCTATGTAACCAAACAGCTGGATGCACTTTTTCCCAATACACCGTTAGAAGAAATTGGCGCAGACCACCCTATATTTTTCCAAGAATACAACTTTCCAAAAGGGCTCCCTAAGATACACGAACACGACGGGCAACGACCACAAGCATTAGGCATCTATTACGAGCAACGCCTTGTCTTATTATTTACTTTTGAATCTGATCTTGGCGATGGTTGGGAAGACCCAGCAGTACACAACGACCCAGAGAAAGTTAGACAACAAGCCTTAAAAATGGGTGCAAATATCGTTTCATATGTTTTTAAAAACTAAACCATGACCTCTAAAACCATTTCAAACGGATTATTGAGGACCCTAGGAATCATTACTGGAATCCTTTTGATTTTATATTTTCTATACATCATCCGATCCGTTTTGGCCTATTTAGCCATAGCTGTAGTAATCGCATTAATTGGCAGACCTATTGTTTTCTTCCTCAGAGAAAAACTTAGATTCCCCAATATTTTGGCCGTAATACTTGCAATGCTTGTTATGGTTGGGGTCATAGCTAGCATTTTTGCTCTTTTTATACCCCTAATATCCGAGCAGAGTAAAAACCTTTCTCTGCTGAATATGGATGAGTTGCAAAAAAGCATCAACTCCCTTTATTTTGAAATTACGCAATATTTGGGATTATCAAAAAATGTTGTTGGTGACGTAATTCAAGAAAGCAATATCGAACAGAATATTCTAGAGGGCTTAAATCTTAGTTTTATACCCAATCTTCTTAACTCGTTTTTAGCTGTACTTAGCACCCTCAGTATTGGTCTTTTCTCCGTGTTGTTTATTTCTTTTTTCTTCTTAAAGGACAGTAAGCTATTTCAGAACGGACTATTGGTATTCGTTCCAAACACAAAAGAAACAGGAACGATAAATTCTATCAATAAAATAAATGGACTATTATCCCGATATTTTGTGGGCCTATTGCTCCAAATATTTATTCTTTTCGTAATCTATACCGTCGTATTATTGATTGTTGGAATAGAAAACGCCATTGTGATTGCTTTTTTATGTGCACTTTTCAACATTATACCCTACATAGGTCCAATTATAGGTGGTGTGCTCATGATACTACTCACCATGACGAGTACGCTTGGCATGGACTTTAGTACTGTAATATTACCCAAGACAGGATATGTGATTATAGGGCTAGTAATTGGACAGTTGGTGGATAATTTCTTCTCTCAACCGTTTATATTTTCCAACAGCGTAAAATCGCATCCATTAGAAATCTTCTTGGTCATCATTATTGCAGGACTTCTTTTTGGCATTGTCGGGATGATTATTGCAGTGCCTGGCTACACGGCTATAAAGGTAATTTTAAAAGAGTTCCTTTCAGATAATAAGATTGTACAATCCCTTACTAAAAATCTTTAAAGCGGTCATGAACAATGCTATTTTGCATGCCGACGTCCAAGCATTTATTACTGCGAATCTTACCAAAGACATCCCAACACTCTTGTTTCAGAAATCTCCATTTCTAAAGGTCTCAACACAGGAATTGGCGGGTCAAATTGAGGCTAAACTCAAAAGCAGAAAGAAGCTACCGACATGGTTTTCTTCGGAAAACATGTATTATGCAAACAAGTTAAACATCTCCCAAACATCATCCGAGCAAACCGCTGCATACAAATCCAGTATCGTAAACGGAGATTCGCTCGCAGATATTACCGCTGGCTTTGGTGTAGATATACGGGCCTTTGGTCAGAATTTAAAAAGGGTATACCATGTTGAAAAAAACCCGATACTTGCGAAGATTGCTAAATCAAACTTTGATGCGATGGGCATTAGAAACATTGATTTTATTTCAGGTGATGGCATAGAGTTTTTGACCAAAACAGCACAAAAATTCGATTGGATTTATGTAGATCCTTCTAGACGAACAAATGCCAAAGAAAAAGTCTATTTTCTATCAGATTGTGAGCCAGATGTTACTAAACATCTAGACCTACTTTTTTCAAAATCGAACAATATCCTCATCAAGACAGGTCCCCTGTTAGACCTTACTATTGGCACAAGACAGCTAACACATGTAAAAGAAATACATATTGTTGCCTTAGAAAACGAGGTAAAGGAAGTCTTATGGCTACTAGAGTACGGTTTTAATAAAGAGCCAAAAATTAAAGTAGTGAACCTGATAAATAATCAGTCAGTTATTTTTGAATTTTTACTATCAGAAGAAAAAGCTGCTATACCCGCTTTTTCCCAACCGCACAACTACCTCTACGAACCCAACGCAGCACTGCTAAAATCAGGTGCGTTTAAATTGATTAGCTCAAGGTTTAATGTACACAAAATACATACCCACTCCCATCTGTATACCTCTGAAATACCAAAAGAGTTCCCGGGTAGGCGTTTCAAAATAAAATCGGTGTTCGAATACAACAAAAAAGACCTAAAGAAACTAAGTCTCACAAAAGCAAATATTACCACCCGTAATTTTCCGTATAGCGTAGCAACTCTACGCAAAAAACATAAACTAAAGGATGGCGGAACGGATTACCTTTTCTTTACTAAAAATTTGGAGGATAAACTGATTTTTATTCATTGTTTTAGGCTACTTTAAACTACCAAAAAGGTACTCATAAATAGTAACTCTAGCTGAAAAGTAAGGCGGTGCCATAATTGTGGGCATCTCTTGTAAGATACCACCTCACCTAACAAATACTGGTATTTTGAAAACTATAATATCGAAAATGCCAACATTGTAAAGCAACAAAAAAAAGCGAAAAGATGCTTCTATATTTTCAAAAACCTAAGTTACAGACAAAGTAAAAACCTGTCCATAATTCTATACTTTTATTGATTTAACAGTGGACCACAACAAAAATGAGTACACAGCATAAGGCAAAACAGACTATTGTACTAATTTAAGACGGAAAGCATAGTACGAAACTTTGTCTAGATAAAGTCCGGTATCACTACCACCATAAAAAAAACATAAAGCTGGTATATTCTTTGTTTTTATCACTAACTTCAATTAATAGAAAAAGAGGCTAATTAACTTGACATAATACTATGAAAATTCTTGTAACTTTTTTTTTAATTGTATGCTATACAGCGCAAATTAATGCTCAAAAAAAAGAAATACAATGGGTCAATGGCACCGTTTTAAACTCAGACCAACAACCTGTAAAAAAGGCTATAATTTATCTTGATTCAGTGAAAACTAAAATTAAAACAAATAAGAAGGGTGAATTCAAAATCGGTTTAAAATCTTCTAATAAAACTATTTCGGCATATTCTTGGAATTACGGTATCGTAACCAAAAACTATCAAGGCGATGATGGTATGTTGATTGTTTTTCCTAAAAGTGAGTCTGTAGTGTCTGAAGAGCAATTGGAAGAGTTAGGTTTCGAGACTAAGATTAAAAGAACTAGAAAAGAACCTCAGGATTATAGTAAGTATTTAAATATGTATCAACTGATTGCGACAGAAATACCAGGAGCTGTGGTCAACGGAACTTCTATTCGGTTAGTACCCCCTAATTCGGTTCAAAGTATTCAACAACCCTTGATAATAGTAGATGGCAATCCTGTTAGTTCCATGGAGTATATTTTTCCTAGAGAAGTAGCTTCGGTAAGAGTTCTCAGGGATGACGCCGCTTCATTTTATGGATCTCGTGGTGCTAGCGGAGTCATCGTTATTAAGATGAAAATGTAACTGATATAGCAGCCATAAAGCGCGAACTGAAGTCGACATAACAGATAAAGCATTCCAGGCACGGAAACTTCCTAGCAAACTATATTACCGGTCTTATTCCCTGCAGCTTCCTGCCACTAAAGTGAAACACAAACAACGAAGACCGTAGGCTCAAGTTGATTTAATCAAACTCAAGTAGTAGATAAAAAGTAATCGGGCTACTCTGGAAGCAGTTTAAGCGTATCATCAGAAATGATAAGTTTTCCCGACATCATCTGATAGTGTTGTGAAAAATAACACTGTATCATCTTCTTATCGGATAGATACAAGTATCATAAAATCAATTGTATACAGAAGGTTGTATCTACTAGTATTCTGAAAGAAATAAAGTTTGTTAACTTATCTAAGTTTAAACTATTTTGTAATTTGTCTAACACAGTTTAAAATAAGGAGACTAGTAAGAATAAGCCTATGAAACAAAATTTGATTTTCACCATGCTAAGCTTCTTAGTTTATGGACTCGGTTTTTCGCAGGAGACCCTAAAAATGAACAACCCGATAACAGATGGATGGTATGCCGATCCCGAAGGTGCAGTTTTTGATGATACGTATTGGGTGTACCCCACGTTCTCCGATGACTATGGCAAACAATTACATTTTGATGCTTTTTCATCTAAAAACCTAGTGGATTGGAAAAAACATGAACGTATTTTGGACACCACCAAAATTAAGTGGTTACGCCAAGCCCTCTGGGCGCCGTCGATTATAGCCAAAAATCAAAAGTATTTTCTTTTCTTTGGCGCGAACGACATTCAAAGACCTGGTAGAAACTCTTATGACCCAAACAATGATATTAATCATTATGGAGGTATTGGAGTGGCCGTAGCCGATACGCCTGCAGGACCATTTAGTGACCATTTGGGGGAGCCGCTTATATCTGATTTTTATAATGACGCCCAACCTATAGACCAGTTTGTATTCAAAGACGTAGACGATACCTACTATTTATTTTATGGAGGATGGAGTCATTGCAATCTAGGGATACTGAATGATGATTTTACCGGTTTTATACCGTGGGAGGATGGTGCTAACTTCAAGGAAATCACTCCAGAAGGTTATGTGGAAGGCCCCTTTATGTTTTTACGAAACGGAATCTACTATTTTATGTGGTCGGAAGGTGGATGGACCAATGGAACGTATAAAGTGGCCTATGCTATGGCCGAAAAAGCGACAGGACCATATAAACGTATTGGTACTATACTCGAATCCAATGAGGGTGACATTGCTACCGGAGCAGGGCATCATTCCGTAATCAAAAGACGCGACAACGATGAGTACATCATGGTCTATCACAGACGCCCCATCCCTAATGAAGACAGGGACCATCGTGTGACTTGTATGGATGTCATAGAATTTAATGAAGATGGCACCATAAAGCCTGTAAAGATGACATTTGAAGGGGTGAAAGAAATCGCATCCGAGTGATGCTGTTTAACCAAAAAGGGAAGTGACTTCGTTTGGTTTAATACTCAAAATTTTTACTATTTACTCAAAGAAAATAGACTGAGAATCCTAAATATATTATACATGAAAAAAGTAATTTCTTTTGTATTTCTGCTATGCTTGAGCTTAGTAGTTAGAGGTCAAGAAAATGTATTAGAAACAAATAAATGGGCAATCGAAAAATCTGTAAATTGGTATGGGCAGCATGATTGGATGACCGGAGCAAACTTTAATCCAAGCACGGCTATCAATCAGTTGGAAATGTGGCAAGAAGCTACATTTGATCCAGAAACTATAAATCGTGAATTAGGTTACGCAGAAGGAATAGGCTTTAATACCATGCGCGTTTACCTTCATAGTTTAGCATACAAAGCAGATCCTGTTGGATTTAAAAAGCGAATAGCTACTTATCTCGATATTGCGGACAAA
>JBLICT010000120.1:0-9171 GCA_047632415.1 Maribacter sp.
GACATCGAATGGGCAAAAGACGGTGTTACCAATGAATTATTCATTACCCAAGCCCGACCGGAAACCGTTCATCAAAACAAGAACAAAAATATTCACATTGAATACCGATTGCTAAAAGAAGGAAAAAATTGGGTACAAGGCAATGCCGTTGGCTCCAAGATCAAGGTAGGCCAAGCAGTACTTTTAGAATCTCCAAAAGAGGCCAAACAATTAACCACGGATTCGATTATCGTGACCGATACTATTACCCCCGACTGGGACCCACTGCTTAAACAAGTAGGGGGAATCATCACTAATAAAGGTGGTCGTACAAGCCATGCGGCCATTGTAGCCCGTGAACTAGGCGTTCCAGCAATCGTAGGCTGTGGCAATGCTACAAAAAGCATAACGAATGGAGAAACGATAACGATGTCCTGCGCCCAAGGAAAAACGGGGTATGTATACCAAGGAAAACTACCTTTTGAAGAGCGAGAAATCGATTTTTCAGGAATACAGATGCCCGATACGGAAGTTAAATTTATTTTGGCTGATCCCGAAAACGCCTTTCAACTTTCTTTTTATCCGAATAACGGGGTTGGTTTACTTCGAATGGAATTTATCATCACCCATAAAGTCAAAGTACATCCTATGGCCTTGGTCAAGTTCGATTCAATCAAGGATGCAACGGTCAGAAAAGAAATCCAAGAACTTACCAAGAATTATCCCGATAAATCCTACTATTTTATTGATCAACTCTCTCAAGGTATTGCTACTATTGCCGCTGCCTTTTATCCGAAGGAGGTTATTGTACGGCTAAGTGATTTTAAGACTAACGAATATGGCAACCTTATTGGTGGTCAAGGTTTTGAGCCACATGAAGAAAACCCCATGTTGGGGTTCAGAGGCGCTTCTAGATACTATAGCGATTTATACAAAGATGGCTTTGCCCTGGAATGTGCAGCCATTAAAATTGTCCGTGAAAACATGGGACTTACCAATCTTAAAGTAATGGTACCCTTTTGTAGAACTGTCAAAGAGGGTGAAAAAGTACTGTCTATTATGGAAGAAAATGGACTAAAACAAGGCGAAAACGGACTCGAAGTCTACACAATGGTTGAGATTCCTAGCAACGTTATCCTTGCAGAGGAATTCGCTCAAATCTTCGACGGTTTTTCTATTGGCTCCAACGACCTTACCCAACTAACATTAGGTATTGATAGGGATTCTGAAATCATGGGAAACTTGTTCGATGAAAATGACAAAGCGGCCAAGCGCATGATTTCTATGGCCATACAGTCCGCTCGAAATACTACCACTAAAATAGGCCTATGCGGACAAGCACCTAGTGATTTTCCAGAATTTGCTGAATTTCTAATAAAAGAGGGCATTGATAGTATCTCTTTTAGTCCCGATGCCTTACTAAAAGGTATTGAAAATATTAACAAGGCAGAGAGAAATAATGTGACCTTTGGGTTGGCAAAAAGCGGTAACTAGAATAACTTAAATAATAAGTACTACTATCAAACTTAGTATGAACCCGATGGATAAATTCACCTTAAAGAATAGGATGAATTTTTATAAATAATCAATTTTTTCAAACTTTAAATGCGCTCGAATCAAAAATACCTTTAAACAATACTAAAATACTAGTGCGGCAATAAACTTCTTCGCATCATATCCCACCATTTAAATACAAATAGGTTGGCACCGCAAGGATTTAGGTCCGTCAAACTTTAGTAAAAAAATGAATGTAGTTATAATTTATTCAGTAGAACCTGACGTATAGCAAAGCTCGCTAGGTTTGGAAATAGATACTTAAAATCTATTACATATGAATTAAATATTGATTTAATACGCTTACCTGAAAATCACCTACTACTTGAAGTGCTACATCGGCGTTCATGAGCACCAGACCATAAGCGAAATGAGACAACTTGCAATCCCTAATAATTTCCTTATCGATTGCACTAAAAACAGGCCTGAAATGTTTGTTCAATTCCAATCCCGAGGCTTTACCTACATTAATGGCCTTTACTACCGCATCCGTAATCTGTTTAGGTGAAAGACCTTGGTCTAGTAAATCGCTAGCTAAGTATTTCAAGCTGAGACTATAATAGAAATCCATAAAGTGGGCAATACTGTCCGCCGAATTGTATTCCTTCTTGAACATTGTAATTTCCATAACCATGATTTTTAGATTCGTAGTTTGTTTAAAACTTCACCTCTTAAAACTTCTTTGCATACCCAAAAACCATTTTTTTAAATTCCCGAAAATCGGTAGTAAATAATTCTATTCGGTCACCAAGTTTACGGTGTTTTTCACGATATTCTCCATCGGATAGTCCCTTTTCTCCTTGCATTAAACGTGACAATAATCGTTCATGACCCATAATATCATCTGCTAAATAATCAAATAGATTCTCATGTATTTTGTCTAGGTTTTTGAGCATTTCTCCATACTCAGATTCTTTAGTTTCTTTTCTCCTAAGCAAATCTGCGAAAAATTTTGTTTCGTCTTTCCAGAAAGCGATAGTCTCTTGCCATTCCCTACTTTCTTGGTGCAGTACATTAAGACCTGCTCCCAATAACAATGCTGTTTTTGGATTTGAAGTTGTTGTTTTCATGATAAACTATTTTTATATTCATGCTTTATATCGATTAAAAAAACTGACTTGCAGGCTTTTTCGGGCAGTCTCTAAAAGAGTTTCCACTTCCTCAATCGTCCGATTCTGTATTTTGGCGATTTCCTTTGCATCAAAATGGTGTTCGTTAAAAAGCGCAAAGACAGTGCGCATTGATTTAGGTAGATTATGTAGTACCATATTGGTATGCTTTCTTATATTTTCTGCGCCGAGTTCACGATCCAATTGGGCTATAAATTCCTTGGTGTCATCTTCTACAAAAACATGATTCAGTATATAATCGTTCTTCGGGTATGAAATATCATCCAACTCTTCCAACATGACTAAATCACCACCGCCGTCGGTACTAAATTTTTCTTCCATAGCATCCCATTCCGGTTTGGAATAGGTATCAATATTATCAAAAAATAAGCTATCGAATTGCTCTTCTACTAAAGCATCTTCCAATAATTCGTCTGCCTTTTTGAATAGCCAAAGGTGTAAATCTTCTTTGTTGGCGATCTTGTCAAAATAATCATAGGCTGCAATAAATAATTGATCTACAAAATCATCAGCTTTATATCTTCCTATATCAATTTTCTTATCGGTTAGGGCAGCATTCAAGCTTTTTTGAATATACCGTTTTACTTCGGGCATCGCCTTTAATAGAAGTGTATTGAACGCTTTAGTATTGTCTTCCTTTTTAAAACGTACCAAATCGTAATATATACTTTCAACGAACACATGAAACTCTCGCTGTTGTTTACCGTAATCAATAGTGTCTTTCATAATAGGATTTTTAGTATATGCCAAAAATGCAAACTTGTCTTGAAGTACAAAATGATATAAATCAGTAGGGACGTTATTAAAAGGAATAAATAAATACAACATATTGAAATATAACCGAGACTGACGATCATCATTTTATACGCGAAGGAATACAGATACTTTTAAAGCGAATAAATTAATAATCAGATGAAATCAGATGGACAGATTAAACAGGATATTTTAGATGAACTCGTATTTGAGCCCAACATTGACGAGACCCAAATCGGGGTTACTGTTGAGGATGGTATCGTAACACTGAGCGGTGTAGTCAGCGAATTTCACAAAAAAGGCTTGGCCAATACCGTTGCAAAACGTGTGATTGGGGTAAAAGCGGTCGCTGAGGATATTAAAGTCAAATATGACGACGACCTCAAGAAAACCGATAAGGAAATCGCGAAGGTAGTTGTGAATGCTTTGGAATGGAATGCATCGGTACCTAAGGAAAAAGTTATGGTATTGGTTGAAAATGGATATATTTTTCTGTCGGGCAACCTTGCCTGGGATTATCAGCGGAAAGCAGCCAAACGCACCGTACAAAATCTTTTGGGTGTTAAGGGAGTCGTTAATGAAATAGAAATAGTTCCAGAGGGTAAGGCAGCTAATATTGAGGAGCAAATTATCAAGGCCCTAAAGCGTTACGCAAATCTGGAAGCCAAAGGCATACGGGTACAGGTAGATGGCGATATCGTACAACTTAAAGGTAGAGTTCATTCCATTAAGGAACGCGAACTAGCGGAAAAAGCAGCTTACAAGGCTGTTGGGGTGCGTCATGTTCAAAATGATATTATTGTGCAGTACTCCCCTGAATTCGTTTAATCAAAAAAATGAAAAAAATCAATCAAACTGACCTAGGTCATTTTACACATAAGAATAGCGGTGTATATTAGCGGTATACATGAGTTCATTGAAAAAATATAATACAGTCTTAGTATTCGCAGGGAGTACTAATACGTAAGAAAAGAAGAGGTTACAGATACTTTTTTATACCTTTTGAATCTCGTATGGATGTAGCAATATATTCTAGTTGATCAGTGTAAGTGGAAATTGGGTCGAAGAACAGCTTCTAAGAAACCGGGGCACTTCGGTACCTCGGTTTCTTCTAAAAAAATATAATACAGTCTTAGTGTTCGTAGGGAGTACTAAGATGTAAGAAAAGAAGAGGTTACAGATACTTTTTTATACCTTTTGAATCTCGTATGAATGTAGCAATATATTCTAGTAGATCAGTGTAAGTGGAAATTGGGTCGAAGAACATCTTCTAAGAAACCGGTGTACTTCGGTACCTCGGTTTCTTCTAAAAAAATATAATATTGGCCTTTAGTTCCGCTAGAAAAAAGAGACCATAGCGATGCTATTTACGGCGAAATTGTCTTCTAGGTTAATTTAGAAATAAAGTGATTTAAAAGCTTGATTGGAAGCGTAAACAAATTCAAACGTTTCGTAGGAAACAGGAGGCTTTGGTCTCCTGTTTCTGTTTTTAGTCATTTTCAAAAAAACCGATAAAAATCTTACAATAAAAATACGTCATCCTTTTTCAAGGTTTTAGAGCACTTCTTCCATGATATCCAATTCATAATTATACCCGCGCAGGATAAGTAGAAAATACCCTTCGTTCAAATCTTTGATGTAGTTGGTTGCATCTTTTTCGGCTATTCCCAAACCCCTTAGAATGCCATATGGGCCAGAGCGTATTTCTCCCAAGGCTTTACCATCCATATTATTTAAAAATTGAGATGCCAGAGACCCAGCTATGAATAATGTACCTAGTTCAGGATTGCAGAAAAGTCCAAAATCTGATGTGGGGCCCAAGGAGTCTTCCCAATAGTGTTTCAATTCTTTTTGCGCCTTTTCGGTCTCTTTATCATGTGAAACGCAACCATGCGCAGTTTTACCAAGAACCGACAATTCCAGTTGCACTATGGTATGCTTACGTATCTCTTGAATCACTTCTTCGAGTTGCCCAAGCTGTTGGTAACTCTTTATAGAGAAATGTTTTTGCTCCAGTATTTTAGCCATTGCTCTCATCATTTAGGAATGTTTGACATATTAGTAGGTTCGCACATTCTTATACTGCTAATATAAAAAGCATAAAACGTACTCTGTATGACCAAGGTCATTTCAAGAGCCTTTTTTCTAGTCTATTTTTGAGCAGAAAATAAAATGATTTACTAACTTAATATTTAATATCATGACAAACGATAGTGGAAATGTTTTACTGGCACTTTTAACAGGAGCCGCCATAGGAGCAGGAATCGGCATTTTATATGCCCCAGATAAGGGTGTGGAGACCCGACACAAAATCAAACAAAGAGTGGACGAAACTAGCCATGACTTAGCGGAGCGTGTTTCGCACGCCAAGGATGAACTTACGAAAACTGCAAATGAGAAAAAAGATGTCTTTGACCGCAAATTAGACGAAGCCATCTCTACCATGAGCTACAAAGCTGATGATATTATCGATAGTTTGGAGCGAAAGCTAGAAGATCTAAAAAAGAAGAACGCCCAACTACAAAAATAGCTCTTATGGCTTTTGAAGAATTTAAAGAAGACCTCATAGGTGCGGAAGCAGATATGAGGTCTTATGTGGAAAATAGCGATGAATACCTAAGACTAAAAATCTTCAAAATCATGATGCACTACGTTACGGGCATAGCGCAGTTTGTGTTGATTGGGCTAGGGATTATTTTTGCACTACTTTTCCTATCATTCGCCGCTTGCTTTGCTTTATCCGAGGCTTTGGATAGTTACTTTAGCGGTTTCATTATCGTTGGGGGTTTTTATGCGCTCGTCGGTGCTCTGCTTTATATTTTCAGGGAAAAACTGAACACTCCAATACTAAAAAAATTCTCTAAACACTATTTCGAATGATGATACCAAGAGAATATAAATCGTTTGAGGAAATAGACACACGTCTAAAAATCTTAAAACTACAACGAGAAATCGACCAAGAAAGCCTGAAACTACATTTACATAGGGCAAAGGTTGATTTGGTTCCTAGCAAATTGTTACAGGGTTTGGGAAGCACACTAACCCACAGCGGAACTTGGAAAAATATGCTTATCGCCTTTGTGACCAAAAAAGTATTAGGCATGCTTCGCAAAAGGCACCAAAAAAAAATTGAGGAGTAGTACCTATCTGATATTCGCAACTGTCTGAAGTTCCTCTTTATCCAGCACTATAATCCTTCTGCCACTATCTGTTGTAATCAAGCCTTCATCCTTAAAATCGGAAAGCGTACGAATGGCCGTTTCAGTAGCGGTACCAATCATACCAGCAAAATCTTCCCTAGGAATTGACATCCCACCATTCGGTTTGTCTTTAATCATTCCCTTTTCGTAAAGTTCTAAAAGAGCCTTAGCCGCTCGCTGCCTAACGGAGGCAAATGCCATATCTACTAGATGTATCTGGACGTCAATCAAGTTATTGGAAATCATACTAATAAATTTTTGGGAGACCATATGGTTGCCGTACAATAGTTTAAGAAAATCGGCCTTTGGTATGGCACTAAGTTCCGCATCCTCCAAAACAACCGCATTCTCTACATATGTTCCAGCGGCGTTTAACAACGATAATTGACCAATAAAATCGCCAGTACCATAGAGTCCTGTGACCAATTCCTTTCCGAACTCCGTGCCTTTATAGGTTTTTATGGTTCCACGTTCAATAAAATAAAGCGAATGGGCATTATCCCCTTCCCAAAAGATAATTTCTTTTTTTTCATAGGACCTCAGACTATGATTTTTGGAAAGTCCTTCCAAATCAATAAATTCAGAAGCTTCCTCAAAAAAAGTATTCACACCTTCCAAATTTTTTATAATTTCTTTTTTTAAGCTATCATGCTTTTGTAGACGAGAAGCAATGGCCTCTAACAATTCATTTTCCTCAAATGGCTTGGTCAAATAATCATCGGCACCAAGGTTCATACCCATTCGCATATCTGCCCTATCAATTTTTGCCGTGAGGAAAATAAAGGGAGTGCTGGCCGTTCTGGTATCCTTATTCAGGTTTCGCAATACTTCGTATCCGTCCATATTTGGCATCATGATGTCGCAGACGACTAAATCGGGTAAAATTTCTTTGGCCTTTTCTATTCCAATTTTACCATTCTCAGCGGTAATCACTTCATAATTTGCCAAGGACAGTATTTCGGCTGTATTTTCACGTACAGCTTCATTGTCTTCAATTAGTAGTATTTTCTTCATGCTCCAGTAGATTTAAAGGAAGCTCCGCCGTAAAGGTGCTTCCCATATCGTTTTTACTTATAAAGCTAACCGAACCTTGCATTAATTCCGCATACTGTTTTACGATATTTAACCCAAGACCAGTACCTTGTATATTTGTTGCGTTAGTTGCCCGAAAGAAACGATCGAACAGGTATTTCTGTTCCTGTTCGGGAATCCCGATTCCCTTATCCGTGATATTAAAAACTACCATTTGGCCATCTTGCTTCAGCTGTAGCACAATTTCCTGTCCTTCATCTGAATACTTTAGGGCGTTTGACATGAGATTAGTCAAAATATGACTCAACAGTTTTTGATCAAGAAAAACTTCCATTTCTACCGCTATATGTTTCAATTGAATGGTCTGACCCTCTTTTTTGATCGATTCCATTTCATCCACAAGTTTTCTGCAAAACTGAATCAATTCAAAATTTTGGGGCTTGGCCTGTACCATGCCTTCTTCCAACTTGCTCAGGGACAGAAAATCATTGAGGATAACCACTAAGTGCTTCACATGTGAACGTATACGTGCCACGTGTTTTTCTCGTCGTTCCTCTTTACCCGGTTCGTTCTGCTTTCCAATAAGGATGGCCGAAGAAAGAATAGCACTCAAAGGCGTACGGAACTCGTGGGAGGCCATAGATATAAAACGAGATTTAAGCTCGTTGAGTTCTTGCTCGGCCTTAAGTGCCTTGGCCAGTTCTTCCTGTATCGTTTTTTGTTCCGTAATGTTGCTGTAAACAAATAGTGCCTGAACAATATCATCGTTATCTGAGCGTATAGGGGCAGAATTAACGGCATAATTGTTACGCAGGAATTCTACCTCAAAGGAAAGGCTTTGACCTTGGACCGTTTTTAAGACCTCTTCCTTGATCCTTTCAATTTGTCTTTCAGAAAAAATTGGAACGTCGTCCACACGCTTTCCTTCGAAATCAGTTTTTTTCAAGTTGACCCGTTTGAGTTCTGCCCCTTCAACATACACCAGTTCAAAATCTGTATTGAACACAACAATGAGGCCTTTCGGAAAGTTTTTGGCAATTGCAGCGAACAGGTCTTGACTTCGTTGTGCTTTGTTTTCTGCGAGTTTGGTAACCTGTATCTGATCCTCCAGATTAAGATTGGTTTCCACCAATTTTTGAACCGTTGCTTCAATTTCCTTGGTACGCTCTACTACCTTGGTCTCCAATTTATCGGTATAAACTTCCAATTGCTTTTTCGTATTTTGAATTTCGGTAACATCGTTCTGTACCCCAATAAAATAGATCAATTTTTGGTCTTCGTTATACAGCGGCGTAATGGTTAATTCATTCCAAAATAGGGAGCCATCTTTTCGATAATTCCTAAGGATTACACGGCAGGGTTTACCTTGTTGAATAGCAATGGCCAAGGTTTTTATTTCCTCTTGGTCGCGGTCATCGTGCTGTAAAAAGCGACAATTTCTTCCTAGGATTTCGCTCTGTTCGTACCCCGTCATTTGAGTAAAGGCACCATTACTATATATTATCGGTAAACAAGGCTGTTGT
>JBLICT010000121.1:0-9167 GCA_047632415.1 Maribacter sp.
ATATTTTTTTTCCAAAAAAAAGTAAACTGATAAGCCACGGACCCGGATTGAATTTTAAATACTTTTTTAATGAATCCTTTAAGCAAACTGACCGCACTAATTTTTTAGTATATAATTTCAACTTTATAAACCGGAGTAATTTATTCTTCTTTATTTCAGATGATTACGTTGAATTACTTTCACCTTTTGACCCCACAAGATTAGGTAAAGAAGAGTTGGCGACAGGTACCAAACATAGCTGGAATGCTTTTGGTTGGGAATTTAATTCCAGACCACAGAGCCTTTTTACCTATAATTTTACGGGTAGGCTGGGTGGCTATTATTTGGATGGTAACCGCACAAGCTTATCCACGGAGTTAGGGTATCGATTTCAGCCTTATGTAAGCATAAGCGCAAATGTGAATTATAATCATATTAATTTACCAGAACCTTGGAACAAATCACAGTTTTGGCTGGTTGGCTCTGAAGTGGATATTACATTTACCAATAAAGTGTTTTTTTCCAATCTTTTCCAATACAATGAACAAACGGGTAATCTTAATGTGAATTCTAGATTCCAATGGCGTTACAGTCCTGCATCGGACCTATTCTTGGTGTATACCAACAATTATTTTATTGAGCCTTATGCAAGTCGAAACTGGGGGCTTACGTTGAAATTCACGTACTGGTTAAATAAGTAAGGATTTTAATTATAAAGTTGAATTGAAAAAGAGTATATCAATCAAAATTTAATAATTTGTGACTATGACGCACGAGTTTAGAAAAATAATAGAAGGATTCAGAACTAATAAACAAAAAGGACTTAGGTCTGTTTTGGCTACGGTTGTGGCGCTGGACGGGTCCTCTTACAGGAGACCAGGGGTACGTATGCTTATTTGTGAGAACGAAACCTTGATAGGAGCGGTAAGTGGTGGTTGTGTAGAGAAGGAAGTAGTATTCCAAGCAGCTAGTGTTTTTCAAACTGGTGCGGCTAAAATGATGACATATGACGGGCGGTTTCGCTTGGGCTGTGAAGGTATTCTCTTTATTTTATTGGAGCCTTTTGATGTAAACGAAAGTATGTTGCAAACCTTGCAATATGCGTTTGAAGATAGAATTGATTTTACGATACATTCTCAATACAAAAAGGAGTATGGCGTTTTTGAAGGTTTGGGTTCTTATATCAATATTGACGATTCGAATCTTCCAATACAGGCTGATTTTACTATTAGTTCCAAAATGGAACTTTTTAATCAAAAAATGAAGCCGGCATATAAATTAGTGATTATTGGCGGTGAACATGATACTGTAAAATTATCCTACCTGGCAGTTGGTCTTGGGTGGGAGGTAATTGTTGCAACTGTACCAGAAGAAGATAAAGTTCTGAGCGACTTCAAAGGAATACATGAACTATGGAATGTTACATCTGAAGCCTTGCCTATACATCAAATTGACACCCAGACAGCGGTAGTACTTATGACCCATAGTTATGTAAAGGATTTAAAATATTTGAAGGTTCTAAAGGATGTAAAGCCGATGTATTTTGGATTGTTAGGCCCTACCAAACGACGGGAGAAGTTATTTGGGGAGTACATGGAGCTATACCCCGAAGATGATTTCGAGTTTTTTGATATGATTCATGGTCCAGCCGGACTTAATATAGGTGCTGAAGCTCCCGAGGAAATTGCAGTTGCTATTCTTTCTGAAATACTGGCTGTTATTCGAAATCAGCAACCCATGATGCTGCGGGACAAAAAACAGGGAATCCATAATTGAATAGAATGGGAAACATAGCTGTTTTAATCATGGCCGCTGGGGAGTCTTCGCGTATGAAAGGCATTAAGCAGTTATTACCTTGGAAAGGAAGTACCTTGTTGGTCCATACCCTAAAAACGCTCTTACGTGTTCAGAAAGAACATTTGTTTATGGTCTTGGGTGCAAATTCAGAATTCATCAAGACGGAGTCACAGTTGGTTTCTAAGCCAGTAACACTCCTTAAAAATGAACGTTGGCAAAACGGACTCGGGAGTAGTATATCCTGCGGAATTGATTATGTGCTAAAACAGCAACAGCAATTCGATGGCATATTAATTTGTTTGGCAGACCAGCCTTTACTAACTAGTGCATATTATACAGAAATGTTAGAACTATTTAAAATGAGTAGCGTATCCATTATAGCAACTAAATATCCAAATAAATCGGGTGTTCCTGCGGTTTTCAGCGTAGAACTAGCAAGAGAATTGATACATTTGAAGGAAGATTACGGAGCACGGTTCCTTATGTCCAAATACAAAGATGAAATGTTAGTTTTGGATGCCGGAGAACTGATTGTAGATATCGATACTCCGGAAACATATACCGCACTATTTCAAAAGCATAACAAGAACTAAAATGAATAAAAACATCTTTTACCAAAATAGTCTTCTTGGCGCAATAATTCTCATTTTAGTTGTACCATCAGTAGTGGCACAAGAGATGAGTTTTGAGGATTATAATCCTACGTCAACTTTAGTGGTACCAAGCAAGGAGATTAAAAGTGCTAAGTTTAGATTCATAGATATACACAGCCATCAACGAGATATGTCTGTTAAAAAACTAACAACCCTAATTAAAGACATGGAGCGGTTGAACGAAGGCATCATGGTAAATCTTAGTGGTGGCTCTGGGGCCAGTTTAAAAGAAAAGATAGAGAATATAGAAAAAAGCTTTCCTAATCGTTTTGTGGTTTTTGCTAACGTAGATTTTGAAGGTTTAGGTACGGATGATTGGGGCCTTAAAGCGGCAGCGCAGTTGGAAAAAGATGTAAAAAACGGAGCAAGGGGACTTAAAATATTTAAAAGTCTTGGATTACGCTATAAAGACATAAACGGCAATAGGGTCGCCATAGATGACGAGCGTTTAGATCCGGTATGGGCAAAATGTGGTGAACTAGGTATTCCTGTTCTTATTCATGCAGCCGATCCTAAATCTTTTTGGGATGATATGGATAGTAGTAATGAAAGATGGCTAGAGTTAAAGACACGACCAAGGAGAAAAAGGTCTGCTACCGACCCTGCACCTTGGGAGCAAATCATACAGGAACAGCATAATATGTTTAAAAAGCACCCAAAAACTAATTTTATAAATGCGCATATGGGCTGGTATGCCAATAATTTAGGAAAGTTAGGAGCACTTATGGACCAAATGCCTAATATGTATGTAGGGATTGCTGCCGTGATAGCGGAATTAGGACGACAACCTCAAAATGCAAGAGCGTTTTTTGACAAGTACCAAGACAGAATACTTTTTGGTAAGGATAGCTGGAAGCCGGAAGAATTTCCGACCTATTTCAGGGTGTTAGAGAGTAATGACGAGTACTTTCCCTACTACAAAAAGTACCATGCTTTTTGGTCAATGTACGGCTTAAACCTATCCGATGAGGTACTCAAAAAAGTATATTATAAAAACGCACTACAATTAGTACCTGGGCTTGATGCTTCGCTTTTCGAATAACTGGGTTAATCATTTTTTTTGTTGATTGGCATAGTATCTATTAATTTTTCCGTATCCTGAAAAATACCACATGAGATTTCCGGTTTTATAAGAGACTTGGTCTTTTTTCTTTTGGTCAATGCTTCTATTTCTTGATTTAGGAATTGCATAAGATAAATTTAGCAATATAACGTGCTATATTTAAGCATGTTGTATGTCAATATTTAAATCAGTTTAAACTTTATGTGATTTTTGTGTCCATATTGACACATATTAAGAAAATCAAAGCATCTAATGGCCAGTGAGACAGAATTCACCAAATTAATACAAGAGCATCAAGGCTTGCTTATAAAGGTTGCTTCAGTATACACGAATACGCCACTGGATAGAGAAGATCTGTTTCAGGAAATTGTGTATCAGTTGTGGAAGTGTTTTGAGTCCTTTAGAGGAGAATCAAAAATTACGACCTGGATGTATCGCGTGGGTATGAATACAGCTATTACTCACTTAAAGAAATCAAAAAGATATACTGTAACAGCTCCCTTGTCAGAAGGAGTTGTTATGGGAATGCCTTCTGAAGATGTTATTTACGAAGAGCGTTTAGCCATGTTACATTCCTATATTCAAAACTTGAATCAGTTAGAAAAAGGGCTAATGCTTTTGGTCTTGGAAGGAAAAAGTTATGGCGAAATAGCAGAGATAACAGGACTGTCAGCTTCTAACGTAGGGACTAGAATCTCACGTATTAAAAAAAAATTAAAAGATAATATTGTAAAAGCCTAGGATTATGGAACTGGAAGAACTACAACTAGCTTGGACCCAAATGGGTAAGGAACTAGAGACACAAAAGAAACTTACAAATAACATAATAATGGAGATGACACGTACCAAGTATAAGAACAAGTTTAAAAAAATTAGTACTTACGAAAAGGCCGGGACAGTTGTATGTTTTGGGGTAGTACTACTTATTTTAGTTAATTTCAACAAATTGGATACTTGGTATCTTCAGGCGTGTGGTACACTTTGTTTAGGTTTCCTAATAATAATGCCCATATTAGTACTTTCCGCTTTAAAACAAATTCAAGATTTCGATATTTTTAAGGGAACATATAAGGAAAACTTAGTGAGGTATACAAAGTCAAAAACTAGATTATTACGCCTACAGCAGGTGAGTATTGCATTATCTCTTATAATGATGTTTTTGATTATTCCAACAACTGCTAAAATTTTTGATGATAAAGATGTGTTCTTAATACCTTTAAAAATAGCGCAATGGGTAGGTCTTTTAATCGCCTTTCTAGGGGCGTTGTTTTTCTCAAGATGGGGCTACCGAAGTTATCAGAAGATTACGGATTCTGCGACTTTACTTTTAGAAGATTTAAAATAGCACTTTTCTATTCAGTCAATTTTTTCTGAATATAGTTCAAAATCAGCATCCAGTTCATTTTTAATAGGAGGGACGCTGTGGGAACATTATCATCGGCAATAGCGGAAATAATGGCTTCATGCTGGTTATCAGATTTATTGTAAAATGAATCGTTTGACATAAAAGCGCGCTCATAAAAGAAAACCCTTGTTTTTAAATCATAAAGTAGTTGAAGCGCCAATTCGTTCTCAAAACCTTGGGTGAGTAATCTATGGAACTCCATATCTGCCTGAATTCTAGCAATAGCGTTTGCCGCATTTTCAAAAACGTCTTGTTGCTTTTTTAAATTAATGATATCTGTCTCACTGAACTCCCTATTTTCAATGGCCATAACTTCTAAGCTGGCCACGAGGTCGTACAAATCTTCCGCCTCCTTCACGTCTAATTCTGCAATAATAAAACCTCGGTTGGGCACCGCTTTTATAATATGTGCTTGCTGTAGTTGCGCTAAAGCTTCCCGTATAGGCGTAACACTAAGGTTTAAGGCTCTGGACACTGCCGCTAGGTTTATAGTTTTTCCTAGGTCTAGCGTACCTTTTGTCATTTCTTTTAGGAGATAGTCGCGCACTTGGTCCCGCAAATTTATTTTTTTAGCCATGTGGCAAAGATAGTAAATCGTATACGATTTACTAAAGACTACGTGTTATCTCTATATTCGCCAGAGAAAATAATCAAGAACCTCCAGTAAACGAATGAGATGCTGTAGATGTAAGTGATCTCTAGAAATCATTCTGGTAGGTTTTTCCTGATATTGGTTTTTGATTGTTGATGAATAGAATGTTGATGTGTAGGCTAGTGAATGTGTTGCCTGATTTTCGCTTATTGTACTCTTTTGCTATTCCTAGTTACGCGGAAAAAAAGGAATGTCTTCTGGAATCGGTTGGGGAGTGTCTGTTAAAAATTCTCATAACGTTCGCTTTTAAATGATTTATCTTGTTATTAGTTTTAGTTTGAAAGACGAGGTAGTACTTTTTTGGTAAAGCACAATGTATAAAAAAGTGCTCTAATGCATAATACGTACCGAGGGAATATTTAAAACATAGAAAAAATGACTCAAAATTAAATAGTTGTATATAATTTTTCATACTTAAATAGTATAGTACTACAGCTTTTTATATTGAAATATGAAGACTTAGCACATTACTTTTAAGCGTATTACTCAATAAATCAGGATAAAGCTAATGAAAGGGTAGCCCAACTTAAATCGGTTTATAGGGTATAACAAAACTTAAAAATTGGATACACGTACCAATACCAACTGATTATACCTCAAAATCCAAATACATAATGTATCTTTGTTACCGTTAAAAAGGGATGCAGAATATTCTCGCAATGACATTAAAGATTACCAAATAGTATAGACTCAACTATTTATTTGTCATTATCTACAAGTCACTAGTTTACTTCGCTTTCTCTTATAACAAAGGATATTTAAAAATTTAAAATTACGAATGGCAAAATCGCAACAAACATTTAACAAAACAGAAAAAGAAAAAAAGCGTTTAAAGAAGCGCGAAGAAAAGAGGAAGAAAATGCTAGCCAGAAAGGCGGATACGAAAGAAAACGGAACTTCCGGGATTCCCATGGCCTATGTAGATTTCAATGGAAACCTAGTGGATACCCCACCGGACCCGTCTATGAAAGTAGAGATAGAAGCAGAGGACATTGTGTTGGGTATTCCTAAGAAAGAAGAAGGCGATGTAGAGGAGTTTGATCCAGTAAGAAGTGGTAAAGTATCTTTCTTTGATTCTTCGAAAGGATTTGGTTTTATTATCGATTCAGAAAATAATGAAAAATATTTCGTTCACGTAAGTGGACTTATTGACGAGATTTTTGAAAACGACAAAGTTTCTTACGAGTTAGAAAGAGGCATGAAGGGTATGAATGCCGTTCGTGTAAAGAAAATTGCTTAGCTGTAATTAGTCAATAAAACATAGTATTATGGCCAAACGAAATACCCTTCTTATCGTATTGGCCTTTTTTGCGATTTATGTTATCTGGGGAGCCACTTATTTATTGAATAAAATAGCGGTTAGCGAGCTGCCAGCTTTTATGCTAGCAGGAACTCGCTTTGTTGTTGCTGGCTTATTAATATTCTTAATTTTAAAACTTTCCGGCCGGTCCCTAAAGATTTCTAAAAAACAGTTTATAAACACTGTTATTGCCGGTTTTCTGTTCCTTACATTCGGAAACGGAGTGGTGGTTTGGGCACTTAAGTATGTAGACAGCGGGTTTGCTGCATTAGAAATCTCTGCACAGCCTTTGGTGGTGCTACTGCTAATGCTTATTCTTCAAGGCAAGAAAATTCAGCCCATGTCCTTTGTTGGTGTAGGTTTGGGGGTTATAGGCATTTACTTGCTGGTTAGTCAACAACAAATCATCAACCAAGAAGGAGCTGTGCTAGGCATGGTGCTTATATTTGCTTGCATGCTAAGCTGGGCCTATGGAAGTTTGTTTGTAGGTAAGGCTGATTTACCTTCTAATTACTTTGTAAATACAGGCTACCAAATGGTAACAGGTGGGATACTACTTTTTATAATAAGTATTATTTTAGGAGAACAGTGGATTTCTCCTTTAGAGTGGAGCACACCGGTGCAATGGTCCATGTTTCTGTTAGTCATTTTTGGTAGTATTGTAGCCTTTACCTCCTTTAACTATTTATTGCGCGTCGTTTCGCCAGAGAAGGTAGCAACCTCATCCTATGTAAACCCTATAATTGCGATGCTCTTGGGCTGGTATTTTCTGGCGGAACAGATTACAACACAGTCGGCCATAGCAGCTATCGTATTACTTACAGGAGTTTATTTTATCAATACGAAAAAGAAACTGACTTTGTTTTCTAGATTTACTTCATCAAGAACTAAATCAAAACTTCCGTAACAGGCAACACGGCTCCTTCAGACATATCTTCTAGAGTAATTGTGTCCACACGAATGCGAACCAATCTTACAGTTGGAAAACCCACCGCTGCTGTCATTTTACGTATCTGTCTGAACTTGCCTTCCGTCAGAATAATATTTATCCAAGAAGTGGGTCTATGAGCTCCTATGCGTAGTTTTTGGTTAGGAGGAGGTAAGAACTCAGGTGTATCAACTTTTTTTACCAAACACGGCTTTGTGCTATAGGTGCTGCCAAATACGCCTATGGAAACACCTTGTTGCAATTGTAGGACCCCTTCTTGCGTTATAGTACCGTCCAGTTGAGCAATATATTCCTTTTCTATTCCGCTGCTGTTAATTCTATTACTAAGCTCGCCATCTGTAGTCAATAACAACAATCCTTCCGATTTTTCATCTAAGCGACCTATAGGCATAGTACCATTTGGAAAGTCGAAGAACTCTGATAAGAAACGCTTTTTTCGCAATTGGAGCTCTTCCCCTGACGTAAATTGACTTAATACTCCAAAGGGTTTGTAGATTTTATAATGGTAATGCTTTTTTTTCATCGCTTGCCTTGTAAAGGTAGTGAAGCATTTTGGTTGTTACTTTCAGTCATGCATTTTACATGGAAGATAAATAAGGGTGGTTTTAGAGCACCTAATGTACTTTGATTAGTCGTCAATTGAGACTAATCAGTATTCGTTTTAGTATAACAATAAAGTAAATAGACGCATCGCAAGTACTAAATGTAATCTAGTTCCGTTTGGATAAACTAAAACTGAAGATATGATTTCATTTAAGTCAATGTTTATTCTCGCCCTATTGTGTCCTTTTATGCATTTTGCACAAGTGGAGGTCAAATGGAATACAGAAGTGCCTACTGATATTTTATGGCAAGAAGTTACTGCTTTGGGAAACCTTATTGTAAGCTCAAGAGAGGGTCTTATTGGATTGAATGCGGAGACTGGTAAGATTGTTTGGAGCAAGCGAGCTCATGGGAATCTAGATAGAGCGGCTTTTGAAGAGCTCCCTAACAGCCCATTTATTGCGGTTACAGGCGAAAATACCCTGCATCTTATAGACCAGTTTAGCGGGCAAGAAGTTTTTAATTCTGCGAAGGCAGGACTTAAGGAGATTTCAAGCTACTTTCTATTATATAATTCAAATACAATTCTTGTCGCAGGTACCGGCTGGAGCGAAGAACCATTATTGGTATCCGCAAACATGTCCGATGGCAGCCTATCTTGGTCTTTAGAAGAAAAATTTGGAAGTATTATTAATGTAAATGAACTTGATAATCAAGAACTACTTATTGTAACCTTATTCAATAACTACAAATTAAATAATGACACGGGCGCTATTATTTGGAAAAACATGAATTCCAAGGAAAATGCCCAATTGGATAATCTTAC
>JBLICT010000122.1:0-9063 GCA_047632415.1 Maribacter sp.
ACATTTTTTTCGGCATTAGAGTTAGATTGTCCTTTGCACGAAATAGTAGTGAAAATCAATAATATAATTCCTAAATATTTTACCATTCTCGATTTTTTTCAAATGTTGCACAACAATGGGATAGCGTCAATGATGCTATCCTGCTTGTGTGCGTTTTAAGGTAACGATTACTAGAAATATAGGTGCTAGCATGACGATAGTGGAATCCTATACGAACAGTATTCACTTACAAACATTTATAAATAGTTGGTTAGGCAAACCATAATTTTACACAAGTATATTTAAACGACCGTGGCTGTTGCTCAACTACAAATCCCGATAAAAATCAATAGCCTTTTAAGATTTATAAGCCTTGTAAATCAACTAGTTACAATATTAAAAAAATTGAATTAATATACGTATTCAGTATTTTTAGGGTTCTGCAACAGCCACGGTAGGATAAAAGGACTATGGATCAAAAAAAATCCAGAGACCCTCCTGATATTTAAGGAAAGAGAACTGGACTTTTAATTTTTATCTACAAGAGCTTAACTCGTTACACTTATCATAACGGTAAACATTTTACCTTCTTCGTAATCGTTCTCTTGCACTCCATGATAGTTTAACCTGCTCTTAACAAACGATTCGAATCTATCGCTTTGGGTATCCACCGACATTATTACAATTTCATCTTCATTGTTAAGGATAAACCTGACCTGCCCGTGGAGAACCGTCGTTTCTGTGCGGGAAAACGTATTATCGCTCAATATTTCCGAAATTTGGTCGGACAGGCGGCTGTTGGTTTCATCGTTGCCAGTTAAATTTTGTGCAAAGATGCTTGCTGAAGAAAGTAGCATTGCAGCTACTAGTACTAAACTTTGTTTTCTCATGACTGTTTTAAATTAAATGATTATGATTGATAAATAATGATGCAAATCGTGATTAGCGATTGAAATATTTGTATTGCCCTCTATTAGTAGAGCGTAATGATGAAAAGTACTGTCCTGTTTTTGATTCGCTTGTTGTTATGTTTCTCGATAATTTCTATATTTTATTTATTATTCTTAAAATGATTAACAACCAATAGATGACCGAAGGTACGTCTTGTTATAGTACTATGTATATAAAGGTACTATTTGTGCCAAGTTTAACATTTATAGAATTGGAATAATTGGCCATTGCAACTATAGAACATGAAGTATTAGACAATATAAAATGTTAACCAAAAGCAGAGACCTATAATGCTTAAATTAGCCAATGCCCGTAATATCCAAATTTGTTTAGAAAAATTATGGTCAAGCGATTTTGTTATCAAAACTGCAATCCCCATAAGCAGAAACCAAAACGAAAAGAAAAATGATGAATTTCCACGAAAGATTATAGTAACAACATCGTGAAGCAGTCCGCAAAAAATAAAAGTAAATACTAATGCGATAGCTTGAGGAAAAATTTTCTTTAAAGGTTTGAAAATAAATTTCCCTAGGTAATATCCGAAAATTGGGTTCCAATAGTTCCAAAACGTAGAAAAGTTTTTAGCTCCAAGCGAACGATATAGATTATTCCTTAAAGATTTTGAATCTCCGATAGATAAACCGTTTCTTTTTTTGATATACTCTCTTAAGGTCATATTCATGAATGGACGGTTTTCAGCATACGCACAAAAATCTGATATATTAATAAGTAAATATATGATTCTATATAGTTAATGCTATTTAGGACCATGTACAAGTACCACTAATACGTTAGGAACGAAACAAAGAACATAAAGACAATGGATATTGGCATTACTATCAGAAGATATACAAATGTTAACACCACGGTCTTAAATAGAGTCCGTATCAAGCTTTGTCTATAAAACTTTTTGTAAAGAGTTTATTATGCGACGCAGTTTTTAGTATCTTCTTAAAAAGTTCCACTATAAACAAAGTCACAATATGTCAATTTTCGATAAAAAGTAGAAGTATTTGATTTTCAAAAAAGCACGCTGTAAAACAAAAAAGACAGCTACAAATGAATGTAACTGTCTGATTGTTAAGCTCCCCCTCTTGGGCTCGAACCAAGGACCCTCTGATTAACAGTCAGATGCTCTAACCAACTGAGCTAAGGAGGAAAATAACCCGCGTTAATCACTCAAAGCGGCTGCAAATATAGTCGTTTTTTCAAATACGCCAAACAATTAAAAGTCATTTTCTATTTAATTAGCCATTTATAAACATCATTGCCATTGGCAAACAATAATAAGGCTATTAATAAGAAGAATCCTGTCATCTGCGCATACTCTAAAAACTTATCGCTTGGCTTTCTACCACTAATCATCTCGTACAATAAAAACATCACATGACCACCATCCAAGGCTGGGATGGGCAGAATGTTCATAAAGGCCAAAATAATGGATATAAACGCCGTTGCACTCCAAAAGCCAGGCCAGTCCCAAGTATCTGGGAACAGTCCTCCAATGGCAGCAAACCCACCAACACCCTTATAAGCACCTGTAGACGGATTGAATATTTTCTTCATCTGCTTTACATACCCTGTAAGCGTAGAGACTCCTTTTTCTATTCCTGCCGGAATGGATTCTAAAAAGGAATATTTCACATTTTCTATCTTAAGGTATCCCTTTTCCTGCATGGCATCCAATGCTAACATCCCAGGGCGTACGCCTATAGTGGCTGAATCACTTATTGTTACCGGTATTTGCATACGCTCGTTACCACCACGCACGATAGTTAACTCAATATTCTGAGATTTATAATTTTCTAATATCGCCTTAGCCTCGTCAAAATAAGCAACTTTTGTTCCTGCAATGGCTACCACCTCGTCCTCTGGCAAAAGTCCGGCATCTATATTTTCGGAATCTGGAGAAACCGAGCCAATGACAAACGGAAACCTGTACGAGAGAAACTGAATCTTATCTTCATCCTCAATAAGCGTAGCTATAAAATCTACTGGTATTTCTTGATCAAACGTGCGGCCATCCCTTTGAATGGTCATAACATTCCCATTAACAATTTCTAAGGGAGTTGATCTGAATTTTTCTATTTTAGTACCATCAACGGCGAGAATCAAATCTCCGGTCTGTACCCCTAATTTGTCTCCTATATTCTTTTGGACTACCCAAAAACCATCTTTTAAACTATCGGCTGGTATGTATTGCTCCCCGTAAGACCAGGCCATGCCTATATATATGATGACCGCCAAAACAAAGTTTACCGTTACCCCGCCTAACATAATAATCAAACGTTGCCATGCCGGCTTGCTCCGAAATTCCCATTCTTTGGGTTCTTCTTTTAGGGCTTCGGTATCCATGCTCTCATCTATCATTCCGGATATTTTTACATATCCTCCTAGGGGAAGCCAGCCAATACCGTACTCGGTACCGCCTATGGTCTTTTTGAACAGCGCGAATTTTACATCAAAAAAGAGATAAAACTTTTCTACGCGAGTCTTAAAATATTTTGCCGGGATAAAGTGTCCAAGCTCATGCAGCACAATTAATAAGGAAAGGCTTAAAAAGAACTGTATGATTTTTATAAAAATGGGGTCCATTCGTTTTTTGTCAAAATTAAAATCGGACAAAAATACATTTTTACGTCCGCTTAAAAAAAGAAACGGATAGCGGTTATATTATTTTAAGAATATTTTGGCAGCAATTACAACTGCCGCACTTGAAAAAATCCCAACGCTACCGTACCTTTGCAACAAAAAAGATGCGCTCCTTTCTAAGTCAGTTTAAGTTTTTGGGGGTAGTACTTTTAGGTATATCAGCGGTAATTGTTTATCTATTTTATAATGCGCTGCAACCTAAGAAGATGCTAAAAGTATACTCGCCCGCCATGGTAAACGAAGAACTTGTGGCAGAAGAGATACAGCACGTGCGTAAATACCACACCATAGCTGATTTTTCCTTTACCAACCAAAACGGTAAAACCATAACGCAAGAAGATTACAAGGACAAAATTTATATTGCCGACTTCTTCTTTACCACCTGTCCTACCATTTGCCCCATCATGACCAAAAACATGGCGGCCATACAAGCAAAAATTATTAATAATCCTGAGGTATTACTGCTGTCCCACTCGGTTACCCCACAAATAGATTCTGTTGCACAATTAAAGAAATATGCGATGGAAAAAGGCGTTGTTGATGCGAAATGGAACTTGGTTACCGGACCTAAAAAAGACATTTACGAAATTGCGAGAAAATCTTATTTAGCCGTAAAAACCGATGGCGACGGCGGACCGTTTGACATGATACATACCGAGAATTTTATTTTGGTAGATAAAGAACGACGCATTAGAGGTTTTTACGACGGCACTAAAATGGAAGACATAGAAAAGCTTTTGGAAGACTTAAACGTATTGCAGCAATCCTATGAAAATTAATTTTTTAAACTGCTGCCTTTAGCGAACATACTTCATAGAATCACATTGCTGTTTTTTTACGATTACAGGGATTAGCTTTCAAATATTTCTCGTATTTTTGACCTTAATTAAAATCAATCTAAATAAAAATTGGAGATTACCGTAGCACATCTTAAACGTGGACAACGTGGAATTATAAAAGAATTCTCCGATAATTTTATTCCTATAAAATTATTGGAATTAGGATGTTTGCCCGGTAATGAAGTAGAGCTAGTACAGGTTGCTCCGCTTAACGACCCTATCTATATTAATGTTAACGGTTCGCATATTGCCATAAGGCGAGAAATGGCCTTGAAAATAGCCTTAGAACTGATAGACGAAAACCCAGCAGTATGAGCAAACAAATTAATGTAGCGCTCATTGGAAACCCCAATACAGGAAAAACGTCGGTCTTTAACCAGCTTACAGGCCTTAACCAAAAAGTGGGTAATTACCCTGGTATTACTGTTGAGAAAAAAGAAGGTATCTGCAAGCTTCCAAGAGGGGTAAAAGCACACATATTAGATTTACCAGGAACGTATAGCCTTAACACCACTTCTTTAGATGAGAGTGTTGCCGTTGAGTTGTTGCTTAACAAAAACGATAAGGACCACCCAGATGTGGCGCTCGTGATTACCGATGTAGAGAACCTAAAGCGGAATCTGCTGCTGTTTACGCAAATTAAAGATTTAAAGATACCCGCAATACTGGTCATTAATATGGCCGATAGAATGTCTCGCAAAGGAATAAGCATAGACATTCCGCTACTGGAAGAGAAATTACAATCAAAAGTGGCCTTGGTGAGTACCCGAAAGGGAACGGGAATAGACCGTTTAAAAGAACTGATTGCAGAGTATAAAAACCTCTCCAAGAAACCAAATGTTGACATTAGCGTTATAGCGCCAGACTATTTTGAAAAGTTAAAAAGCACCTTTCCAAAAGAAGAGTTATACAAACTTTGGTTGGTCATCACCCAAGATGTAAACTTTATGCCTGTTGAAAAGAAACTCATACAGGATGCATCGGCCTTTAGCACCAAATCAAAATCTGAGCTTAAACGCTTACAACAAAAAGAAACGATTCTGAGGTACCAATTTATAAATGGTATTTTAAAACAGGCATATAAAGTAGACCTCAACGCTGCAAAAGGGTTTAGGGCTAGTTTAGATAAAATCCTTACCCATAGAATATTTGGGTATTTTATTTTCTTCCTTATTCTACTTACCATTTTTCAGGCGATTTATGGATGGAGCGAATACCCAATGGATATGATTGATGCCTTTTTTGCATCGGCAACCGAGTGGGTAAAGGATACCTTACCAGCAGGTGCATTTACAGATTTGATAGCAGAGGGGATCCTATCTGGTATTGGCGGAATCGTCATCTTTATACCTCAAATTGCATTTCTGTTTCTTTTTATCGCTTTGCTTGAAGAATCTGGTTACATGAGCCGCGTGGTATTCTTAATGGATCGGGTAATGCGCCCTTTTGGCCTCAGTGGTAAAAGTATAGTACCGTTGATATCTGGAACAGCATGTGCCATCCCTGCCGTTATGGCCACCAGAACCATAGAAAATTGGAAAGAACGCCTTATTACTATTCTGGTTACGCCATTTACAACCTGTTCGGCTAGGCTTCCGGTATACCTCATCATTATTGCCCTTGTCATTCCTGAAGGGACCTTTTTAGGTTTGAGCTATAAAGCCTTAACGCTAATGCTTCTTTACTTGCTAGGTTTTGGTGCAGCCATCGTATCAGCCGTAATTCTCAATAAAATATTAAAAATAAAAAGCAGGTCTTTCTTTGTTGTAGAGATGCCCAGCTACAAGCTACCCCTGCTCAAAAACGTTGGCTATACGGTGCTAGAAAAAACAAAAAGCTTTGTTTTTGGCGCAGGTAAAATCATACTTGCCATATCTATAGTACTTTGGTTTTTGGGATCAAACGGCTTTTCTGATGAATTTAAAAATGCGGAAGAAATCGTTACCCAGCGCATTACCAAAGAAGGGTTAAGCGCGAATAGCCAAACCTATATAGAAAACAAACTTCTGGAGTATACCCAAGCTATTAATGCTGAGGATTCCGCTTTAGCAAACAACCCAAGCGGTACTGCTATACAGGACTCTCTGTCCCTTAAAACAACTGAATTTCGAGGCCGTGCCCTACATCAAGAAATTGCCAGTTACAAACTGGAACATTCCTATATGGGGTATATGGGAAAAGGAATAGAACCGATTGTGCGGCCTTTGGGCTATGATTGGAAAATAGGCATAGCCGTATTAACCTCCTTTGCGGCACGAGAAGTATTCGTAGGTACTTTGGCCACCATTTACAGTGTAGGTAATGACGAGGAAGAAACGATTAAATATAGAATGGCGGCAGAAGTAAACCCAGTAACCAAAAAACCCTTATTCAATTTGGCATCTGGTATATCCTTATTATTATTCTATGCTTTTGCCATGCAATGCGTGAGTACCCTAGCCGTTGTTAAACGAGAAACAAATTCATGGAAGTGGCCCCTTGGGCAATTGGTCTTTATGAGCCTTTTTGCCTACATCGTGGCCTTAATAGCGTATCAACTTTTAAAATAAGCCAATGGAAATACTACAAAACGTTCTGGTTTATATCACACTTTTCGTGGCCTTAGCCTATTTGGTTAAAAAATTCGTATTGCCAAAATCGCTCTTTAGTACTAAAAAATCGAATTCAAAAAGTTGTGGACAGGACGATTGCGGCTGTCATTAAACGACGCCCATACCCTATTATTTTACTGTATTTTTTTAAAATGTAACAGTTTTACGTTTTATTCGTCTTCTACTTTTACAATCCCTTGTTTTCGTTAAATAAACAATAAATACATCCCAAAGAAATCTAAAACCCACTGATTCTTTGGCAAGCTATTCGTTAGTTTGAAAACTGTTAAGAATTCTCTATGCGCAAAAAAATTACACTCCTTACCCTAATTTCTGTTGTTTTCTTATCCTTAAACACAAATGCTCAGAGCCTTAACTCTAGAGTCCTTGACAGCATTACACAAAAACCGATTCCTTATGTTACCGTTCTCCTTAAAGGCAAGGGCGTTATCACCAACGAGGAGGGGCAGTTTACATTTCTGTTAGACGAATCGATTAAGGCCACCGACTCCCTACAAATTTCTTGTATGGGGTATGAATCTTTAGGAAAACCGATAAGCCAATTTACAGAAAACACTATCTATCTAATCCCAAAAGCCATTGAATTGCGGGAAGTAATTGTATCGAACAAAAACTACACGGCAGACGAGATTATAGAACTGGTAGAAGATAATTTAGAAAAAAATTATAGTAATGATCTTACTAAAAAAAGAGTCTTCCACAGGAGGTCTAGTTTTGACCGGTGGATAAAAAGTGATTTTAAGGTTAAAAAATCGACCATTGATATATTGGACCAACGCTTGCTAGATAGTATCATTGCTTCTGTACCTAAGTATAACCCGTATTACTCTGAAGTATTAGGCGATCTGTACGGAGACAATAACTCCGAAACAAAAAAACTAGACCTGCTTAAAGCCTCCAAACTGTATGACAAAAGCACGGAACTAGATGAAGAAAAGTTGGAAGAAAAATTCAATGAAATTCTTAGAAAAAACGTAAAAGACGGCTCTTATTTTAAAATAAAATCTGGCCTTTTAAGCTTTAAGATAGACGCAGACGAGATAAGCACACTCTTTGAAGAAGATATAGATTCTACGGATACCGCAGCGCTAAACAAGGAGCTTGAAAAGAAGAAAAAAAACAAGGAAGAAGAAAAGAAAAACTATGTTAAATGGAAAAGGAACAATTTAGCGAGTATCATAAACGGGTTGCCTACCGCAGAAGATACGGATTTGAATTTTATCTCCAAAGCTAGAAAATACAGGTTCACCCTAAAAGAATTCACCTTTTTAGGCGATGATGCTGTTTATGTGGTCGATTTTGAATCTAAGGGTTCCGCAGATTACCAAGGCACCCTATTCATAAATGCAGATAATTTTGCCGTACTCCAGGTAAACTATGAAAATACCAAGTCGCTTCGTAAATTTAATCTATTAGGTGTTTCCGCTAACAATTATTTAGCTAAAGGCAAAATCATCTATAACAAAGGCACTGACGGATTTTACGGACTACGGTATTATGAGTCTGAATCGGCTAGCAGAGTGGGTATTAATCGCTCTTTAAAAATCATTGAAAAAAATAAAATCGTAAAGGGAAAAAACAAACAGAATGAACTTTCTGGACGGATGGATTTTGCGTTTAACAATGTGGTAAAACACGAAGTCGTCGTTTTTGAAACTGAAACTATTAGTCAGGCAACTTTCGAAGCCTTTGAAGAGAAAAACGATATACTACCAACATACATGGCCAACTATGATTCGGAATTTTGGAAAGGCTATAGCATTCTAGAGCCCAATACTGCCATTACGCAGTTTATCTCGGTAGAAACCACGAATGAATAATCGTTTTACCGTTTGATAGGAAATTCCTAGTCCCTAGAAGCAATTTATTACCTAATTCAGTAGATAGCTAATGTAGGTTATACTAAGTTTTGAATAAAGGAATATAATAGCAACCCCCATCCTACAACTAAAAAGAGGCCACCAAGCGGAGTAACGGGACCTAAAAACTTCCACTTATTCCCTTTGGCGCCACTAATGCACAGGCCATAA
>JBLICT010000123.1:0-9009 GCA_047632415.1 Maribacter sp.
TTGGCTTTTCTACCTTAGTAAGCGACTCCAACATATCTCGTAAGTAGTGCGAATAATCATGTACCGGTCTTACATTTAATTTCTCAAACATTTCAGGGAACGTCCGCTTCAATATTTCCCTATTTTCTAACATATAGGATACTCCAGACGGACACCTCAAATTGTCCTCCAGAACATAAAACTGTCCATCACCACCTCGTATAAGGTCGGTGCCCGAAATATGGCTCCAGACATTCTCCGGTGTTTTAAGACCCACGCATTCTTTAAGGAAACCAGCGCATGAAAGCACCAATTCTCTCGGAATAATATTGTCTTTTAAACATTTTTGGTCGTTATAAACATCATCGATAAACAAATTAAGTGCGACTATTCTTTGCTGAAGTCCTTTGGCAAGATTGTCCCAATCCGTTCCGCTTACTATCCTGGGAATAATATCCAAATGCAGAATGCGCTCAACGCCTTGGTTATCGCTGTACACATTAAAGGTCATACCTAATGATAACTGAGCCCGATCTGTTGAATGTTGTAACAGATTAAGTTTGCTCCTTTTTACATCTTCTAAGCGGTTCTTAAAAAGTTCATAGCTAGGGCGAACCGAATGGCCATCATCGAACATTTCATCATAAAATCCACTAATCTGGTACTCACTGAAATCTACTTTTGACATATATTTATAAGGGTTTTTAAAAATTGCACATAATTGTAAAGGAGAAGCTTGATATTAGATATCGAAAAAAGAAAAAATGGGTATATCGTTGAACTTAACGACTCGTATGAGGTAAACTAATTATAAGGGTTTGACAAGTGCCTCCCCATTTAATCTCTTATTTTTTGTCCCTTAGGAGAATTTTATTTTTCGTTGCGTGTGCTTTAAGTTTTGCAATTAAACATCAACTAAACTACTCCAATGGATTAAAATAGCACAGCTATAGCAATAAAATTCATTTATGGACGACAAATCTAAGTAGGCAATTGCAGTAACACATGTTAGTTTTTTCAGCACAACCAACTGCTACTGAAAACCACCTACTCTTAAACCGTTTGTTGCAACTTAAAAATATAAATACACGATAGCGGATTGTATCGTATTAACTTTATTTGAGACCAATACAACTCTTGTCGAAATCAGCCAATGTTCTTTAGAATTTGAGCATCAGTATACATACCATAAAGAATAATTAATAGGCATCAACGTTTGTTTCGAAGTAATTCGTGAATAAACTTCATTTTTTTTACTACTGTGGGTGAAATAACAAAGGGATACACATCCGCTATTCCCATAGCCCTATTAATACTATTTACAGCAAAGGATAAGGGCACACTTTTTTGAACGATTGTTTCAAAATTATTAACGGTATAAGGGTCGAAGGTAGCCGCTGCCTTCATACTTTTATTTCTATTGGTAGGACTTACTTTTAAACCGAAAAAATGAGCGGTCTCTACCATATCCATAACATGTAGGTAATGCGCCCAAGTCTCCGCCCAATCTTCCCATGGGTGTGATGTTGCATATTTGCTAATGAAGGAGTCGCGCCAATTCTCCGGTGCCCCTTTTTTGTAATAGGTTTGAAGGGCATCACTATAATTTAGCTCCTCGTTACCAAAAATATCTCGAAAATTAGACAAGAAGGTTTCATCGTTAGCGACTAAACGCTCCCAAAAGTAATGCCCCACTTCATGCCGCAAATGCCCAATCAACGTGCGATAAGGCTCTTGTAATTGCTTTCTTATTTGTTCCCTTAGAACCGAATCTGCCTCTTGTAGTAAAATGGTGATAACACCGCTAGCATGACCGGTCATAATATTGGGATTACCCCTTTTTACTATAAAATCAAAACACAACCCTTCAGTACTTACCATTTTACTAGGCAAGTCAAGTCCTATTTTTTGTAGTTGATAAATAAGTCGGTGTTTGGCAACCTCCAAATTTTTCCATTTGTTAAAATTATTGCTATCAGAAAGATTAGGTATGGTCCTATTAAGTTGGCAAGCGCTGCAGAATACTTGTTCATCTTCCTTTTCCAATACCCAATTGCACACCTCGTATTCTTGATTTTTACAATATTTGTAGGCTATGTTTTCTCGATCAGAAATCATACGTTGGTTTACCGGATCAAAAGTGAGCATGGTACGGTCCGTATCTCTATAGCCACATTCATGTCCACAATTTTCGCAACGATTGTTCTCAAAAAACAAAGGATAGTGGCAATGGCCGCATTCAAAGACTTTCATAGCTTATATATTACTTTTATGATTAGGCTATAGCACTGCGTCATATCTTTTTTGGACCCGAGTAAAAATCAGAAGGACAGACCCTGCCTTCACAAAACAAAGATGACCTATATTTTCTAAAAGTGTATTAAAAAAGAAAGTGAAATAATTACTTATTTAAATGAAATGATATCTTAGAATTTAAAACAAAAAATTACTCGCATCTACCATGCATGCTATGGCGCACTTGCTATAGATTCCAAAAAACATGATGAGCGATTACCCTGTATTAATTCAGCACGAATTAATCAATATGTGAAGGCGTCTTCAAAACAAAGCTCATTCGTTTAGGCGACAAATATTCAAAATAGCGATCCGTAACCTGTAAAGAGGCATTCAACACTACAATAGCCGGTAGCGAAAAGGGTAATCCTTCTCTCGATGCTAATAATAAAGCAATCTCATGTACGGGATTACGTTTTTTCTTAAACTGTTTGTTTTCAAAAATTTGTCCGTCAAACGTAATGGCATCGGTAGTCTCCGCATCCATTTTTATGGCGTAGTATTCGGTATTCAAAATTTTGATAATTTGCGGGTCTTTATACGCTGCTTCATCCATTTTTTTACAGTAGGCGCACCATTCCGCGTAAAAATTGATATACACCTTTTTAGGCTGTACCGCCAAGGAATCTTGCAATTGCTCAAAGTTTAACCAGCTAATGGACTTCTTCTGCGCTGATATTGGAGTTGCTATGGCAAACCCTTCCAGCATCAATAAAATTTTTAAAATATAAAGCTGTTTCATCCTTTTGAGCTTAGTGTAATTTTCCAAACTTAAGCCCAAAGAAAAACGTTCTCGGGGCAATTGGGCCATACACGTAATCCGAATCCCTTGTTGGACCACTATCAAAATCATCCTGATAGCTATTGAATATATTTTTTACTCCCGCAGAGAACGTGACCATAAAATCATCGTTAAAATCGATATGCGACTCTAGTTTTATATTCAAATCAAAGAAAGAATCAACCTCGTTCAATTGTAAAAATCCAGTATCGCTAATCACCCTTGGCACGGTCATGCTACCCGTATACGTCCCAGTAATATCTACATTAAAAAGTTTCGTGGGAATCCAAGAGGTATTCAAGTAACCATAAAAATTAGGGTTTCTAACAAATTCATTTACAACGATATCCGTTTCTCCTGGTGTGCCATCAGTCTCAAACAATACTTGAGGTTCGTCATATTCCGCCTTTTGCAAAGTACCGCCCAATTGAAAACGCCAGGCTGGATCTGGGGATACCCCAAATTCAAAATTAGTTCCATAAACACGTGCGCCCTCCCCATTTCTAACTTCCTCCAAGATAGAACCGTTTTCCAACACGGCACCCGTACTTACAAGGGTAAAAGGATCTTCCAAGGTGGTAAAAAACCCTTCTACTAGAAAGTCTAGCTGCAACAAATTGATATTTTTTGAATAATTAAAGGACCCCGTATACGCATTGGAATATTCGGTATTTAAGTCGTTGGACAGGATAACGAATTGTGGTTCGCCACCTACGCTAGAAATGTGTAAATCTTCATTAAAGGCTTGAGGTGCTCGGAAACCTCTGGCATAACCACCACGGAATTTCAAATCATCCATAAGTGCATAAGAAACTGTTACCCTGGGGGAAAAGGCGGTTTGGTTGATATCCACACCTCGGTCGATTCCGCCAATAGAATAATCTCCATCAACCTTCACATTATCTACGCGGGTACCAACCAGCGCAGTAAATTTCTCAGTGGGTTTCCATTCGTACTGCACATAACCACCTAAGGCATTTACACGTTGATCTATAAGTCGATTATAACCAGGAATCTGATCTTTGGTTTCGGTATGATTAAACTCGGAACCCACCGTAATCACATCCTTATTCTTAAACGCTTTTGTGAACTGCATTCCATTTACCCAAGCCAAATCTCTGGTGCTACCAAAAGCATTATTAGCCAAAAGACTATCTTGCCGGGTACGTTCGCCACCAAGACCGCCATAATAACTATCTCTATTGGTGTAAGATGCCGAAGTATATACCTGAAACTGACTCGCATTGTCCTTACTATTAATATCATAATCTAAACCACCGATAAAGGTATCATGATCTAGTTCTTCTGTAATATCGGTAAATTGCGGCGACAAATCTAGCCTGTCTCCTCCCCTTCGGTATTCCCTGATAGCTGTTAAATTAATAGCTATTTTACTGCGATCATTAGGCCGTACAAAGGCTTTGGCGCCGACGGTGTTGTTGCGTAACTCCACCAGTTCTGTAAAACCATCATCGTTGGCATCCCATGCTTCTCTATTACGGTAGGTTCCAAACATCGTTACACCGCTATTAAGGTCATCTGCTACAACGGAAGTATTGAAAGTCAACATTCTATCCGCAGCTTCACCGTTAATCAAGGCTAGGTTGGTGCCTACCTCCCAAGTGTTCAGGATAGGATCCTTTGTTATTACGTTAACCGTTCCGGCAATGGCGTTGGAACCGTACAAGGCAGAACCACCACTCCGCACCACCTCTACCCGTTCTATAATATTGGTAGGTATTTGCTCTAAGCCGTACACCCCTAGCAACGAAGTAAATACAGGCCTACTATTTAATAATATTTGCGTGTAGCCACCGGAAAGACCGTTTAGGCGGACTTGGGTAAAACCACAGTTTTGGCAGTTGGTTTCCACCCGTACGCCTGGCGCATAATTGAGTCCGTCTGCCAAGGTAAGGGATTGTGTAGCATTTAATAATCTGGGTTGTAAAGTAGATACCACCACTGGCGCATTTCTACGGGCAACGCGATTACGAGTAGCGCTCACTACTACCTCCTCTAGGCCTAAGGCATCTTGTATTAACTCAAAATCTAGCGTTACTGTTTGTCCCGCGGTTATCTTAATCTCTTTCACCACACTGCGATACCCTTGCGAACTTACTTGTACGAGAACGGTTCCAGCGGAAACCTGTAATTCATACAAACCCTTAGCATTACTATTGGTACCCTCCGAACTATTTTTCACAAATACAGAAGCAAAGGGCACAGTTTCGTCCCCAGCTGTTATTGTACCGGTAAGGGTTGCTGTCGGAGTTTGGGCAAACAGCATGGTATATGGTAAGACCATAAACATCCATAGTATTTTTTCAAAGCTCATAATTTAAATAATTTGTAGTAATGTAATAAATATTTAGGCAAACCTAATAATTTATTAGTGAAAGATAAAATGTATCTTTACGTATTAGTTGAAAATTATGTTTACACAATCCGAAGAAAATTATTTAAAGGCCATATTTCATTTACAGGAAGAAGTTGATGGCGGCATATCTACCAGTAGTCTCTCCGAAAAATTGAATACTAAAGCGGCATCCGTCACAGAAATGATTAAGCGGTTAGCGGAGAAAGAATTGGTGGATTATCAGAAATATTATGGTGTACAATTGACGGATACCGGCAGAAAACATGCCTTACTAATTATTCGAAAGCACCGCTTGTGGGAGTATTTCTTGGTAGAACGACTCAATTTTAATTGGGACGAAGTGCACGATGTTGCAGAACAACTAGAGCATATCAAATCTCCAAAACTGGTAGAAGAATTGGATGCCTTTTTAGGCCGACCTGAGTATGACCCGCACGGAGATCCTATACCAGATGCCAAAGGAAACTTACCCGAATACCCGAAGAAGAAACTTTCCCAGCTTAAAACAGGTGATTATGGTATTTGCAAAGGTTTCAATGATAACTCTTCGGCTTTTTTACAATTCGTGGCGAAGCAGGAAATTGGACTAGACACATCGATTAAAGTCCTAAATATTGAATCTTTTGATCAAAGCATGACGGTATTGGTAGATAAAAAGGAAGTGTTGCTATCCAAAACAGCCACAGATAACATCTACATTGAAAACTAAGCAATTGGTCTTCAAAAACACATCTAAATATTAAAATGAAAAAAATTATATCCATACTTTCCATTACTATCCTTTTCGCAAGTTGTAATGACGAAAAGAAAACCATGGATGGGAAGCTAAATATTGTGACCACGACCTCAATGATTACGGATCTGGTCAGGAATATTGGCGGGGATTCTGTGAACGTGCAAGGACTCATGGGAACTGGGGTAGATCCACATCTATATAAGGCAAGTGAGGGCGACGTTTCTAAACTCACCAATGCAGATGTGGTATTTTATAGTGGACTTCATCTAGAAGGCAAACTAGTAGATGTTTTTGAGAAAATGGGCAGAAACACCAATACGATTGCCTTGGCCGAAGTGTTGGACAAAAACAAGCTGATAGGCTCTGAATATTTTGCCTCCAACTTTGACCCCCATATTTGGTTTAATATTCAGTATTGGAAACAACTCACCAATTACTTGACCGAAACGTTAAGCAAATTGAATCCTGAAAATGCAAGTTTTTTCCAAAAGAACAAAACAAATTATTTATTGCAATTAGACGCTCTTGAAAATGATATTAAAAAAACCATAGCGATACTTCCTGAGGGAAAAAGAGTCTTGGTTACCGCCCACGATGCCTTCAATTATTTTGGCGAAGCCTACGGTTTTGAAGTTGTTGGCCTACAAGGCCTAAGTACCGCCACCGAAGCAGGCGTGCAAGATGTGCAAAATTTAGCAAAGCTCATTATCGACAAAAAAGTACAAGCTATTTTCGTGGAAACCAGCGTACCCAAACGTACCATTGAAGCCTTACAACAAGCCGTACTATCCAAAGGATTTGAAGTCGAAATCGGGGGAACGCTATATTCCGATGCGCTAGGAAATGAAGGCACGGCCGAAGGAACGTATCTGGGTATGTTCCAGTATAATGTGAATACGATTGTTGAAGCGCTAAAGTAGTGGCTAGTTTTGAGCCGGTAGCGAGTAGTATTTTAGTGGGCACTATGCAGTTGAAGTAGGTAGTTTTTAGTGAATAACAGAAATTCTGAAATAGTAATAAAAAGTAAAAGATGAACAATAGCCTTCCTGCCATACAAATAGATGACCTTACCGTGGCTTACGACTACAAACCAGTCTTGTGGGATATTGACCTCGTGATTCCTGAAGGTGTCCTAATGGCGATTGTTGGTCCAAACGGAGCTGGAAAATCTACCTTGATTAAGTCAATTTTAGGAATTATAAAACCTATTGCCGGCACCGTACAAGTCTTTGGAAAACCCTATAAAAAACAAGTAGACAAGGTAGCCTATGTACCTCAAAAAGGGAGTGTGGACTGGGACTTTCCTACCACCGCCCTGGATGTTGTGATGATGGGAACCTACGGAAGTCTCGGCTGGATCAAACGTCCTGGACAAAAAGAAAAAAAGGCATCATTGGAAGCTTTGGAAAAAGTAGGAATGTTGGAATTTAAAAGTCGGCAAATAAGTCAATTAAGCGGCGGACAGCAACAACGTATTTTTCTTGCCCGTGCCTTGGTACAAAATGCAGAAATTTACTTGATGGACGAGCCTTTTCAAGGCGTGGATGCCACTACGGAAAAAGCCATCATCAATATACTTAAAGAGCTACGCCAAGCAGGGAAAACATTAATCGTTGTGCACCATGATTTACAAACAGTTCCTGAATATTTTGATTGGGTCACCTTTCTTAATGTAAAGGGAATAGCATCGGGACCTGTAATGGATATTTTCAATGACGACAATCTTACCAAAACCTATGGGATAAACTATAAAGTCGCAGTAAATCAGTAGGAATGGAACTAATCGATTTTTTCACGGACTACACCTTGCGAACCATTACGCTCGGCACTGCTATTTTGGGTGCTATCTGTGGTATGCTGGGTAGTTTTGCTGTTCTGCGCAAGCAAAGCCTTTTGGGGGACGCAATTTCACATGCTGCGCTTCCAGGAATTGCGATTGCCTTTTTAATTACCGGGGTTAAGGATGCAAACTATATTTTAATCGGTGCACTTATAAGTGGTCTCGTGGGAACCTTTTGGATTAAGGGTATTGTAAAGCGCACACGGTTAAAAAGTGATACGGCTTTAGGACTCATTCTTTCTCTATTTTTTGGTTTTGGAATGCTACTCCTCACCTTTATTCAAAAAATGCCAAATGCGAACCAAGCGGGCCTTGATAAATACCTTTTTGGTCAAGCCGCAACCTTGGTGGAGAAGGATGTGTGGATTATGGCCATTGTTACTGGTATTAGTCTATTCGTACTCCTTTTATTTTGGAAAGAGCTTAAACTCCTACTATTTGATGCGGATTATACCAAAACCTTAGGCTTCAACACCCGTTTCTTAGATATTTTAATCACCACTTTTATTGTACTAGCTATCGTGTTAGGCCTGCAAACCGTAGGCGTAGTACTTATGAGTGCTATGCTACTCGCACCTGCTGCTGCTGCTCGGCAGTGGACCAATAGCCTAGGCGTTATGGTTATTTTAGCCTCACTTTTTGGAGCATTTTCCGGAGTTTTTGGAACAGCGATTAGCGCGAGTCAAAACAACCTATCAACAGGGCCTGTTATCGTTTTGGTGGCAGCTGCTTTTGTGGTTATCTCCTTTATCTTTTCGCCTGGGCGCGGATTATTATTTAGAGAAATTCGCTTTAGAAGAAACCGCAGGGAACTCCACCTTAAAAAGACCTTGACCTTTATGTATCACATTGCCAAGAATCACGAAAGTGTATCGCACCCGCATGCTATTCGTATCCTTAATAATTTTCAGGGCTTTACCAGAAAAACATTAACCAAATTAGAAGAAAAAGAATTTGTTCATATTACTGGCAGTGACTGGGCCATGACAGAAAAAGGCTAT
>JBLICT010000124.1:0-8930 GCA_047632415.1 Maribacter sp.
ATACAACTTTAAGGATGAAGCCAAATACATGGGTATCCTACTAAACCTTAATGCTGATTTCTTCTTCTCGGCAAGAAATGATTTTAGAATTGGTTTAGAGTCCGAAGCAATAGGTAACGGAGACTTAGAGTTTGCCAAAGAAGTACCTCTAGATATTTTGGGAACAGATCGGGCTTTAGCGCCAGATATTGGAAGCTACCAAGCTGTAGAAAAGGAATAGCACTTCGCTTATAGCAACAAAATTGAAAGTATTTTCCTTCAAAGTACTTAATAATAAGTCGATTAAGACGAAAACCTCCATTTTTATAAGGACATTCTAATATCAATTCTTAAAGGGTATTGGTAAATTGCCAAAATAAGATTCTTATTTTGGAATACTCTTACACTATTATAGATTCAGACGCCGTTTCCAATTTGCAGCTTCAGTCATTTTTGGAAGAGTACGGGGACTTTGATTGTGTAGGTTTTTCAAAAACTGCCAACGAAGGTCTAAATAATGTCCTTAAGTTTAACCCAGACATTGTTTTTGTTCATTTAAACGCTCAAGCGGCATCTCTGTTCCAAATGGTAACAGAACTGCACCAGTACATGTCCCAGCTCCCTATTTTTATAGGGGTAGCTAAAACAGAGGTGCATGCCTACGAAGCTATAAAGAATAATTTTTTTGATTATTGGCTAAAGCCTTACAATGAATTTGATATTCGCAAGTCAGTTTTAAAGCTCAGAAAAAGGGAGCCAAAAGAGAAAGCCCCAGAAACACTTTGCCTTAAATCGTATAACGACTTTCATTTTCTAGACACCCGAGACATTCTTTACCTACAGGCAGATAACAACACTACCGAATTTTTTATGGCAGACGGTACGGTAAACAATGCCTACAAGACGCTAAAAACCTTTGAAAAAAAGCTTCCCAAGAACTTTGTGCGCATACATCAGAGTTACATTGTTAATACGGACTATATATCCCGTATCAACTTTGGTAAGAACAACTGTGCTTTAAAGTCTGTAGCTAAGCCACTCCCCTTTTCAAAAACGTACCGGGAAAATATGTATAATCTTAAGCAAATACTCTCCAAAAAGTCGGTCTCCAACCTTAATTAGTCAAATACTCTCAAAACCCGTCCGTTTACTCACAGATTCGGGTCATTTCCTTAAAGGGCTTTACTTTACTTACTATTATGTAGGAAGCGTATTACTTTGGTAACATCAAACAGAGAATGTTTAACCAAAATAATATAAAGATGAAAAAATTAGGAAGCATTGCAGCAATTGCCTTAATGGCATTTGGTTTAGTAACATACGTAGCAGAGAACACAGCAAGTGAATTCGACTTCATGAGCGATTTAAATACCATGTTAGCCTGCGGTAATTGTTCTCATTCATCTGGTGACCGTCCACCGCCAGAAACATTAGCTTAACAATATATTTCTCACAAAAATAAAAAGCCTTAAACATTTAGTTTAAGGCTTTTTGCTATCTTGTGATTAATGTTATCTAGCTACCTCACTTTAAACAATAAAATGTGTCTATGCACCCTACTTCTCTTGGGGGTATTCTATTCAACAGTACTCAATGCTCAAAACAACCAACTAGCTCAGCGTAAGAAAATAGATAGTGTGACCATCTACCTAAGCATCGGTAATACCGATTCACTTTCTCAAACAGAAAGATTGGATGCGCTTTTAAAAGCAATAAAGTATGCTGAAAATATAAAAGAAGATACGGCAAAATCTAAGGCCTTCTCCAAGCTGTCTTATGCCATTTACCAACATGGGGATTCTATCTTATTCCGACAAACCAACCGAACTGCCATTGCCTTAACGAAACAAGTCAAGGACACCATAGCCTTGGCAGAAGCGTATTGGGACCTTGGGGCTTTTTATCAACGAATTTCAGTGCCGGACAGTGCCTACTATACTTACTCTAAAGCACAACAGCTATATGAAGCTAAAAAAAATCCTTCGCTTTCTGGTAGAATGTTTCTCAACATGGCGATGCAGCAAGAAGTAATTAAAGATTACGTGGGTAGCGAGGCTAATCTTATATTAGCAATACAGCGTTTAAACCCCATAAATGATTTTAAACAACTATACAATGCATATAATTTTTTAGGAATTGTAAATAAAGACTTAGAGAACTATGACAGAGCTATTGAATATTATAATGAAGCGAGTTTTTATGCAAACAAACTAGATACTAATGAATACGAACTACTGAGCATCAAAAATAACTTAGGTGTGGTGTACCAAAGCAAAAAAGACTTTGCTAGTGCTATTGATAATTTTGAAGCCATTTTAAATGCGGATCGTATTAAAATTAAAGATGCCCAATTATATTCCATCGCCTTAAACAACCTTGCGTTCAGTAAAATTAGATTAAGAGATACTTTTGGGGTCAAAAAGTTAATTCAAGAATCCATTAAGATAAAGGATAGCCTAGGCCTAGAAAGTTCTACAGCAAATTGTTATATAAGCCTTGCAGAATATTATTGGCTAAAAAACGATACGCTAGCATCACTTTCTGCAGCTTCAAAATCAAGAACAATCGCGCTTAAACGTGGTGACAATGAACAGCTTTTGGAGACCCTTGAATTTTTAACAAAAATAGATATAAAAAACGCATCTAAACATGCCTTAGCGTATTATACCTTAAACCATCGTTTACAAAACGAAGAGCGGCAGGCGCGAAATAAGTTTGCCAGAATCCGTTTTCAGACCGATGAATTCATTGCCGAGAACGGAGTATTATCAGAAGAAAAGCAAGTATTATCGAGGCAAAAGCAAATTTGGGCCGCTGTGGCCGCGGGATTTTTTCTTTTAGGAATTGCTGTCTATGTTATAATAGATCAGCGGGTTAAAAATCAAAAATTACGTTTTCAACAACAACAGCAAGCAAATAATCTGGAAATATTTAACCTGATGTTGTTGCAAAAGCAAAAAGTAGATGAGGTAAAACGTTTGGAGCAAAAGAGAATTTCTGAAGAGCTGCATGACGGGGTTCTTGGGAAGATGTTGGGCGCCAGAATGGTACTTACAGGCCTAAACAAAAAAGCAGATACAGAAGCCATCCAAGAACGGTCAGGAGCTATTGTTGCATTGAAAAATATAGAAAGTGAACTCCGGGCCATATCACATGAGTTGAGCCATACCGCATATCAAAAAATAAATAACTTTGGAAATTCTATAGATGCGCTTTTGGAATCTGTTAAGGAAAAACCAATGAATACTATATTCAACTATAACGAAGACGAAGATTGGGATGGCTTGCTTGGAGATATAAAGATTAATGTGTATCGCATTATTCAAGAAACTTTACAAAACGCCATAAAACATTCAGGTTGCTCTAATTTCTTTATTAACTTCGAGATGGATTCTGATATGTTTTTGGTTACTCTTGGAGATGACGGAAAAGGTTTTGTTTTTGACAAAGAGAGAAAAGGAATCGGTATACGAAATATTAGATCTAGGGTAAAAAAAATGAATGGAACTTGGACAATGGATACTGCCCCGAATAAAGGTACCGTTATGAAATTAAGTATTCCGGCGCAATTTAGTGCCACAGCGAATAGTAATGTTGCGGAAAGTAAAACGCTAAGCGTTAATTAAAAGAATATACGAATGGAAAATATACAAACTATAAGAATTTTGGCTGTAGATGATCATGAAATGACCACCCTAGGCTATAAGTACATCCTTGAGGATTCTGAGTTCGAAAATTTTAACGTTAAGGTTGAAATTGCAAAAAGCTATGATATAGGCAAGGAAAAAATAGAGTTTTCTTCGCGTTCGTTACGATATGACATTATTTTATTAGATATACAGTTATTTCCAACGCAATCTAAAGATCCAAGAACTGGCGTGGATTTGGGAGTTTTGGCCAGACAGATTGTACCTGGATCAAAACTCGTGTTCATGTCCTCTTTCAGTGATAACTACAGAATCAACAATATCTTTAAAACGGTAAATCCGGAAGGATATATGGTGAAATCTGAAATAGATGAGCTTTCGTTAAAAGCCATGGTAGAAACTGTAATCGATAGACCGCCGTATTATACAGCAGGGGCATTAGCCGCTATAAGGCGCAAAATGTCCAACGATATAACATTGGACGACCAAGATCTTAAAATACTATATCACTTATCGCTAGGCGTAAACACGCGTGATATCGCACCATTAATAGCCTCTACCAACACGACGGTTGAAGCTAGAAAACGTCAATTAAAATTGATTTTTGGTGTTAAGAACGGAAATGATTTGGCACTCATGGAAGAAGCCAGGAAAAGAGGTTTTCTTTAATCTCACAAGTACCTTTAATTCTTCAATTCCTGTATCAAAAAAGAAATTAAAGCGCGATACATAGCTCAGTCACTCTTCTTATAATTCTTAGTAAAACAGTAAAAAACATATTTTTATTACATTAATGGAGTTAAATAGGTGATATTCTTTAGAAAAATAGAATATCCTCCATATTTCTAAGGCTATCCTAGTGTCTGAAATTAATGATTAACAATATCTTTCGGTAAGAATCGATTAATTAATATGCGATAGCGTAAAACTTATGGAAAACTTTGAGTTGACCACCCCAACAAAATTAGATGAAAATTCTGGTGTACTAGGCCTAGACCTTTACCTTAAATCTCTAGAAAGATACTATTTTTCTAAAGTTTCATTAAGGAGCTATACGTCTAACGATGGAACTGTGGAAATGACTATTGATATGAATTGTCATATGGAACTTTTGGAAGTGTTGGAATTTCATAACAAAAGCAGATGGGGATGTAACAGCGTTGGTATATCGCCATTGAAAGAGAGTTTTGATATCCTAACAGAACAGAACAGTATAAAATTGGATATTGAGGAACTTACTTTGTTCCTAAACGATACAAGTATCATTATTAAGAAAATTAATCATCGCAGTATTCCTGAATTATTTGATGAAATTGTTTGTGAAATTGCCAACCACTATGTGTATTTCACCAAAGATCTTACAGAAACGCCGTATGAGATTTTCATACCTGTTTTCGAGGATAATAGTACTGACAGCATAACCGATAGCAGTGCACTAATCAAAAATAAACAAAAAACACCCAAGAGCTACTTCGAATTCTGGGGTATTTATTTGGAATCACAAGAGGATGCTTTCATATACGATCTTAGTATAAATACATACATTCCTGCCAACCTTGATTTTTATATGTTAGAGGATTAGCTAAACTAATTAGACTTAAGCATTCTCAGGAGCACCAGTGAATATAGGTCTTGTATGCATCATTGTATTTACTTCCTGTTTAACTTGAGCTATAATAGCAGCGTCTTCAGGATTGGTGATGACCCTATCTATTAACCCAACAATCGTTTTCATGTCTTCCTCCAGTAGGCCTCTAGTAGTGATGGCAGGTGTCCCAAACCGAATTCCTGAGGTAACAAAAGGGGATTTATCATCGAAAGGAACCATATTCTTATTCGCAGTAATATCTGCAAGCACTAATGCTTTTTCCGCATCTTTACCAGAGATATTTTTATTACGCAAATCGATAAGCATCATATGATTATCAGTTCCTCCAGATATTATATGATAATCCAAATCTACAAACGCTTTTGCCATTGCATCGGCATTTTTCTTTACCTGCCACATATATTCAGAAAACTCTTCGGTTAACGCTTCGCCAAAGGCAATCGCCTTAGCTGCAATAATATGCTCCAAAGGTCCTCCTTGGTTTCCTGGGAATACCGCAAGGTCTAACAATGCAGACATTTTACGTAGGTTTCCGTTCTTAAGGGTAATTCCGAACGGGTTATCAAAATCTTCTCCCATTAAGATAAGGCCACCACGTGGTCCACGCAATGTTTTATGGGTTGTTGTTGTAATAATATGGCAATGTGGGATAGGATCGTTTAGTATGCCTTTTGCAATCAATCCGGAAGGGTGCGAAATATCTGCCAGTAATAGAGCATCAACACTATCTGCAATTTTACGAAAACGCTCAAAATCCATATCCCGGGAATATGCAGAGGCACCAGCGATAATCAATTTTGGACGTTCTTTTAATGCTATTTCCTGAATTTTATCATAATTCAATAGTCCTGTTGCTTCATCAACGCCATAAAAAACAGGGTTGTATAACCTTCCTGAAAAGTTTACAGGTGATCCATGGGTAAGATGACCACCATGTGAAAGGTCAAAACCTAATATGGTATCCCCTGGTTTCAAGCAGGCATGATAAACTGATGCATTTGCTTGGGAACCTGAATGCGGTTGAACGTTGGCATACGCAGCACCAAAAAGCTCCTTAGCTCTATCAATAGCAAGTTGTTCTACTTTATCAACAACCTCACAACCACCATAATAACGCTTGCCAGGGTATCCTTCAGCATATTTATTAGTTAAAACCGAACCCGAAGCTTCCATTACTTGTGGACTGGTGAAATTTTCCGAAGCAATCAGTTCTAAACCATTAATCTGGCGCTGTCTTTCTTCTTCGATTAACTCAAAAATGCGATTATCCCTTTGCATAGCGTTTTATTATTGTATTAGGCTACAAAAATACGAATAGCTTGTGATTCTATTAGAATTATTTAGCACATACATCTTATTATTTATCAATAACTAATTAACAATCACAATGAAATATAAAAAAAAATGAACTAGTTAAAATATCCCAAGGCTATATATAAAAGCAGTGCTTACACTAATTCGATTTCTTTTGCGTTATCGTCTTGTGTCTTTGTGGCACAGAGATTGAAATACCAACCCAAACATTAAAATATAACGTCATGAAAAAAATTCTACTTTACGGTACCCTGTGTATTTTGTTTTCCTGTAGTGGAGTTAAAAGGACTCAGGAAGCTTTAAATTCTGGTAATTACTGGACAGCCATTAATAAGGCAATTTCCAATATAGCGGATAACAAAGATAAAAAAAGTCATCAGCCTTTCATTGTAATGCTAGAGGACGCGTTTAAAAAGAATACAGAACGTGAGTTACAGCATATCAATTTTCTAAAGAAAGAAGGCAATCCAGCAAATTATGAGTCAATTTTTAAAACCTACGAGCAATTAAAGTCCGTACAGCAACAAATACGGCCTTTATTACCCTTGCGCATAGCGGATGAGAACAGAAAGGCGCAGTTCAGTTTTAAAAATTATGATGCACAAATAATAGCAGCTAAGGAAACCTTATCTGGTTACCTGTATAACAACGCTGCAAACTTACTTGCATCTGGTAAAACTAAAATAGACTTTAGACAAGCATATGATGATTTGACTTATTTACAAGAAATAAGTCCGGATTATAGAGATGTAAGACAAAAGACAGACGAAGCATATCAGAAAGGATTGGATTATGTAATCGTGCAAATATTTAATAATACGGATAAGGTTATCCCAGTAAGATTAGAAGAAGAATTATTAAATTTTAATACCTACGGATTAAATAACCTATGGACAGAATATCATACAAATAAATTAACCGACTTGGATTATGATTATCAAATGGAAGTATCTTTTCAGGATATCAATATTTCTCCAGAGCAAATTAATGAGAAACAAATCATAAAAGAAAGACAGGTAAAAGATGGCTTTACCTATGTTAAAGATCAACGAGGCAATGTTGTCAAGGACAGTCTTGGTAATAAGATTAAAACGGATAATTTTAAAACAGTTCGTGCAGATTTTTATCAGTTTACCCAATTTAAAAGTGCGCAGGTAACGGGAATTGTAAACTTTGTAGACTTAAGAAAACAACAGCAGTTGAACCAATATCCATTGGCTAGTAATTTTATATTCCAACATAGTTACGCCAACTACGATGGGGATAAGCGTGCTTTGGATAACGACTTACTTTCATTATTACAAATGGCAAGGGTTCCATTTCCAAGTAATGAACAAATGGTTTATGATGCCGGGGAAGATTTAAAGAATAACCTTAAAAACATCTTAGGTAGACAACGATTTAACTAACTACCATGAGTTAACAATAATACTAAAGTCCATATACTTTTAATGTAAAAGTATATGGACTTTGTTTGTTTTAGTTGTTTAGCGAACTGCCACGCTCTAAAAAAATAAGGCTTCTATACACGCAATAGCGCTGAGCTAGTTTAACTAGTCGCCTTTACAGAGGACGTCTTATAGCCCTAAGTTTACCAAGCTGGACTAGATATATTTCTCCAATTCCAGCTCATTTATAGCCCCATGGGAATCATGGGCAACCACTACCCCATTTTTAATAATCAACATTTGCGGTGATTGATGCATCACTTGAAACTTCTCTGCTACAGCACTGGATACATTCCTATTCGCGAGTAAGTCCAAAAAATACATGTCTATGCTTTCTGCTTCTAGCGCGTAAGAACCGGTAAACATATTTAGCACCATACGGCTAATGCCGCAGGTGGTAGAATGTTTAAAGATAACTTGTGGTTTACCTGCAGATTTAGCCACAATATCATCTAATTGTTCTATGGACGCTAGGCGAACCCATTCTATTTTTTTACTTTCTTTAGGAGTTTCCTCATTCTTGCTTCCGAACATGTTATTAAATAATCCCATACTTTTTATCTATTTGTCAACAAATCTAAACATCCTTACAGTACTGACGTAATGTCTTGTAAATTCGATACTTTACCGACATTTTGTCGCTTACCCCCTATTGGTAGGATTGTTGTTTATTATTAAGCAAAAATAACACTAGAAACTAAACATATATAGATATGAACAGCAATAATTTCACAATAAAATCACAAGAGGCCATACAACAAGCCCAAGTGATTGCCCAGAGCATGGGACATCAGCAAATAGAGAATGAGCATCTTTTTAAAGCCATTACAGAGGTAGATGAAAACGCCATTCCGTTCATGCTCAAAAAATTAGGTCTCAATCCAAACCTGATTAATCAGATTTTAGAGAAAGAGATGAATACGTTTCCAAAAG
>JBLICT010000125.1:0-8814 GCA_047632415.1 Maribacter sp.
ATGGGGAGTTGCCTTTATCTGAAATACGGCGAGACATCGTAATCACCCGCAGAAATACGCCAATTCCCAAGCTTTTTGATACGTTAATAGCCAAACGCGAGCATATTGCTTTGGTTGTAGATGAGTATGGGTCGGTTGCCGGTTTGGTTACTATGGAAGATGTTATTGAAACCCTATTGGGACTCGAAATCATGGATGAAAGCGATAACGTAGCTGATCTTCAGGTTTTGGCACGGAAGAATTGGGAAAACCGCGCTCAGAAAGCGGGTGTCATAGACAAGACTTCAGATGTACCCAAAAAAGAATAAATTTATGAGCATATGAAAGAGGCATTTATAAACACTCCTTTAGGTATAGCGAAGCTAGAGGGTGATGCTTTGGGTCTATCTTCGATATCCGTACTGAATACCGAGGAGCGTATTACTCAAATTATACCAGAGGTGTTAGAAGATGCCGTTTACCAGCTTAATGAATATTTTGAAGGTAATCGGACAGGTTTCGACCTAAAACTCAATCCATCTGGGACCGATTTTCAGCAAAAAGTTTGGAAGGAGTTATTGGAAATTCCCTACGGGAAAACCGTTTCGTACCTGCAATTATCAAAATCACTTGGCGATTCAAAGGCTGTTAGAGCTGTAGCCGCTGCCAACGGTAAAAATCCGCTTTGGATTATAGTTCCCTGTCATAGAGTTATTGGAAGCGATGGTTCGCTTACCGGTTATGCAGGAGGATTATCACGTAAAAAATGGATTTTAGCGCACGAAAGTCCAGTAAAACAACAATCACTATTTTAAATTTTACCGACTGGATGGTCTGTATTAGTTCAATACTGAAGAATCAGGAAACCTAAAACGGTAGTTCATCGATGGTTTTAATCCAGCCAACATTACTTTCTAATTACTCAACTTTTAATATATAAACCAAAACAGACCAAGAGGTTGGTACTGTAGTTTTGGGCCTGAGCTTAAAAAAGCTACATTATTATATTAGATTCAAGGCTGTTATTCCATATATAAGCCCTTAAAAGTGTTGAAATAACGAGCTACATACCACATAATTAAACTATAATTTGTGCTTGTAACACGATGTTTTGGCCACTTGGCTTCTTGCTATATGAAATTATTGTTATACTTTAAAAGCTATAACGATACACCATGCTTTACAAAATCAACCTAGAGTATATACTTTTCTTAGATATAGAAACGGTGCCGCAGTATCCGGATTTTAGTACGATGGATGAAACTACGCAGGAGTTATGGGCACAGAAAACCACGTACCAACGCAAAGACGGGCTCACGCCGAATGAGTTTTATGACCGAGCGGGTATTTGGGCGGAATTTGGAAAAGTTGTTTGTATATCTGTGGGTTATTTCAAACTAAATGGAGATTCCAAGACATTCAGGGTAACTACCTTCAAGGGTCAAGAACCGCAACTGCTCGAACAGTTTAAGGGCTTGCTGGAAAAACATTTTGGTCTGCCAAAACATATGTTGTGTGCGCACAATGGTAAGGAATTTGATTTTCCCTATATCGCTAGACGGATGATTATTAATGGAATTTCCCTCCCGTATCACTTAGATTTATTTGGCAAGAAACCATGGGAAGTAAGTCATTTGGACACAATGGACCTCTGGAAATTTGGGGACTATAAAAATTATACCTCCTTAAAGCTTTTAGCCAATGTTCTTGGTATCGCTTCCCCAAAAGAAGACATAGATGGCAGCATGGTACGTGACGTATTTTACAAGGATAATGATCTAGATAGAATCGCGCGCTATTGCGAGCTTGATGTGATTACTACTGCACAGGTTTTCCTACGCTTACGGAATGAATCGCTTTTAGAAGAAACGGACATAAAACGAATAGATAACTAGTGCCTTATTATAGGCGCTTGATATGCTAAGATTTTGTTTATTCATGGTCTTCTAAAACCTTTAAATTACCTTAGCAAAACGTTTTTTATACGTAGCTAGAAATGAATACATTCCCATTTTTATGAAAATATCCAATACTTTCCGATTCTTTACATTACTCTTAGTATCCCATTTTTTAACCTATGGGCAAAGTACATCCTCAGCCAAACCGGTTTTTAAGGACGGCGAGGCGCAAATCGTTTCTGCTTTCGAGGATAATAATAAATGGATACGTCACGATTTGTAGGTGGAGACCGAATTTGACAGTGATGCCGACGGAAAACTAGACCGTATGCATGTAAGTGTTACCCGACCGGAACAAACGGAGACGGAAAAACTAAAACTACCCATTATTTATGTGACTAGCCAGTATTTCGGGGGGTGTGGCACCTTTTATAGACGGACTCTTTTGGAATGTAAAGCACGAATTGGGTGCCACTACGAGTAACCGGGTACATGCCGAGGTAAAGCGTACGGGTGAGCGACCTATAATTTCTAATTCTCACATTAAAAAATGGGTGCCAAGAGGATACATAGTAGTGCATTCTTCCTCTCCTGGAACAGGGCTGTCCCAAGGATCTCCCACAGTTGGAGGTAACAATGAATCTCTTGCTCCAAAAGCTGTAATCGATTGGCTGTGTGGTCGTGTAAAAGGATATTCACAGCCACATGATGGGGAATAAGTAACGGCATTTTGGCCTACCGGAAAAGTAGGTATGACGGGCACCTCTTATAACGGAACACTTCCCTTAGCAGCAGCGACTACAGGCGTAGCAGGTTTGGAAGCCATCATTCCCATTGCCCCGAACACATCTTACTATCATTATTACCGCTCTAATGGTTTGGTGCGGTCCCCAGGTGGTTACTTGGGCGAAGATATTGATGTTCTTTACGATTTTATCCACAGTGGAGATGAAGCTATTCGCGCTGGGAATAATGTCAGAGTACGGGATATAGAAATGAAAAACGGGATGGATTGGATTACAGGAGATTATAATGATTTCTGGGCAGGTAGGGACTATTTAAATGATATGAACCCTATGAAGGCTGCCTTGTTGATGTCACACGGTTTTAACGACTGGAACGTAATGCCAGAACATAGCTATAGAATTTATAAGGCGGCCAAGGAACAAGGTATTCCTAGTCAGTTTTACTACCACCAAAACGGACATGGAGGACCACCACCCATGAAATTGATGAATCGTTGGTTTACCCGATACCTACATGGAGTAGAAAATGGCGTTGAAAACGATGCAAAAGCTTGGATTGTAAGGGAAGACGATACACAGGAAAACCGTACGGCCTATGCGGAATATCTAAATTCAAAGGCGGAAGATGTAACGCTTTATTTGGCTCCTGGTGTACCGGAACAGGGGCAGTTATTATTGAACAAAACAAATACGAAAAGTAGCGAGACCTTAGTAGATAATTACTCTTTTACGGGAGGAGCTTTGGCTAAGGCGGAAATTACCAATCACAGGTTGATTTATGTGACAACTAAATTAGAAAAGAATCTTCATATTTCAGGTGCTCCTAAAGTGAGTATTACGCTTGCAAGTAGTAACCCAGCGGCCAATCTCTCAGTTTGGTTGGTTTTGCTTCCTTGGAACGATTGTAAAAATGCTAAAATAACGGATAATATCATTACCAGAGGTTGGGCGGATCCACAAAACTTTAGGTCCTTGACTAAAAGTAAGCCGCTTGTTCCCGGAAAAGGGTACACAGTTTCCTTTGAGCTGATGCCAGACGACCAGATTATACCAAAAGGACAACAAATAGGATTACTAATTTTTTCTAGTGATAGGGAATTCACTTTATGGCCAGAACTAGGAACCGAGCTGACCATAGATTTGAATAAAACGAGCCTAACAATTCCTGTGGTAGATGGTAAAGAAGCTTTTTAAATGGTTAAAAGTCAGCCTTCTGGAATGCAGTGGTAATAGGTATGTATTGATTTTATTGTTTTTGGGTAAAAGAGGTTTTTTGAAAAATACAGCAATCAAAACCTATTTGTAAGCACAACATCACTTTTGATATACTACTCTAGAAAGTCTCGCATATCTTTTACGATACAGCGTATGCTTTGTTTATAGGGTCAAGCGATTGTTTGTTAAGCTGTTCCATGAGTATCTGATGCATAGTCCAACGCTAAAAAGTTACCTCCTTCTTTACTCAGAAAGTGTATCCAATCCGGATTAGTGTACCTATAGAATGTTTTGAGTCTGTATAGCTTGCTATTTAAACAGTCCAACTATTTTATCTTTCGTTAATCGCCCATTATTCTTGTAAAAAATCATCTCCAGCCATTTTCAAAAATCACTTCCTCATGAAAGTATAGCATACGATTATAAAATTTATATTAGGTAAGCAAGCCCCTATTAATGGTGAAAATAGGAACCAATTTTCAAGGTGATGTCATTCAATTAATATCCAAATTGAGGAAAATGAAAGGAACTAATACACCCCAGTTTTAACAACAGAAATGTACTCAAAATCAACCAAATGTTAAATGCGATGCTTTCGATGTTAATTAATTAAAAACACACATCTAAAAAGTGATATGCAACGTATACCAATGGGTTACTTTTATTAGAGTACCTAATTAATTGAAAATTGAAAAGAACATGATTGAAGAGGGACACACTACTGGGCAAAAAAAGAATAAGGGAATTATTGGTAGTATTAAGCTTTTCTTTGAAACGGCAAATGCTTGGGGCGTTTTTGTTTTAGGTAGCACACTTGTCCTTATGGTAGGCTCCGCTTATTTGGTATTTATTTTACAAAACGATTTTACACAGTTCAGATTAGATCGCAGAAGCTCCACCTTTGGGTTTATTTTCATGGCTATAGCATCAGGATTATTTCTGTACAAGGCTTTATTTTTCTTATACACTTTGGTTAGGTATTTTATGTATAAGCCAATTGGGTCCGTATCGGATGAGGAGCTGCCAACAGTTACCGTAATCGTACCAGCGTATAACGAAGGAAAACAAGTTTGGGCTACTTTAATGAGTTTGGCAGAGAGCGATTTCCCGCAAGAAAAATTACAGTTACTTTCTATCGATGATGGAAGCAAAGATGATACTTGGAAATGGATGCAAGAGGCTAAAAAGGAATTAGGAGACCGAGTGTCTATTTGCCAACAGCCCAAAAATATGGGAAAACGCCATGCGCTTTACCGTGGTTTTAATGAGGGTACTGGCGAAGTTTTTGTAACTGTAGACAGCGATTCTATTGTAAAGAAAGATACGCTCCGTAATTTGGTAAGTCCGTTTGTGACAAATACAAAATGTGGTGCAGTTGCTGGTAACATACGTGTATTGAACAACGAAAAGGCTTTATTGCCTAAAATGTTGGATGTAAGTTTTGTACTTAGCTTTGAGTTCGTTCGCTCTGCAGAGAGTAGTTTAAATTCAGTATTGTGTACGCCAGGTGCTTTAGCCGCGTACCGTAGCGAAGCCGTTTATGCCTGTCTGCCACAATGGATTAATCAGACTTTTATGGGTCAAGCCTCTGATATTGGAGAGGATCGCGCCATGACCAATATGATTTTAAAACAAGGGTATCATGTCTTGTTCCAAAGAAACGCTTATGCATACACCAATGTGCCCGAGCAATACACAGGGCTTTATAAAATGTTCATTAGATGGGGCAGGAGTAATGTTCGGGAGAATATTGAAATGTCTAAATACGTATTCACTAATTTCAGGAAAGGTTCAAAGGTAGGTACGCGGCTATTATTCTTTAGTCAGGCTACAAAGATTATTATGAGCTATCCGTTTATGTTGTTCATGTTCTTTTTTGTATTGTCGCATCCCTTACTTTTCCTAAGTTCTACATTTGTGAGTATCTTAGTGTTATCGACGTTTCCCGTCATTTTTTACGCAAAGCGTTATAGTTTTTCTGAAGCGTTTTGGGCATATTCCTATAGCATTCTGTTTACATTCGGACTCTTCTGGATTACGCCTTACGCCATAGCTACCGCTAATAGAAGAGGTTGGTTAACGAGAGGTTAGAAATAGCAGTTTTACTTTTAGGGCAATAGTTATGAAAAAATTGGGAGTGTACTATTTATGTATTCTTCCAATTTTTTCTATTCGAAGCTTCTAGTGAGAGGCTAAGCTGCTGCCGAGATTATTTTGGAATGCCTGTTTGTTAATTTATATTTTAGGGTACTCATTAATAAAGATTAATTTGCCGTTTAGGGCTAAGGTTCACCCTCCAAGTGCCTTTCAAACTGATTGTGTATTGCCAATATGGTCAATCCAAAAATAACAGCAAAAACTATCAATACGGTATTAACAAGGCCATCAACTGAAAAGGATAATCTAATGAGAATGGTAGAAATAACAAAGCCGGAGTTCCTAATTACCTTATGGTACTTATCCGTATAGAAAAAAGAGACCAAAAGTAATAACACATCTACGATAATCAACACGGTAAAAAACTCATCAAAAAAGATTTTGTTGATATTTTTCAATTCCTTTAAACTACCATCATTATCTGTAAACTCAAGATAGCCCCACTTGCCAAACGTATATACCGCCAAACAAAGTAGTAGTGGTACTAGTATAATGGCGATAACGTTTTTGAAAGTAACAAATTTATCCATGGCAACGCCGAGGGACGAGGTCTCGGTATTTAGTATTTTTCGATTTTTGTTTAGACGGTAGAACCAGAACAAAAGGTAGAAGAGCATTACCGAGGCTAAAATATCGTAGGTAAATTGTAAATCATCTTTGATGGTAAACCAGTCGGTACTTAGTTTAAGGTTTGCTAAATCTTTAAACAATCGCCTAATGATGATTAAACTGATGATTTCGTACTGTTTGCTAATATATGTAGTTATAGACCTTGGTAAATAATACACCAAAAGATAGACCTCATAAACTAGAATAAAGGAAAAAGGGGTGTAGACAGCAGCAATAGGGTTTCCTAATAAAGGGCTTTCTGGATTTAAAAAAGGAAGTAGCTCTGCAAAGTAGATACATAGCAAATGCACAATGAAACTGGCAATCGCTAGCACCAAGATGACCCGCTCTATAGCCTTTTTTGATTTTTCAGACAAAAAGAGTCTAGCCAGTTGATTTAGTTTTGTTTGTAATACCACCATTGTTAAAGTTAACCAATAATTACAATACTATTTTTTTTGTTCAAATTTTAAAAAATAACGGTAAGGCTTTAATGCGAAGTAGCTACGTATTTTTTTTAGGAGAGGTCAACAAAAGGGTAGGTAGTTATCTATTATTAAGGCCAACGTATTGGCTATTTCATTTTTTAGGTGGCATGCTATAATTATCCCACCCCCAGGAAGCTTCTGGTTGTTCTATCTCGGTAGTCAGGTCAAAGGATACCGAAAAAAAACGTTCCGTCCCTATACGCCTTAGATTGTAAGTAAATGTTGTTTCATCAATGGTAATCCACCATACATTGTTGGCTGCGGCTGGAATAATAGTTGCAGTCTCCTCATCCGCAGGAAAAACCGCCAATTGGGGAAGCCCCCTATTGGAAGTGGTGCCGCCATACATGCTTACTTTGTCCGATGTTCCATCCTCATGTCTGTGATCGTGTTTTAGCTCTATTTTACCGTTTTTGTATTTTAAAACCCAGGTTCTACTTCGATTATCACCCACATTAAAAGGAATCAAGATTTCATCGTCACTACAGGAGAGAACATGCATTACAAGGCGTTTGCCGTGAAAATCATCTCCGACCGGTGCGTTCACTATTTTTCCTTCAAAGCTTTTTCCACAATGATTTTTTAACTTATCCCAGAATTGTTTCGCTCCTGAGGTATCTATGGCAGTGGGGTTATTGAAAAGGGAAGTCTCAGGCAAAACTGTCGCCTTGGTATCTTTAGAGGTGTTAAAAGCCATTAAAATCAGACATAGCATAATGACAGCAAAGAGTTTTTTCATAATTCAAAGATTTGGTTTTAAATGTAAGGAAATGATTCTTAAGATTCGTAAAACAGATATATTGGTCATGGCGTTTTCGCATGTAGGTAGGATTGTTTTCAATTTTATTAGTTTTAAAGGACCGGTTATATTTAAGTCCTTCGTATTACTATAATGGACTAATCCTACTTTTCGTAGCAAAAGGGGATTGAGAAAGTACTGTTGTGTACTTCAGTTGTAGTGGTAGAATTTGTATCCCCAGGCAACAACCTACGATATGGCCGCTAGTGCAAGCTTAGCTATAGTTGAATTTATCATTTCTACATATTGTTTTGTGAAGATTTCTAAAATTGAAGAATTCATCGCTATATTGTCAAAAGAATACACCAGTTTTAATGATTAAATTACACGAACATAATTAGCCTAACTTAATGAAGACAAACCTACTATATAAGCTATTAGTCATTGTTCTTATCTGTTCTGTTTTACTAATATGTTACGGAATTGTAGAACATATTTTCGACATCTATCTGTTTAGAAATAATCTTCTCTATGGTGCTATTCTTTTTCAAATTGTAGTCCTATTAATCATTTTTTATAAAATAGCTAAAAACAGAAAATTTAAAAAACCGATAGGAAATTTATTGGGCGTAGCAGCGGTCTTAGCTACAGCTTTTATTGGAGCAACCTATCTTTATGTTGCTATTATGGAAGCATTTTCAAGATAAATAAGTAGACATGGCACTATAGTTTCTTACTAAATATGGAAAGAGTACAAACATCTTAAACGATGAATTTTCAGAAATGGATTCTAGTCAAGAGCCCGTTTGGGGAACATGCCCATAGCATAATTAAATATTAGGTACTTAAACAAGGCATCAAAGGGCGCGGTTAACATCGGTAATCGCGCCCTTTTTCTTTGTTGTTCGGTAAGCTCTTTAGTGCTTGTGTAGGGATTTCCCCTTTCCTTTTAATTTTCCGAACAAAGCAAAGGCTATCGTTTA
>JBLICT010000126.1:0-8747 GCA_047632415.1 Maribacter sp.
GACAACCTATTGATATAGATTTATGTGGATTATGGAATCGCCCTTTATCATATATCCTTTAAGGATGTTATAGTATATGGGCGTTAAATTTTTTAAGCAAAAGTGTCATTTTATGCTGCATCACCTCAAAAGGAAGTGTTTCTTTACCAATGTATAAAAACAGAAACGCAAACTTGTCTTCTGTATTGTTAGAAACTAGGGCTTTGTTTAATCTATAGGACTCCCTTAAAAGTCGTTTAAGGTGATTGCGGGAGACTGCACTTTTAAACTTTTTTTTAGGCACGGCTACTCCGGCTTTTATTAAAGCCTCTTGCTGGTCAACTTTTAGGTAAATTAGTTTTATAGGATATTGGGAGACACTTTTCCCCTCTACAAAAAGTTGCTCAATCAATTTTTTACTCTTTAGTTTTTCTTTTTTCGGAAAAGTGAACGACATAGCACTGTAAAAATACATCAAAATCCACGGGTTCGCTTAAAAGCAAGCTTGGAAATTTAGGATTAACGTTTTTATTGGACATTTTTAATATCATTCTAGTATCTACCTCTGCCGGACTAGGATAGCCTAGCTATGGCAGAAAATTTTAACTACGAAAACCAGCCTACCTGAGTACAGGAAGTGGTAAAACAGCAAAAGATAAATCTCGCTATTGAGTCTACTCCGTTAACTCAAGTAAAACAACCAATAATCCCAGTTTGGGCTGCTTTTTAAAGTGCATTCATTTTTGTGGGGTTAAATTTTGCAGAATCCATAAAGAGCTGATTATTGAAAGGTTTTTGGAGATTTGGGCAGGGCAGTACTTGCTTTTCTGATTGGTTTGAATAGGAAGCCTAAAAAAGATATAGACGCGTAAGAAATTAGCCTTTCTCTTGGTTCTAGAAGGATAGCGTTCTTATGATATTTGTCATTGTTCATGATTCTCTGAGTTTTTAATTTAGAGTGATTTTTACTATACGCCGGTAAATTATTTCAACAAGGCATGCACTATGGGAGAGCTTAAAGTAGAAAAATTAACAGGAAGTCTAGACAAGGCGCACTATATAAAGCACCTTTTAAGTGATATTGAGGCCTTGGAAACGATGCTCAACAAAGGGATGTTCGCCAACGATGTTATACGGATCGGGGCGGAACAGGAGTTTTGTTTGGTAGACCGTAATTGGGAACCTTCCAATAAGGCAATGGCTGTGTTGAAGGCGATTGACGACGACCATTTTACTACAGAGATTGCACTATACAACCTGGAAGCCAATCTAGATCCCTTAGCTTTTTCAGGCACCTGTTTTTCAGAATTGCACTCACAGTTGAAAGAACTTTTGGCAAAGGCTAGCGCGAAAGCGAATAAAGAAGGATTAAAAATCATACTTACGGGGATATTACCAACGATAGATTCAAGGCATTTAAAAATCGATTACATGTCGCCGATAAAGCGTTATGAGGTGCTCAACTCGATTATCTGCGATTTACGGGGAGATGATCTTTACCTACATATAAAAGGAGTTGACGAACTTAACCTTAGGCATGATTCCATTCTCCTAGAGGGATGCAACACCAGTTTTCAAGGGCACCTGCAGCTTGAGGCGGAAGATTTTGCGGATAGTTATAATTGGGCACAGGCAATTGCTGGACCTGTACTTTCCGTTTGCGCCAATTCACCCGTGCTGATAGGTAGGGAGTTATGGCAAGAATCGCGTATCGCCCTCTTTACACAGAGTGTGGACACTAGGGCAAGTGCATATCTGCCCAATGAGTACGATGCGAGGGTAGGTTTTGGAAAAGATTGGGTGCAGGGAACTATTGTCGATTTTTATCGTGATAGTGTGGTGAATTTCTCAAGTTTGATTACAACGGAACTGACCGCGAACAGTTTACACGAACTGGAACGCGGAATAATTCCCAAGCTAAAAGCCTTGCAACTCCATAATGGCACGGTCTATAAATGGAATAGGTTATGTTATGGCATTACAGCTCAAAAACCCCATGTACGGATTGAGAACCGATACCTTCCGGCGGGGCCGACCACTGATGATGAAATTGCAAATTTTATGTTTTGGGCAGGCCTCATGCGCGGACGGACCAAGGCGTATGAAAACGTCCATAAAAAGATGGACTTCAGAGATGTCAAAAGCAACTTCTACAACGCTGCGAGATATGGTAGCGCAGTACAGTTTTATTGGAGGGGCAAGATGATTCCTTATAAAGAGCTACTACTTGACGAACTGCTTCCTATGGCCCATAAAGGACTCTACGCCATGAAGGTGGTGCCAAAAGACGTAGAGCATTATTTAAGAATCATCGAGAACAGGATTAAGGGAAGAAACGGTGCCCGGTGGATGGTTGAAAGCCTAAGGGCCTTAAAAAAAGAGCATAAGACGCCCGAAGCATTACGTATACTAACCGCAAGTATGCACGAAAACGAACGAAAAGGGTACACTATAGATGAATGGCAATTGGCAAGTAGACACGAATATGAGACGGAGGAGATAGAAAAAACAGTACGCCTGTTTATGAATACCAAAGTCATTACCGCAGAAGAAAATGATAGTGCCGCTTTGGTTCTAAAAATGATGGAGTGGAAAAATATACACCACCTACCCATCGTCAACGACCAGACCGAATTAACCGGATTGTTGACATGGACCGATGTTCAGAACTATGCCGACGATTCCGTTAGGCTACAAAGTTGCGCGTCTGATTTGATGCGTACTGAGCTGATTACCGTTTCTGAAGATACCACGCTAAGGGAGGCCAAAGAAATTATGAACACAAATAAAATCAATTGCCTTCCGGTGCTGGCAGGTAAGACATTGAGGGGAATCATTACAGCCAAAGACCTTTAAAATATAATCATTGGAAAAATCAATGCAAGTTTCAAAAACCACAAGGTTTATCGGTCAATTGGAAGGAAAAACAAACGGCCCTACCGTAGTTTTCTTTGGCGGCATTCACGGAAACGAACCAGCAGGGGTAAAAGCCTTGGAACAGGTTTTTACGTGTTTGTACGAAGCACCGCTGGAAATAAAAGGAGCAATTTTTGGTATACGGGGAAATATGCCTGCCCTGCTCCAAAAGAAACGCTACATTGAGAATGATTTGAATCGCCTTTGGTCCGAAGCACAAATAGAGCAAATCGAAAAAAAACCCCGTTCAATTCTTGGGCCGGAGGAATGGGAGTTGCTTGACCTTAAGCAGACCCTTGTGGCGCTTTTGCAAAATCAGGCTCCACCATTTTATTTTATTGATTTTCATACTACCAGCAGCAAAACCTTGCCCTTTATTACCATCAATGACGCCTTGATTAACCGCAAGTTTTCACAACAATTTCCAGTGCCTATTATTTTAGGAATAGAAGAGTATTTGGCGGGACCGCTTTTAAGCCGCATGAACCAACTGGGATATGTATCCTTGGGCTTTGAATCTGGTCGGCATGATGAGAAGGTTGCTATAGCCAATAACGTCGCTTTTTTCTGGCTCACATTGGTTTTTGCCGGTATTTTACAAAAAGTAAATGTTCCCGATTTTGAACGGGCATATCGGCAACTGAGCGAATCAGCATTGAACAATAGCGATTTCTATGAAGTGGTCTATCGCCATGTATTACATCCGCACGATGCGTTCACGAAGCTTCCTGGTTTCAAGAATTTTCAGAACGTGTCCAAAGGCAGGCTTTTGGCTTGGCAAAATGAAAAGAAAGTACAAGCACAAAAAAAATCGATTTTGTTTATGCCCTTATATCAAGAACAAGGCGGAGAAGGATTTTTTCTGATTGATAAAATCTCGAAGTGGGCTTTGGCGTGGTCCATAGTTTTACGAAAAATAAAGTTTGACCGCCTATTGGTTTATTTACCAGGGATATCATGGCACAGTACTGAAAAAAAAGCGCTTTTGGTCAATCTTTCCGTTGCCCGCCTTTTTGCAAAGTCTTTTTTTCATTTGTTAGGCTACCGTTCGCAGGACAAAGACGACACCCATGTGTTGATGCACAATAGGGAGTTGACAGCGAAAAATGTCATGTACCGCGATGAGCTTTGGTATCGGGAGTAGGGGGTTCGTGGTTTTTAGCACATCAAATCAAAAGCTTTGTCTGAATGTCTCAGCTATCGCAAGTGATAGGTAAGATTCTTTTGGATTAACACTCCATCAAAGCTTTTGATTCTTGTTTTATCTTATTTTCTTAAAGAAGAATGAATAACACAAATACACTTGTGCAGTTTAAATAACGGTTACTCCGCCGTCTGCCAAACGTTATTCTCTGCATTTACATCTGCCATCAATAAGGATGGATCTATAACGACAGCTTTTATATCAGATACAGGCTTGCCAATACTAAAAGAGTAACTTGGGTTCGTCCAAGGCCAATCTTCCAATATTGTGCGAGTAATGGCAGGGTAAGGGTTGTCCTTTTCGCCACGCATCATACGTAAGGGCGCGTAAAAGGTTTCTCTTGTATCATCCGCATAGACCACAAGAATATCCATAGGCATAGGCATTAGACCAATGCGCTCGAGGGTTATTGTGGTTTCTGAGCCTTCACCAACAACTTCTTTTATACCATAGTCAATGGTGTTGGTGGTCTGGGTCCAGTCCATTAGATACCAATCCAATTCCATACTGGATACTTTTTCCGCACTACGTTTTATATCATTGGGTACAGGATGCTTGAATTTAAAATCGGCATAGTACTTTTTTAAAGTTTCCATTAATTTATCTTGACCAATAACATAGCCTAGTTGCGACAAAAAGATAGCGCCTTTGCTATACGCGGCAACGCCATAGGCAAAATTAACATTGTAGCGATCCGCGTGGGTGCTCTGTGGTTGCTCTTTTCCGGAAGCTACTAAATTAAAATATCCTCTATAGGAACCTTCAAAAGGGTTGTCTTTGCCCTGCTCCATAATCTCGTTCATGCATAGGCTTGAAATGAAGGAAGTAAAGCCTTCGTCCATCCATTCGTGCTTAGCCTCGTTCGTGGCTAGAACAAACTGAAACCAGGAATGCGCCAATTCGTGCGCCATTACACCAACTAGGCTATTGAATTTTCGCTCTCCGGTAATCAAGGTACTCATGCCATATTCCATTCCGCCATCACCACCTTGGATAACCGAGTACTGCTCATACGGGTATTCGCCAACAGCTTTATTAAAAAACTCCATAGCTGCAGCCGTTTTTGGCTGCAGGTTTTTCCAGTTTTCTAGAATTTCTGGGTTGTCTTTATACAAAAAGTGTAAGGTAGGACCGTTCTCCATTTGTAAGGTATCGTGAAGGTATTCTGAATCTGCGGCCCACATAAAATCATGAACCATTGGCGCTTTAAAATGCCAAGTCAACGTTTTCCCTTTTTGCTTTTTCACTTTGGTTCCAGCAGCTTCGTAACCATGACCAATTTCTTGTGGATTTTGTAAATATCCTGTACCGCCAACAGTATAATTTTTATCAATGGTAAGTTTTACGTCAAAATCTCCCCAAACGCTTTGAAACTCACGCGCTATGTATGGGTCGGCATGCCAGCCTTCAAAATCGTACTCTGCCAATTTTGGGTACCATTGGGCCATGGAAAGGGCAACACCTTCCCCGTTATTACGACCAGACCTTCTAATTTGAAGAGGCACTTGACCTTTAAACCGCATATCGAAAGTGGTTTTGGCACCAGGGGCAATTGGTTTTGCCAAATCTACTACAAGTATGGTTCCTTCTTCGCTAAAGCTTACGTTTTGCCCATCCTGCGTTAAACTCTCTGCGCGTAGGTAGCCCATTTCGGTTTCGGACAATATAGAAATTCGACTCTTTTTATCTTCGGTCATCATTCTACTATCCGGATCAGAAATACTTTGCAATCGCACGTCCATTTCGCTATCAGGCTGAAAGGCGTTAAAATATAAATGGTAGTAGACCCTGTTTAATTCCTCTGGCGAATTGTTGGTGTAGACTAATTTTTGGGTACCTGTGTATTGATAGTTTTCTACATCCATGTCCACTTCCATGGTGTAATCTACATGTTGCTGCCAATAGGAGGTTGTGTTTTGCGCCAAGGTCGAAAAAACAAATCCCTGAACTAGGAGTATCGTTACTAATAATCGCATCTTTTTCATCGTTTTATAATTAAAGTTGTAATGTGCCGTTGGCTACTTTTGACCCCATAATTAAGGCATTGTAAGCGTTTACAATTTTACCGGATACGGATATAGACTGTAGTGTAGCACTTTTAGAATTATCGCCACCCAAGACCACTTTTGCTTTGATTGGCAATCCTGATTGTAAAATAATTTTCTTAACCTGTGACGCTGTTAAACTGGGATACTGAGAAAATAGTAGGGCAGCAACACCTGCAACTGCAGGGGCAGCCATAGAAGTACCTGGAGAATACTCATATTCGTTGTTCGGGTAGCTAGAATAGATATCCGTTCCGGGCGCAAATACATCTACATTTATTTTACCATAGTTAGAATAGGAAGCCAAAAGCTCCGAGCCATATTTTGGGTCCAAGGCACCAACCGTAATTACATTGTCTGAGAATTCAGCACCGTTATTTATCTGATCGTTTGGAAAGTTAGGGTTGGCAGGGTCATCCAGATTTGCCCCGTCATTACCTGCAGCATGCACAAAAAGAACATCTTTTTCTGCCGCATATTTTAGAGCATCATGTACCCATTCAGCATTTGGGGAGAAGGATTTTCCAAAACTACCGTTAATGACTTTAGCACCATTGTCTACGGCATAGCGTATTCCCAAAGCAATATCCTTATCGTATTCATCTCCATTAGGTACGGCGCGGATACTCATAATAGCAACATTATTGGCTACTCCGTTGGCACCTTTGCCGTTATTTCTTTCGGCAGCAATTATTCCTGCAACATGTGTTCCATGGCTTTCGTCATCTTCGCGATTGTTCGGGTTTCCGTTTCCGTAACCCATATTGTTTAAATCATAGGGGTCGTCACCAACGATTGTTCTGCCGTTAAAATCTTTGTTAAGGTTGTAGTTTAATTGACCGGTAAAATATTTAATACCATCTCCTAGTTCTTCTAAAACTTCTGGAATGGTATCTTTTATACCGAACATCTGAGCTAAAATGGCTTTATTTCTAAGCATGCCTTCATCTGTAGTTTCTATGGCCGCCACCTCTTTTTTAGTATAGCTGTCCTTTCCCAGTTGTTTCTTAACGGCAACATCCGCATCTTTTACCGCTTGCACAATCTGCTCATACCGTTGTTTGTTTTGCAAGGCTTCTTGATACTTTTCGTCCAGTTGGGTCTTTGCTTTTGCTAAAGTAGCCTGGTCTCCGATATTGAGTCGAAGCATACGAACATATTCCAATTGTTCATTGTAGGATTCGCCCAAGAAATTATAACCATGAATATCATCTACATATCCATTGCCGTCATCATCTTTGTTATTTCCCGGTCTTTCACCTTTGTTGGTCCAAAGTACATCGTCCAGGTCCTCGTGGCTTAAATCCATACCGGAATCCAAAACGGCTACGATAACTTGCTTTCCTTTTTTATTTTTAATGATATCCGAATAGGCCTTGTCAACACTCATACCCGGAATGGTGTCTGAAACTAAGTCTAAATGTCCCCAATTCTTTTTCTCGGAGGTGGTAAGGTCTGAAATTTTTAAAGGTGTTGTGTCTATGTTCGCAACGGGGGTAAGGATTAATCCTCCTGTGCTTCCGCATCCTACTAGGGTAAGTAGCGAAAGAAGAAAAACAGATTTGGAAATAGTACGGGTCATATTTTAATTATTAGTGTTAAGGGAAATGTGTTTTAATTTTTTTGTGTAAATTTTTGTTTCATGTAGTTTGCAAAACGTCGCTAACAAATATATTAATTAAAGAGTTCATCAAAAGTGTAAATGGTATCTAAACGCACTCCTTTTTCGGTGTGTTTTACGGTGCATAATTGGTTATGGGCGTCATGTTCAAAACAGAGATAGATTTCGTTGTCTGCAGCAAAGTTTAAAAAGGTTTCTTTTTCCTTGATGGTAATTAACGGTCGGGTATCGTAGCCTATGACATAAACCAACGGAATATGCCCTACCGTAGGGATTAAATCAGCTACAAAAACGATTGTTTTGCCCTTATATCTAATTTGGGGAAGCATCTGTTTGTCCGTATGTCCGTCTACAAAGTGGATTCCAAAACCCAACCCAGAAGTTTCCATATAAGGAAGTTGGTTTATGGGCAAAAAGTGCAGCTGGCCACTTTCTTGCATGGGGAGCAGGTTTTCGGTTAGGAACGAAGCTTTTTCCCTAGGGTTGGGTTCCGTTGCCCATTTCCAATGATCCTCGTTCGTCCAAAATTTGGTATTTTTAAAAGCGGGCTCATATCCTGTGCGATTTTTGTTCCATTGTATACATCCGCCACAATGATCAAAATGCAAATGGGTCATAAAAACATCCGTGATATCGTCTCTATGAAAACCATGTGCCGCCAAGGAGGAATCCAAATTGTATTCGCCCCATAAGTGGTAATACCCAAAAAACTTGTCGGATTGTTTGTTCCCTAAGCCAGTGTCTATTAGGGTAAGCCGGTCGCCATCTTCTATCAAAAGACTTCTGGCCGCAATGTCTATAAGGTTATTGGCATCCGCCGGATTTGTGCGTTGCCAAATAGTTTTGGGAACCACGCCGAACATAGCACCACCATCTAATTTAAAATTCCCAGTTTCTACCGGATATAATGTCATCTAAATAAATCTAAAGATTTGCAAATTAATAAAAGCTACATGCATTCACACTTGACTTTGGTCTTTTT